>NZ_JBHSBC010000021.1:156453-325493 GCF_042650425.1 Streptosporangium jomthongense | reverse complement strand
CCACCGGCGACCGCCCTAACCACCTAACAAAGCACTACTAGGACCGAGACGGCGTTCTTCGCCGGTGGGATACCCCGATCACCCACTTTGGATAGTCGAATGACCACCGAAAGTGAAGGTGTGTCTTCGGTGGTGGGCGGATCCGGCGGGGTCGTCCGCCGATGCCGCCAGGGGTCCGGGTGCGCGGTGCGGCGGTTCCCGACAGGAGGCGGCTCGGTCGAAAGAGCCGCCGCCGAGCGGGACGGCCTCCTCCTGCTTGTCGAAGGACCGGCCCCAGCGGCGTCTCCACCCTTCTCTCCGGCCTCGAACTGACCGTGGGAGGATTCCGGGCGTTCAGGAGATGCCGCTGGAGCCGGGTGGGATCCGGGGAGTCAGGGGCTCATCCTCCCTGGATTCGCTGCCCGTCGTACCTGCCGCCTTCGCACCACCAGTACCCGTCCCTCCGAACCGGGTACCCGCCACCCCTCCTGCACTGCTCGAAGCCGACGGTCAGCGAGGTCGAGGCGGCTGCCGGTGCCGCCGCGGTGGAGGCGGATGCGGATGATGCGGGGGCGATGGCGATGAGGGCGGCCGAGGCGGCCAGCAGGCCGCCGGTGATCGCTGCGGTGACGCGCATGACTTCTCCTGTCGAGTGGGTGGACTCTTCTGACGGACGTTGGTTCTTTGGTTTTGGTCGAACCGGCTGTCTGATTACACAGAGCAACCGCATTCACTTTAAGTGCCCAAGTCGTTACCTTCCGATGTCAGACGTGGTCGGCTGCCGTGACCTGTGGTGACTCCTGTTCCGTGATTGATCGCGCAGGGCCGGAGGGCGCTTCGAGGAGAGGCGGGGCACGGCGTCACCCGTCATCGGTCGTATCCGCGGTGGACCCGGAACGTACGGCCGGGCCTTTCGGCACGGCATGGGGCCGGCGCCCTGTGGCGGCCGCGTCTCCGGCGCCCGTCCGCGGGCCGCAGGAACAGGTGGACGCAGAAATTCAGCGGGATTTCCGTTAGGTGTTTGCTGCTGTTCGCCTTTGATTTATCCGGAATTCACCGGAGACTTCTACGCCGCTTACCGGAAACGGGCGGCCCCACGGGAACGGGAGGTTTTGTTCCCTGGGAAAAGGCTGTGGGGCCGAAACACGCCACACGCGTGCCGGGGCGATCCGCCGTACCGCTCTTCGCCTCGAAGCCGTGGGAACGCACGAAGATGTGGTGGCCGGTTCGCTCCCGGCACGCGAACGGCTGAACGCCGTGAACCGTCGGCACAGACCGCTCGGGTGACGCGCCGCCGTACTCAGGGAGTACGGATCTTCCCGAGGCTCGCCCGTGCCACCCGGGTGATCCGATGCCTGGCCCCCAGAACCCGCTCGCAGTCCGCCAGGGTCCGTTCGTACAGCTCGACGGCCTGCCTGGTCCGCCCGGTCGTCTGGTAGGAGTTCGCGAGGTTCAGCCGGGAGATCAGGGTGTCGAGGTGGTCGGGGCCGAAGCCCTGTTCGCAGCCTGCCACCGCTCGTTCGTACAGTTCGACGGCCTCCGGCCGTTCGTTCGCCTGGTAGGCGTGCGCGAGGTTCTGGCGGGCGTTGTTGGTGGCGAGATGGTCGGTGCCGAGGGCACGTTCGCAGGCGATCAACGCCTGTTCGCACAGGCCGACGTCCCCTTCGATCTTTCCGGCCACCCGGTAGACGTTTATGAGGCTGTTGCGCACGGTCAGGGTGATGAGATGGTCGGAACCCAGCACGCGTTCACAGTCGGGCAGCAGGTTCTCGCCCACGCGCATGGCCGGTTTCACCTTCCTCATCAGGATGAAGGACCGCATGACGTCCGCACGGCCGGCCAGGGTGTCGGGATGGGTGGAGCCCAGAGCCGCCGCCTGCCGACGCTCCACATGTACGTAGTGGCTCAGGGCCGGTCTCATCCATCGCAACGCTTCGTAGGCGCTCGCGAGGCCGCGGCAGGTGGCCAGGGTGTCGGGGTGGTCGAAGCCCAGTGTCTTCCTGCGCCGGGCCAGCGTCCGCTTGTAGAGGGCGACGGCCTCTCTCATTCTCCCCGTCAGCTGGTAGGCCTGGGCGAGACCGTGGCGACTGGCCAGGGTGATGGGGTGGTCGGGGCCGAAGGCCCGCTCGCAGCCGGCCATCATCTGTTCGCACAGGGCGACGGTCTTGTCCACCTCGCCTTTCGCCCAGTAGGCGTCCACGAGGCCACGACGGATGGCCAGGGTGGCGGGGTGGTCGTTGCCGAAGGCCTGCTCACAGCCGATCAGCGCCTTTTCGTTCGTGGCAAGGGCCTTGTCCGGCTCACCTGTCGCCTGGTACGCCTCGGCGAGGTTCTTGAGGCTGGTCACGGTGGTGAAGTGGTCGGTGCCGAGGGCCCGTTCGCAGTCGGCCACCAGTCGTTCGTGCAGGGTGATGGCCTTGTGCGTCTCACCCGCCGTCCGGTACGACTCGGCGAGGTTGTGCCGACTGGCCAGGGTGTCGGGGTGATCGGCGCCGAGGACCCGCTCCCGGTCGGCCACCAGCTGTTCGGACAGAGCGATGCTCTTGACCGCCTCGCCTGCCGCCCAGTGGGCGCTCGCGAGGTTGTGGCGGCTGTCCAGGGTGTCGGGGTGATCGGCGCCGAGGACCCGCTCCCGGTCGGCCACCACCTGTTCGTAGAGGGTGATGGCCTTGTCCGCCTGCCCCGCCGTCCGGTGGGCCTCGGCGAGGTCGTGGCGGCAGGTCAGGGTGTCCGGATGGTCGGGGCCCAGGGTGCGTTCGAGGTCGGCCAGCGCTCGCCGACACAGTGCGACGGACGACCGTGCCCCGTTCATAACCACTCGACGGTCACGCCACGGGTGGCCCACGCCACCGCCGCCGACAAAGGCCCTTCGCGCCATGAACCATGCTGAATCGTCATGGCTCCATTTTGGAGGTGGAAATCGCTTGCCGTGGGCGGTGGGATCGGAAATCTCGTGGACGTTCGCACGCCCCTGCGTTTCGCCACATGAGTGAGGACGTCAAGAACGGAGGGCCGGAGGTTCCACCCGTTTGTCAATATCTCTATTTCATGCTTAATGTCGCCCGTATTACGCGCCGGGCCATTTCCCGATTTCCATGGAGAGACCGGGAGACGCTCCCGCGGACAGGCCGGGCCCTGTTCGCCGACGTCCGCTTCCACGCCACGCGGTGTGACCGGGAGTGCCGGCGCCGGACGGCCACCCGCTCTCGCCGACCTGAATCGTGTCGTCGCGTCGAGGGCGGATCGCCCGGTCGCGGATCGCGGAGCGTTCGCACGTCCGGGCGGGGCGCTGGAGTGCCGTGGCCGTTCTACGCCAGGCGGGTGCAGGTGACCGAGCCGAGAATGAAGCTGGGGCCGCTGTTCATGGTGATGTGCAGGGCGTTGACGGTGAGGGTGCCGTCCGAGGCCCTGACCTGCTGTTCGTTGACGACGGCGGAGCCCCCGTCGAAGGTTATGCGTTCGGGCGCCGGTATGACGCCTTCGCCCGCCACGCTGTTCCCGAAATGGTTTCTCCCCATGCGGACCTCGGACCTGATGCCGGTTCCGGTGGAGGCGCAGGAGGCGCTGAGGTTCTCGACCTCGATGGTTCTGCCGAACGCCAGGATGCCTTTGACCTGGGCGTCGGCCCACAGGGAAGTGCTCTGGCGCTGCGCGGCGATGCCGGACTCCCGGGGCCGCCGCCTGACCTGAACCCGGAGGCGGACCCGGTGAGGGCCACCGGTGGTCGGGGCTGTGGTGCGTGCTTCCGGGTCACCGCAGGCCGGCGTGGAGGGCGGTGACCGGTTCGCCGTCGGAGGTGTCGCCGTCGGCCTCCCGGAAGAAGGCGCCGTCCGTGCCGACCGCGTCGCGGCGCACCACCTCGGCGGGGCCCGCGCGGGAGCGCCGTACGGCCATACGCCGCGTCGAACTCGGCGCCGAAGTCGTCGTCGAGGTCGCCGGAGTTCCGGGGTGGGGCCCCTCTGCGGCCGGGCTCGTGTTCGACATGGAACACTCACCGTGACTTAATGATTGCGCTCAGTGTTTCCCCTGTTCCGTGAAGAGGAGATCCATGCGTCTGCACTCTGCCGTGGCTGCCGCCGCCGGCGCCCTCATGCTGGTTCTGGCGGTTCCCGGCTCCGCGTCGGCCGCCGTGGGCCAGTTCCGTTACTCCTACAAGACCGCCGACGGGTACGACGCCGTCGGCTTCATCAACAACCCCGAGAGCGGGAGGTGCATCGACATCCGGGGGGCGGGCTCTGACGGCACGTCGGCCTCCTACGCGCCGAAGAACCTGACCGACTCGACGGCCACGGTCTTCCTTGAGGCCGGCTGTACGGGGGATGCCTTCTACAGCCTGCGCCCCGGCGCGGGCGCTTCGGAACGCCTGCTGGTGCGCTCCGTCGTCTTCTCCTGAAACGCGGCTTCGGGCGCCGTGCTCCGCGGCCTGCGGAGTACGGCGCCGCACCCACCACATGAGGGCGCTCGGCCGGGTGGGCGGCAGGAGGTCCCCCGTTGGGGGCGCGGCCTCTCGACGAACCGGACCCTGGCCCCGCCGGATCCTCGCGCACACCGACCGGCATGAGCCTACGGCCCGCACCTCGTCTGTGACCTTCGGGTCGTCCCCGGGTTTTCAGGTGTGGCCGGCGCGTCCGGGGAGCCTTGGGCGGTGGTGGAAGCGTTGCGATATACCCCTAGGGGGTATATCGTCTGTGACGGCAAAGGAAGTACGAAAGACCTGGAGTTCCCATGGCCGAGCAGCACCACGACCACAGCCGGCACGGCATGTCCGGGCAGGCGGGGCACGAGCACGCGGGCCACCACGACCACGACCAGCACGCGCACGCCGGCCACGGCAAGGTCACCTGGCGGATGGCGGCCTCGGCGACCCTGCACTGCCTGACCGGATGCGCCATCGGTGAGGTGCTCGGGCTGGTGATCGCCACCGCGCTGGGCTGGCACACGTTCCCGTCCATCGTGCTGGCCGTCGTGCTGGCCTTCTTCTTCGGCTACCTGCTCACCCTCATCCCGCTTCGCCGGGCCGGGGTGGGTTGGAAGGAGGCGATCACCCTGGCTCTGGCGGCCGACACGGTGTCGATCATCGTGATGGAGATCGTGGACAACGGCGTGATGCTCGTCATCCCCGGCGCCATGGACGCCGGGCTCACCACGGGGCTGTTCTGGGGCGCGCTGGCGGTCGCCCTGCTGGTGGCGTTCCTGGTGACCACGCCGATCAACAAGTGGATCATCGGCAAGGGGCGGGGGCACGCGGTCGTCCACGCCTACCACCACTGACGGGCCCGCCTGCGGTCACGACCGCCGCAGGCCCGCCACGCCCGCCGCGACAGGGTGGGACGGCCCGCGCGTCAGCCGTACCGGTGGACCGTGGTCGGCGCGTTCGTGGCGAAACCCCTCGTCATCAACCACACGGCGAAGACGAGGCTCTGCAGGCCCAGCGGCGCGTTCATGGTCAGGTAGAGCGGCGTGGCCACGTCGGTCAGGCGAAGCAGTATCAGGAAGCTCGCCGACATGGCCGCTCCGATTCCCAGGAATCCCCATCCGGACAGCCACCGGGGGACGGATCCCGACCGCCACAGAACGCGGAACAGCAGGAGATCTCCGAGGCTCAACGCGATGATCAACGCGACGTGGTTGACCAGGTCGCGTGCCGTCCGCAGCAACTCGCCCAAGACCTCAAGGTGGGACGCGTCCGAAGCGCCGGCTTCGGCGAACTCATGGCCCAGGACGAGGAACAGGGGCAGGGTGATCACGCCGATGAAGTGGAATGTCGCCGCGATCAGCCTGAACCCGAGGAAACCCAGGCTGAGCGCCTCGTTCTCCGCCCGCAACGCCGGATAGACGCACAACGCGAACCCGACGTAGGCGGGGATCATGATGGACTGGGCGATCGCGCCGACGATGACCTGGCTCTCGTGCGCGGAAACGAGGGCGAGACGGCGTGGCTCATCAAGAGCGGGAACGATGCTCAGCACACCGGCGATCATGCTGACGACGACCAATGTGCCCGCGATCGCGGCTGCCCGCCTGTTCGTATGCATGATGGTCGTCCTGTGATCCCGATGGTGGCGGAGTGGTCGGCGCCGGATCGGCGGGGTTCGGGCTCTCTGAGGGCGCAAGACTGACGCGCAGGTCGAGGACCGCCGGGATCAGCCTGTGAGCAGGTCCATGCGGAGGAACTCGGTGATGCGGAGGGGCTTCGGTGGGCGTGCCACCTCATCGGGGAGGGCCTGGAACGCCTCGTCCTTCCCGACGAGGCGTGGGGCGGTGAGTTCCACCTCTCTCCCGTCGACCCGGAGCCGTGCGTTTCCGGCGGCCAGGACGTTCCGCACCCAGTCGGAGCGCGATCCGTACACCAGAACGAACAGATAACCGCCGTCGACGGGATGCGCGTCCATCGGCGTGCGGTACGTGGCACCGGAAACGCGGCCGACGTGAATCAGCACCGGCCATCTACCGCCGGCTATCGCGCGGGGGTTGAACACCTTCTTGTTCACGTGTCCCCACCACCTCGGCATCGGCATGGAGATCTCCTTCTCTCGCCCCGGCGGGCGCGTCACAGGTCCGAACCCTGGCCGACGCGAACCCGAAGAGCCTTACAGTGGTAAGGCTGCTTACGGGTGTAAGGTTGGCTTACGCTCGTAAGGCTGTCAACCCGTCCGGACTCCGGAGCCGTCGTGCCACCGTCGCAACCGCTCAACAGAGGCCTCGTGCTGGAGGGCGCGATCCGGGTCGCGGATCGCGGCGGCGTGGAGGCGATCACGATGCGCCGGGTGGCGCAGGAGCTGGGCGTGGAGGCGATGTCGCTCTACCACCACGTGCCGAACAAAGACGCGATTCTCGACGGCGTGGTCGACATGGTGTTCGCGGCGATCGAGCTACCCGGCGCCGAAGGCGACGACTGGCGTGAGGCGATCCGTACGCGTTCCTTCTCCGCACGGGTGATCCTGTCCCGGCACAGCTGGGCTCTCGGCCTCATGGACTCCCGGCGCGATCCGGGACCGGCGACGCTGCGTCACCACGACGCCGTCCTGGGCGTCCTGCGGGAGGCGGGGTTCACGCTGCCGATGGCCGCGCACGCCGTCTCGCTCATCGACAGTTACGTCTCCGGATTCGTCCTGCAGGAGGCGAACCTGCCGGTGAGGACGCCGGACGATGTCGAGGAGGTGGCGGGCGGCATCCTCCGGCATCTGCCTGCGGAGGAGTTGCCGTATCTCACCGAGATGATCCGTGACCACGCCCTGCAGCCGGGCTACGACTACACCAGTGAGTTCGGCTACGGCCTGGACCTGATCCTGGACGCGCTCGAAGCTCGCCGCGGGGGTCCGCGCTCTCGGTGAGCGTTTCGCTCGCTGCCGGCGTGACGGTGCGGTCGGCGCCGCGCACGCGACGGAGACGACGGCAGGCCCGGCGCGTCGGTGGGCGGCGCCGGCGGACGGACCGTCGTCGCGACCGGTTCTCCGGCGGCGACGGGCGCGGTCTCGGCTGCTCGGGCGTCGGTGGGGGACCCGCAACGGAACCGGAAGGCGCGCTCGGCCGGTTCCCTCGCAGGTCTGCTGATCGATTGAGGCCAAGACGGCGCGGTCAGCAGGAGATGGTCACCGGATCGGAGACCGCCACGGTGTAGCCGCTGTTGCCGCTCCCCGAGACCGGCCCCAGACTCATGACCCTCCCGCTGACGCACTTCGCGACGGCGGTCTGCGTGATGATCCGGCTCGACCCTTCGATGTTGGCGCAGTCGCGCACGGACTCCGCGAGCAGTTCGCGGTAGGCGGTGACGAACTCCTCGTCGGAGAGCGACGCCTGCCCGTCGAAGTCGGGCAGCTTCCAGTAGTCGTGCCGTGTGGTGGATCCCGACGTCAGGTCAATGGTGACGATCGCCCCCGCGGGCACCATCTCGACACCTCTGAACCAGGACGTCGCAGGCTCCTGGGACAGGTACGGCGCGACGGTCAGGGTCTGTTCGCCGAGCGCGACGTCCCAGTCGACGGCTCTCGGGCACTCGGGGTGTTGGAAGAGCGCCTTGATCTCGGAGCCGAAGACCACCTGGTCGCCCACCCGCGCGTAGTAGAGGGGTTTGATGCCGAATCTGTCTCGCGCCAGCACGAGAGTCCGGCGCTTGCGGTCCCACAGCGCGATGGCGAACACACCCGCGACGTGATCCAGAAAGTGGCGTCCCTCCCGGACGTAAAGGTGGGTCAGGACCCCGCAGTCGGATCTGGTCCGCAGCGCCACGTCGGGGATCCGGGATTTCTCCAGGTCGCGATGGTTGTACACCTCGCCGTTCGCGATCAGGACGACGGAACCGTCGTCGCTGAGGAGCGGTTGCGCTCCGTTGTCCGGACCCACCAGGGCCAGGCGGCGGAAGGCCGGACCGACCGGCCCGTCCACCATGGTCTTCTCACCGTCGGGTCCCCGATGACCGACGGCGTGGGTCATGCCGAGAACGGCGCAGCACTCGACCTTCGTGGTCGTCGCATGGTCCTGGAAAGGGTGACCTCGAACGGTTGCGCCCGGGGGCCTGTGAATTCCGCACCGGCGGGCCAATTGGTTCCCCGGCCGGGTGAGTGAGGCGAGGCGAAGAGTGACGCTCCTTCCGCGGCGACGCGTCGGAGTCAGTTCGGAGTGGCCGGCTTCCCTTCGTGGAGTTCGTCGAGATCCGTGTCCGGTGAACTGCTTTTTGTGGACGCCCTGCGGGCGAAGGGATAGAAGCCGCTCCCGGCCAGGAAGAAGACAAGGGCGAAGACCAGCCATCCGCCCAGGTGGAAGGGCAGAATGACAGAGGTCACCGCGAGGGGGCCGAGCAGCCCGCCCGCCGCGATTCCGCTGTTGAAGACGCCCTGGTAAGAACCCGGGGTCGAAGGGTCCGCGAGGTCATAACTCAGGCTCCAGCCGCCCGCGGAGGACAGGATTTCGCCCAGCGTCAGTGTCGCCGTGCCGACCAGCACCAGCGCGGTGGCCATCAGCGGGCCGAAGAACGCCGCGGAACCGAGCGCGGCGCAGGAGACGGCGAAGGCCACCGCGGAACGAAAACAGGCGGTGGCCGCCCGGCGCGGATCGTCCAAACCTCGACTGAGGCGTACCTGGAGAAGAATGACCATGACGGTGTTGAGAATCAGACAACCCGAAATGATGACGGCAGGCGCACTCGTGTTCGTCGTCACCCACAGGGGCAGACCGACTTCCAGGATGGCTATGTGCAGCGCGAGTATCGCGCTGAGTAACGTTATCCCGAGGAACGGCGTGTTTCTGAACGGGTTGGCGCCGGTGCGCCGGACACCCGTCGACGCCGGCTCGCGGTGGCCGGTGATCCGGCGATGCCCGATCCTGCGGATCAGCACGGCGGTGACGAGGAAGGTCACCGCGTTGACGATCACGATGAGGCGGTAGGCCATCGGGGTGTCGGCCACCAGCGCGATGGCCGCCAGCGCGGCTCCCAAACCCGTCCCGGCATTGCCGACGGCGCGCACGTAGGCACGGCCACGCAGGCGTTCCTCCGGCGGAAAGGCCTCGAAGACGAGAGCGTTGCGCACCGAGATCGCGCCTCGGTCCAGGAAGGTCACGACGGCGACGGCCACGAGGAAGGCGGGAAAGGTGTCCGCGAGCAGGTAGGCGAGCACACCGACGCTCTCCAGCACGAGCAGGGCGGTGAGGACCCGGACCAGGCCGAATCGATCGGCGAAGACTCCCATGGGGTAGCCGACGGCGATGCCGCAGAGGCCGCCGAGGGTGAGCCCGACACCGAGCTGCTGCGGAGAGATTCCCTGGACACGGGTGAAAAAGAGGACGCTGGTCGTGACAAAAAGGCCGTTGCCGACCGTATTTATGAAGGTGGCGGTTGAAAGCAGGACCAGGGGCCGGGATCTGAGATGCGCAAGATTTCCTCGTGAGGTCTGACCTTTGCGTATACGCATGCCAAACATGCTCCTTCCCCGTGCCCGCCCCCACTACACTGCAAAATTTGACAACATGATGCTTCTGTTGTCAACCATTGGCCGATGTCAATGTGCTGCCTTGTTGAAAGCGAATTGCGGATTTGGTTCCCGTCCTGCCCTGCAGGTGCGCCGCCCCATTGGCCGGTTCGGAACATTGAGCGTACGCGCCGGGCTCTGCACCAGAAGCGTCTTGCCGGAGCCGGCCGGGCCCAGTGGAAGAATATTTGACTTCGTCGGCTCGGCATCGCTGGGACGCCGTGATGAGGCATTCACCCGGACCCGCTTGTAATGGCTGAAGACGGCGACGGAGAGTGCTCGTTTCGCCCGCTCCCGGCCCACCACGTAGGTGTCAAGAAACGCCTTGATGTCGTGCGGCCTCGGCGGCTCGCCCAAGGGTTGCGCGGAGGCCTCGCCGCGCCGCTCGACGACCGCCTCGTGACACAGCTCAGCGCATCCGTGGCAGATCATCGCCGTCGACGAGTCAATCATTCCGCCCACTTCACGGGCGTTCCTGCCACAGAACGAGCATCTTCGGGAAGAAGAATCCGCGGTGTCGTCAACCACTCAACACACCCCCGAGAAACGCTTGCCGCAAAGTCGCCGGATGCCTCAGCGTCAGTTTTACACAGATTCTCAGCAAGAGGTAGGCTGACAAACCTAACCGCGTGGTAATCCACTCCGGCCGGAGTTTACCCGTGTAACCCCCGGCGGTGAAGACCATTGGTGAAGGTGTTCCTCCACGAATGACGGCGGTGCGGTACGGTATAGTGACCGTGATCTCCGAGCCTGTCCAGCGAACAAGGCGCTTACCGGCATTACCGGGTTATGACCAGCATTACCGTGACGGCGGCTCCCCTGCCACCGGCCGTCATATTCGTAATCGTCACCGCTCGTGAGCATCGATCCCGGCACACCAGGCGACCCCACCATTCGGCGAGGCTGCGGAGATGCGGAGGGAACAATGTCGCTTGCCATTGACTCGTACGAGCGGCTGGAGACATTGACCGATGACCCCGACATCGTTCATGCTGCGCAGCGACGGCGACCATCCGGTGCCGGCCACCGTCCGGCTCAGCGGCCTGAAAGGGTCGGCGACCCTCAGCGACCAGCGACCGGGCACACTGCGGCACCGGCTCGGCCAACCGAACCGGGTGCTCAGCTTCCTGCACGTCGCGGACGAACCGGCCGACCTCGTGCGCGAGCTGGGGTTGTTCTTCGAACATCCGGCACGCGTCGAGGTCATCACGGCCATGACCTACACCGGACCGTCGGAGGCGGACCGCACCGTGCTGGACGAGGCGGTGTGGAGCGACGCACGGCCTGCCCGGTCGCTGAACGCCCCCGAGGCCCTGGAACGGCTGCGGGCGGCGGTGCGCGACAGCGCCGACGAGGACCGGGAAACGGCCGAGGCCGTGCTGCGGCAGCTGGCGTCCCTCGACGCCGGCGAGCGGCTGGCATGGCGGGCGCTGCGGCGGCGTCCGAACCGCCTCGGCGTCAAGGTGGACCCGTGGGACCTCGCCCTGGTCGGCACCACCTACATCCGGTACGACGATCCGGACGCCGGCAAGCGCATCACCAATCCGCCGCCCGGGGCCTGGGATTCGCACTGACGCGCCGAACGAGCCGCTCGAAGGAGAACGCCTGCCATGCACCGAGTGCCTGCCCATCACGGGATGCCCACGCCCGACACATGGGCCGGCCTCACCGTCTCCGCGCAGAAGCGGCAGCTTTTCGAGGAGGATCTGTACTTTCGTGAGGGCTGGGCCGACATGGAACAGGTCATGGGCGGCGAGGCGGCGACCTGTTACCCGCCACCACGGCATCCGACTGGGGCACGGTTTCGGCCTGACCTGTACGACAAAGTCCGGGTACGCGATCTCCCGCGATCCGGAGTCCCTGCTAACGAAGGAAGAGAATGACAGCAATCAGCCGTGTCACGGGCCGGCAGATCCTGGACAGCCGAGGCAACCCGACGGTTGAGGTCGACGTAGTGCTGTCCGACGGCTCCCTCGGCCGGGCCGCCGTCCCGTCCGGCGCCTCCACCGGTTCCAACGAGGCGGTGGAACTGCGTGACGGCGACAAGAGCCGGTTCCACGGTAAGGGCGTCCGCAAGGCCGTCGAGGCGGTCAACGGCCCCATCGCCGAGGCACTGATCGGGCTGGAGGCGGAAGACCAGGCCCGGGTCGACGAGACGTTGATCGAGCTCGACGGCACGCCGAACAAGGGTAGGCTCGGCGCCAACGCGATCCTGGGCGCCTCGCTGGCCACGGTGAAGGCGGCGGCCGCGGCGCACCGCCTTCCGCTCTACCGGTACGTGGGCGGCGTTTCCGCCCGCATTCTGCCGGTGCCGATGATGAACATCGTCAACGGTGGCGTGCACGCCGACAACCTGCTGGACTACCAGGAGTTCATGATCGCTCCGATCGGCGCCCCGTCCTTCGCCGAGGCGGTCCGCATGGGCTCTGAGGTCTTCCACACGCTCAAGAAGTCGCTGGCCGCCGCGGGTCACAACACCAACGTCGGCGACGAGGGAGGCTTCGCGCCCAACCTCGGTACCGCGGACGAAGCGCTGCAGTTCGTCGTCCGCGCCATCGAGGAGACCGGCTACGAGCCGGGCAACGACATCGTCATCACCCTCGACCCCGCCGCGTCGGAGTTCTTCCGCGACGGTGTCTACGACTACGCCGGCGAAGGTCGCAAGCGCTCGATCGACGAGCACCTGGAGTACGTCGCCGGGCTGATCGAGCGGTACCCGATCGCCTCCATCGAAGACCCGATGGGCGAGGACGACATCGAGGGCTGGAAGCGGCTGACCGCCGCCGTCGGCTCGCGGGCACAGCTGGTCGGCGACGACGTGTTCTGCACCGACGTCAACCGGTTGCGCGACGGGATCCAGGGCGGCTACGCGAACTCGATCCTGATCAAGGTGAACCAGATCGGCACGCTGACCGAGACGCTCACCACCGTGGACACCGCGCACAAGGCCGGTTACACCGCCGTCATGTCGCACCGCTCCGGTGAGACCGAGGACACCACCATCGCCGACCTGGCGGTGGCCACCGGATGCGGGCAGATCAAGACCGGCTCGTTGTCCCGCTCCGACCGGACCTCCAAGTACAACCAGCTCATCCGTATCGAGGAGGAGCTCGGCGACAGGGCGATCTACGCCGGTCGCGGCTCGCTCCGCATTCGCTCCTGACCTGTCCGGGTGGTGGACGGCCGCGCAGTCCGTCCACCACCCGGGGGTCCGACCAGCGGCGACGGGGGGGACATGAATCCGGATCCGGTGCGGTGCCTGCACGCGTTACACGAGAGGCAGTTGCTGCCCGGACGGCGACTGGCGGTCCTCCTCGTCGGGTCGGTGGCGCTCGGCTGGGCGAACGAGAAAAGCGACTACGACTTCTACGTGGCCACCGAAACACCGTGGCGCCGGCCCACCACGGCGCGCCGTACCATGCCGTCGACGCGCTCCTGGAGAGCCGTGGTGTCTACGGTTCCCAGCTGCCGAAGTGGCGGGCCCGGCGGCTGGCCGAGGCCCGCCTGCCGGACCTGCCGTTCGAGCGGTACCGGGCGCTGGAGACGATGGCGAGCTTCGACCAGGCACGGCCGGAAGCCTGGGTGGAGGAGGTCGTGGTTCTGTGCCGGGCACTGTCGCTCAGGGCCGAGATCTGAGCGCCGTGTCCCATTCATGGATTCGGGCATGGCCGTCCCTTGGGATCAGCGGTACCAGAGGCCCTGTCCACCTCCCACCGCGCGGTCGCTGACCTGACGCGATCGACGTGCCGCCATAAGGGACGAACTCTATGATCAGGTTCGTCCTGATCGTTGAGATTCGGAGAAGATGTCAGCCTCATGCGCCGCGCCATGGTCCTGCTGGGCGGCGTCGCTCTCGCCGTCGGCGCGTTCGTCCTTCTCTACCGGGGCCCGGGGCAGCCGTTCGTCCGCGGCTACGTGAGCGACGTCAGCGCCACCATGCTGGTCTACGCGTTCCTGGGGCTGCTGTGGCGCACCACCGCCGCACGCCGCGCCCTGACCACGGCCGCGATCGCCGCCGCCGCCGTCGAGTTCTACCAGGTAGTCGGCATGACCCCGCCGGGCGTCGGCGGTGTCCTGGTCGGCGCGTTCCCCGACCCATGGGACCTGGTCGCCTATGCCATCGGTGTGGTCGCGGCCCTGGCCTGGGAACGTGGATCGGTCCGACCCGGTGACCGGACCGGCTGACGCTCAGGCACCCCCCACCGGCATTTCGGCATGTCACCCGCGAGGTCGGCCGCCACAAGCCCAGGACTCCCGTAGCCACGGTCAGGGGCCGAGCAGGTTCCGTCCGATGAGTCCGGTCACGTTGCAGGGACCGCCATCAGGGGCGACGACACGACTTTTGACGACGCCCTGAGGCGGACAGCAGGCATTGTCGCCCGAGGACGGGGTATCGCACACGGCTCACCGGCCAGGGCGACGAGAGGAAAGAACGAGGTGAGCTCCTCCAGGCAGGACCTGCGGGTTCAGGTGGTCCATCACGGGCACTGCAGCGTGCTGCGGGTCGGCGGCCACCTGGACTTCATCACCGCCCCCACGCTCGCCGGCCACGTCAAGGCGGCCTGGGAGCAGAGCTCGGGACCACGTCTGGTGCTGGAGCTGTCCCGGCTGACCTTCTACGACTCCACCGCGGTGGGTCTTCTGGCCTGGACACGTCAGCGTGTCGAGGACACCGCCACCGGCCGGTTGCTGCTGGTGGGCATTCCCCACGGCCTGCGGCACCTGCTGGACCAGACCGGCCTGCTGCCGCGCTTCGAGCTGCGCGACAGCGTCGGTCAGGCCGTCGCCGAGTTGCTCGTCTCGGAGTGAGAGTCTCGGAGTGAGAGACGACTCCGGGTGCTCGGCGCCGGGCGTGCGCCGGTCTCACAAGAGATCGGCGCTGCGGGGTCGCGGAGTTGAGGTCGAGGACGACGGCCGACGTGCGCCGGTCTCATGAGGAGATCGGCGCGGGGGGCCTGTGGGAGTCGGCCTGCTTCGGCAGATTCGGGGCGTCGAAGGCGGCGAACAGCTCGACCAGGGCGCGGACCGGGGCGTGGGCCTCGGTGGGGTGACGGAAGCCGCGTTCGAGGTTGAGGTGGTAGCGGTTGCGCCGGCCGACGCGCTCGATGGTGAGATATCCGGCCTGGTGCAGGTCGGCCACGATTCCCTGGACCGCGCGCTCGGTGATCCCGATGCTCTGGGCGATGTCACGCAGCCGGCTTTCCGGGTGGCGTGCGATCTCCAGCAGCACGCGTGCGTGGTGGGTGAGGAAGGTCCAGGAGGAACGATCGGCAGGCCTGTCCATGGCAACCATTGTGCTTTCTGATCTCGGGGTGTGTCCGTCTCCCCGTGAGGGGATCTTCCGCCAGCGGACACCGAATAGTCTTTCCGGAAATATACTTCGGCATTATGGTGGGAGTCAGGTAGTTCTCCCGCGTTGTCTGGACGCTGGATCGATGTTGGAGCACGCCATGCCCGCCTCTCATTCCGGATGCCGTCCTGGTCTGATGACCACGAGCACGTACCTGCTCGACGCCACATTGCTGTGCGTCGTCGGCGAGGTGGACGCGACCACCTCGGCCCAGTTGGAGGCGGCCCTGGTCCAGGCCCGGCGGCGGGGCAAGCCGGTGATCGTGGATATGAGCGGGGTGGGCTTCCTGGACAGCGGCGGCCTGACGGTACTGCTGGCCGCCCACATGGCCGCCGAGCGGGAGGGCAGCAGCCTCCACCTGGCCGAACTCCAGCCGATTCCGCTGCGCCTGCTGACGATTACCGGCGTCCTGTCCCTCCTGCACGTGCACACCGGCCTCCAGCACGCCGTCGCCACCGTCTCCGCGACGGTCCCGAAGGCCACGGCCCAGGCGCGACCGTCGGCCAGGGCCGTACCCCCCGCTTGAACGGGCGGTGTTTCGCGACTTTTGCACCACTTTGCGTGTAAATATGCAAAGTGATCACCTTCTGGAGGTGATCTGTAACGCGACGTGGCCTTGGCCGGCGCCGATCCTCTCGGCATGCCCGGCATCGAAAACGCCTGGCGCGCCACCCCGGCTCTACATCGGAATCAGCTGACCACACGCTGCTGTCCGTGGGATCGGCAGGACCGTCTGTCAGGACGGGGACGAGCATCCGGTCTGCGCTCCTCGATGCTCAGACCGGGATCCAGTTTCCGTGGAAGCCCGCGGGGACGCGCACCGGGACGTGTACTTCGGCGAGCGGGGGCGCGGCCAGGTCGGCGGCGTCCAGGATGGCCAGGTAGCTCGTACCGGCGCCACGGTCGTGAGCGAACGTCATCAGGAAGCCCTCGTTCTCACCGGTCCCGGCCCGGGGCACGAAGACGGCCTCGCCGCAGGTGTGGCCTGGAGGGAGGCGGTGCACCGCCCGTTCGCCGCCGCCGGTGAGGTCGTAGGCGTAGATCTCCGACCGTTCAGGCTCGGCGTCCAGGGAGAAGCTCGTCGTGTAGCCGTAACGGTGGGGCAGTCCGAGCATCGAGTCGGCCACACGGGGGTATTCGCTGGGCGCGTCGTCGAGCGCCTCCTCGGTGACCGTGCCCGACCTCAGGTCCAGCGTCCAGCGGTACACGATCGGGAGCCCGCCCTCCAGGTCGTCGGCGCCGCCGTGCCACAGCGTGGGGACGCGGGTGCCGGTGACGGTGATCGTGTTGCCCCGCGGGTCCTCGAAGGCGTTCATGGTGTGCCACACGTAGCACGGGACGACGTCGAACCAGCGTACGGGCGCGTCGTCGCCGGCCGTACGCGCCAGCACGCCGAACCGGGCGCGGTGCGCGTCGTCCCAGCGCCACGGCGGCCCGCCCGCAGCCGCCTGGGCGGGGTCGAAGACGACCGGCAGGTCCATGAAGATCACGTGGTTGCGGGTGATGGCGAAGTCGTGCGTCATTGTCGCCCGCGGCACGTCCACGACCCGCGTCTGCACCACTTCGCCGGCGGCCGTGGCGCGGTAGTAGGTCAGGTACGGCGGGCGCAGCTGGTAGCCGAAGAACAGCAGCTCACCGGTGATCGGGCAGGTCTTCGGGTGCGCGGTCATCGGGGTCCGCAGGGCCCCGTCGAAGGTGTACGCCCCGATCGTTGCGAGGTCCGGCGTCACCTCGTACGGGAAGCCGCCCTCCTCCAGGGCGAACAGCCGGCCCGCGTGCGTGATCAGGTGGGTGTTGGCGGTGGTGACGCGGTAGTCGATCCGGCCGGTCTCCTGGTCGAAGGCGAGGGCGAAGCGGGACCGGCCGGGGTTCCCGTAGAGCGGCGTGCGCACGTACCGGTTGCGGTACCAGCGCGCCCTGCCGCCCTCCAGCGCGATGGTGTGGATCATGCCGTCGCCCGCGAAGGAGTGCGGCGACCAGCCGGTGCGCGGGTTGGGCCCGTTGCGGAAGAACTGCCCGCCCAGCTCGGCCGGGATCTCGCCGACGACCTTGGACGGTTCCAGGGTCACCTCCTCGGCGACGGGGGCGTTGTTGCCCGCGAGATGCAGCGGCACCGTTTCGGACATGCGGGAACTCCTGTCGGCATGGGGTGGGGACGCCGACAACCGTGCACGAGAAAATGCGTGGACAACAGTCTTGTTCTTCCCGCCCGCCTCAGCCGCCCGACAGAGCCCCAGGTGAGAGCCGCCTCAGAAAATCCTGGGTGGAGCCGCTGCGAGAACATGGGAGGTCCTCAGACGGGGCGAGGATCGACGGCGGCCGGTTTCACCCTCGGCCCCGCGGACGGTGTGGCCGCCGAGGATTTCGCAGATTCCCGGCCAAGCCGCGTTGCGGATCGCACCTGGAGGTGTCCTGCCCCTGCCCGGCCTGGAGGGCGGCCGTCGTTCGCCCGCCCGCAAGCCCCGGCGCTTCGCCGTACGGGGCCGGAGTGCTGCGGGCGGGAGCTTCTCCCGAAGGCCCTGGGCGGAGGGGGAAGGGGACAGGCAGGGAGTTCGGCCAGGTGCGGGCTGCCCGCGTCGGGGAGCGCGAGGTGAGTCAGGGCTGTTCACGCGCCGCTCGCCCCGACTAGAATCGACGAGTATCAATATCGACAGAAGTCGAATTCGACAACCATCGATTCCATGAGGGCGTTCAGGGAGCGTTGCCGTGACCGGTACCTACAAGCGCGACGATCTGACCATCGACCAGCACCTGGCCCTGACCACCGCGGCCCGCCGGCTGAGCGAGGAGTTCACCGGCCTCTTCGGCGCCGAGACGATCGAGCGGTTCCTGCACACCGGCTACGACCGGTTCGCCGGCAAGGCCGCGGTGGCCGACTTCCTGCCGCTGCTGGCCGAGCGCTTCGCCCGTCAGCGCCTGTACGCCCTGGCCCGCATCGAGGGTCGCTCCGACGGGCGGCCGATCGTGCTGTTCCTGTGCGTGCACAACGCCGGTCGCAGCCAGATGGCACTGGGCTTCTTCGAGCACCTGGCCGGTGGGCGCGCCGTGGCCTGGTCGGGCGGCTCGGAGTTCGCCTCCGAGATCAACCCCACCGCGATCGCCGTCATGGCCGAGGTCGGCATCGACATCTCCAAGGGGTTTCCCAAGCCGTGGACCGAGGAGATCGTCCAGGCCGCCGACGTCGTGGTCACCATGGGCTGCGGGGACGCCTGCCCGATCTTCCCCGGCAAGCGTTATGAGGACTGGAAGGTCGACGACCCGATGGGCAAGGGGCCGGAGTGGGTGCGCCCCATCCGGGACGAGATCGAGCGTCGGGTGCGCGTCCTGCTGGCCGATCTCGGCGTGCCGGTATCCGCGCCTGGTCCGCACCGCTGACCCGGCCGCTCACACCGCTTATGTATAGACAGGTGTCAATATAGATAAACGGCCGGGGTGGTCGAAAGGGGAGACGATGGAGCCGCTGGAACTGTTGGAGTGCGGTTCGCCGCTGACGCGCGAGCCGTTGAACGCCGATCAGGCGGCCGCCGTGGCCCGGGTGTTCAAGGCGCTGGGGGATCCGGTGCGGCTGCGGATCCTGTCGATCGTGGCCAGCCACGCCGGTGGCGAGGCATGTGTGTGCGACATCACCGGCGCCTTCGACGTCTCCCAGCCCACCATCAGCCACCACCTGAAAGTCCTCAAAGAAGTCGGCCTGCTGGTCTCGGAGCGGCGCGCCTCGTGGGTGTACTACCGCCTGGTGCCCGAGACGCTGGCCGAGCTGTCCGGCCTGATCACCGTCCCCGCTCCCGCCTGACCGGCTTCGAAGGAACCCTCATGCCCACCTCGCCCTCGTCATCGTCTGCCGGTGTATCGGATTCCGCCACGGCGAAGCGGGCGGGGGTGATCGGCGCCCTGTCGACGCTGGACCGGTTCCTGCCGGTGTGGATCGGGGTCGCGATGGCGGCAGGGCTGCTGCTCGGCCGGGCCGTACCCGGCCTGAACGCCGCTCTGGAGGCGGTCAAGGTCGCGGGGATCTCGTTGCCGATCGCTCTGGGACTGTTGCTGATGATGTACCCGGTGCTGGCCAAGGTCCGCTACGACCGGCTCGGCGCCGTCACCGGCGACCGCCGCCTGCTCCTGTCCTCCCTGCTGCTGAACTGGGTCGTCGGCCCGGCGCTGATGTTCGCCCTGGCCTGGACCCTGCTGCCCGACCTGCCCGCCTACCGCACCGGGCTGATCATCGTCGGCCTGGCCCGCTGCATCGCCATGGTGCTCATCTGGAACGACCTGGCCTGCGGCGACCGGGAGGCCGCCGCCGTCCTGGTCGCGATCAACTCCGTCTTCCAGGTGGTCGCCTTCGCCGCGCTGGGCTGGTTCTACCTGCAGATCCTGCCCGGCTGGTTCGGTCTCGGTGAAGGGGCCACGCTGCAGATCTCCGCCTGGGGCATCGCGCAAAGCGTGTTGATCTTCCTGGGCGTCCCGCTGGCCGCCGGATACGTCTCCCGCAAGCTCGGCGAGCGCTCGAAGGGCCGCCAGTGGTACGAGGAGCGGTTCCTGCCCAGGATCGGGCCCGTCGCCCTGTACGGCCTGCTGTTCACCATCGTCGTCCTGTTCGCCCTCCAAGGGCACACCATCGGCGAACGGCCCGGCGACGTGGCCCGGATCGCACTGCCGCTGCTGGTCTACTTCGCTGTGATGTGGGGCGGTTCGTTCCTGTTCGGGCGGGCGATCGGCCTGCCGTACGACCGCACCGCGACGTTGGCGTTCACCGCGGCGGGCAACAACTTCGAGCTGGCCATCGCGGTGGCCATCGGGGTGTTCGGCGTCACCTCCGGTCAGGCCCTGGCCGGGGTGGTCGGTCCGCTCATCGAGGTGCCCGTCCTGGTGGCGCTGGTCTATGTGAGCCTGGCCGGCCGCCGCCTGTTCGGCGCCCCGCCCCTGGAGGGTACGGCTCACCGCTGAGGAGCCCGCCGCCTGGATGGCGAACGCCACCCCGACCTGACCGAACTGACGCCTTCCTGGGGCCGAGCAGAGGAGGTCGACACGGTGACGAACGCCCTTGGCGACATGTCCCGGATCCGCCGGGCATCCCGGAACACCGGACGGCAGCCCCCTGAGCCTCAGCAGGGCGGGATCAGGAACCGGAAGGCGGGGCGGCGGCCATCGAGGTCACGGCGCCTTCGGCGAAGCCGGTTCGAGCGCGGCGGCTCCGCGCCCACCGGCAGGAGGAGCAGCCGGTGCGGACAGGGCCAAGGTCAGGCGTCGGAGGCGGTGGGGAGCGGGGGATTCCGCCGTCCGGTGCGTCGGGTTTCACCGTTGAGCATGGCCAGGAACGCGCAACCGATGCTGAGCACGCCGAGCACCGACCAGGCCAGCGGGTAGCCCGCCGTGGGGGCGAGCTCGCCGAACAGGTACGGCAGGGCGAACCCGCCCACCGCCGAGATCGTCAGCATCAGCCCGAAGGCGGTGCCGATGTTCTCCTGCGACAGCCCCGGCCGGTCACCGGGGATGGTCTGCCACACGGCCAGCGCGAAGTTGAACATGAAGCCGACACCCATGGCGGGCACCCAGAACCAGCCGGGTCCGCTCAGCGGCACGAGCAGGACGAACACCCCTTCGGTCACGGCCGCCGCGACGAAGACGTTACGTCGGCTGGACAGCCGGTCACTGATCCAGCCGCCCGCCACACTGCCGGGCACGCCGGCGATCCCGATGAGGAAGGCGGCCAGGGCCACCTCGCCGGCGCCGACGTGCCTCTGGTCGAGCCCGTAGCCGGCGATCAGCTGGGAGCCGGTGATGAAAGCGCCGTAGGCACCGAGGAAGGCGGCGCCGTACAGCCAGATGCCACGGTTCATGAGGCTCTCGCGCAGGGCGGCACGGGTCAGCCGAATGCCACGCAGGTGGTCGCCGTCGGCGGGGACCCGGAAGGCGGCGGCGGTCACCACGCCGACGACGACGCACAGGGCACCCCCGGCGACCAGCGCCGTGCGCCAGCCGAACGCGTCGGTGAGGTCGCGCCAGGTGTACAGACCCGCGGCGGAACCGACGCTGAAGCAGGCGGAGGTGACGCCCAGGGCCAGCGCGTGGTGCCGATTCCGGAACCAGACGCTGACGGCCGCGACACCCACGGCCGCGAACACCGAGGCGCCGACACCGCACAGCACGCGGAAGACGAGCAGGGTGGCGAAGTCGTTCGCGGTGGCGGAGAGGATGACGGCGGCGCCCTCGACGGTGAGGCCGAGGGCAAGTACCCAGCGCATGCCCATGCGCGTCGCCAGCACCCCACCCGGGATGTGGAAGACGCCGTAGCCGATGACGAACACGGAGATCAGTAAGGCGACCTGGGGGATGTCCAGCTGGAAGGTCTCGCTGATCTGGCCGAATCCGGCGGCGATGTTGAACCAGTTGGTCGTCATCGCGACGAATCCGGCGGAGACGATCGCCAGCATCCACCATTTGCGGGACGGGCGGTCCATACAGCCTCCTAAAGGGGGGTGAAGAGGCCGAGCAGGGCACGACTGAGCGCGGAGTCCTGCCGGGTGAGTTCCAGCACGATGTCGTAGTGGTTGACCTCCGGCACGACCAGCAGCTCGGGGCCGGTGCCCCAGGCCTGGTGGAACCGGATGTTCTGGTCGACGAAGCCGGAGCCGTCGTGCTCGGCGACGGCGAAGACCGCAGGCGGGCGCCGGACCGGAAGGCGCAGCGCGGGGCTGAGCGCGGCGGCCCGAGCGTCGTCGAGCCCGAGCCACTCGTTGGCGAAGCTGTGGACCAGCGGCCTGATGTCGAACAGCCCGCTGATCGGCAGGGCCGCCTTGACCACGTCCCGGGGCAGGCCGAGCGACTCCTGCCAGTCGTCGAGCATGAGCATCCCGGTCAGGTGCCCACCGGCCGAACTGCCGCCGACGACGATGCGGTCGGGGTCGAGCCCGTGGCGTGCGCCTTCGCGGTGGACGAAGGCCACGGCCGCGCGGACCTGGCGGACGATCTCCTCCAGCGTCGCCCGTGGCGCGAGCGTGTAGTCGACCACGACGGTGGCGATGCCCTGCTCGTCCAGCATGCGCGCCATGAAGGCGGAGTCGGCGCGGGACAGGGCCCGCCAGTAGCCGCCGTGCACGAAGACGAAGACGGGCCGGGGCCGGTCGCCGACGCCCCAGACGTCCAGCCGTTCGCCGCCGACGTGGTCGTAGACGAGGCCCGGGTGACCGCGCAGCCCGTCCACCGCCGACTCCGACCACGCCCGGTAGAGCCGCATGTTCTCGTCGAAGACCGGCACGGGCACGGTCGCCCGCACGTTGTAGGCGCGGTCGGTGTCCTGCCCGAGACTCACCGGCCGACCGAGGCGGCGAACTTCTCGACGAGTCCGGCGAGTACGGCGGGCGACTCCAGCGTCGGGAAGTGCGTCTGCCCAGGGATGCGGTGCGGCCGGAACCACGGGTTGGCCGAGGCGAACTCCCGCTGGACGGCCTCGTAGTCCGGCAGGCTCGGCTGCGAGAACAGGTGCGCGATCGGCCGCTGTACCTTCAACGCCGCCATCCTGCGCAGCGGGGAACCCCAGGTCGCGTAGGCGTTCTCGATGACCCGGCAGGAACGGGCCCACATGTCGAAGTCGAAGGAGGCCATCTCGTCGTCGAGGTGGCGGGCGACCGCCGGATGCGCGGTGCCGCCGAGCCAGAAGTCGAACAGCCGCTGCCGACCGGCGAGCCAGAGTTCGGGGTCCTGGATGTCGCGCAGGTCCTGGACGAACTCCGGCCAGGCCTCCACCATGATCCAGTCGATGACGACGGAACCGGGCACCCGCTCGGGGCTCAGCCGGTCCGTGATCTCCATGTTGGCCCAGCCACCGTGCGAGGTGGAGACCGGCACGAACCGGTCGACGCCGAGGGCGTCCATCAGCTTGATCACGTCGGCGGCCTGTTCGGCGGGCCCGAAGTCGGCCTCGACCGAGCGGACGGCGCCGTGCCCGCGCCAGTCGGCGCGGATCACCCGATGGTTTTCGGCCAGCAGGGGGAGCACGTGGTCGAACAACCGGTGGTCCTGGCACCACCCGCTGACGAGCACCAGCGTGGGACCGGTGGTCCCGGTGACGTCGTAGTCGATCGGGTTGCCGTCGAGGACCAGGGTTTCCATTGATCTTCCTTCCGCCGGCGTGCGGTCACGCCGGAAAACGGTTCATACCGGTGGGGATGGTGGTCGCGGCGCGCATGCGCATCCTGGCGAGCGAGCGTGAACGGTTCATCACGGCCAGGAGAGCCGCACGCGGGCGGTCGGGCAGGGGGTTGAGGTGGCCGAGTCGATAGGAGAAACGCTGGGTGTGCTGGATCACCGGCCGTTCGGCGGCCTCCCAGCGGCGCAGCCGCGTCTCCAGGTCGCCCTCGCCGAAGGTGACCGCCTCCGCGAGGCCGAGCGCGTTCATCATCGCGCAGCCGCCGCCCTGGCCCAGGTAGGGAGGCTGGGCGTGCGCGGCGTCGCCGAGCACCGAGACCACCCCGGCCGACCATCGCCTGAGCTCCAGGAACTCGAACCGGTCCCAGCGGCTTTCCGCGTCGAGACACCCGATGAGTTCCTCCAGCAGGGGGAACGACCGGAGCCAGGCGTCCTTGTCGAGCGGGACCCGCCGGGCGTGCTCGTCGCCGGTGGAGCAGACCAGCGCGACGTAGAGCCGGTCGGCGCTGGAGGGGGTGTAGAGGATCCGGCGGCTGCCGGAGAAGTACTCGATGTACTTCGCCTCGTCCGCCGGGGCGACGAAGCCGGGGCGGCGCGGGATGAGCATCCGTGCCGCGCCCTGCGGCATGCGTACCCGTCGGCGCAGCAGGCCGAGCGAGTCCCGCAGCCGCGAGTTCACCCCGTCGGCCGCGACGACCAGGTCGCTCCGCCGCCGGGTGCCGTCGGCGAACTTCACCTCGCCGTCCGGCGTCGCGGCGACCGCCGTGGAACCGGTGACGATCTCCACCCCGGCTCGGGCCGCCGCGCCCGCGAGCGCGTCGATCAGCCTCCGGCGCAGGATCGTGTAGAGCTCGGGCCCGTGCTCGCCGTTGATCGGGATGCTCTCGACGACGTGGCCGTGCCGGTCACGGCTCTCCGCGACCGGGCCGAGGTGGGCGCCCTCGACCGCCTCGTCGAACACGCCCAGGGCGCGCAGGACCGACAACCCGTTGCCCCACAGGTAGATGCCGGCGCCGATCGCTCTGATCTCCGGATCGCGCTCGTGTAACCGGACGGTCCAGCCGCGCTGCGCCAGCGCCGCCGCCGCGGTCAGCCCGCCGAGACCCGCGCCGATGACCTGGGCATGTCGTGTTGCGCTGGACACCGCTCACCTTTCTCCCGTTCTGAGCCGTTCAGGTGATGCTGTCCCCGAAACCCCGTGTCCGGCCAATGCCTAATCACGCCCGAGCTATGTCGGGATTGACCTATGCCGAGACGGTCATAGGTCGGAGCGGAACCGACATTGGTCAGCGCTCGCCCGACGAGAGACCATCGAGGGACCCCCATACCCCACGGTGGTGTTGCGGGAGTCCGCAGTCGGAACGGGCGCCATCGAACCGCCGCTGCCCCCAGTTCTCTGACCTCGGCCCGTGCGGCCGTCGAGCGATGTCAAAGCCGTCGAAGAGAGGGAGGTGCGCCATCGTCCCCGTATATGCCGAGGACCTGTACACGGAAGAGGCGATCCTCGATCCGTACCCGCACTACCGCGCGCTGCGCGACCTCGGCCCCGTGGTGTGGCTGGAACGGCACGAGGTCTACGCGCTGCCGCGCTACGCGCAGGTGCGGGCCGTACTCGGGGATGACGAGACCTTCCGCACCGGCGGCGGCGTCTCGCTCAACGAGCGCTACAACGAACTCCTGCGCGACTCCATGTTCGCCAGCGACGGTGAACGCCACACCTTCCTGCGTGGCCTCGTCGGGCACAAGCTGACGCCGAAGGCGCTGCGGCCGATGAGAGGCCGTGTCGAGGAGGCCGCCGTCGCCGCGGTGGAACGGGTGATCGCGCAAGGTTCCTTCGACTCGGTGGGCGACCTGGCCCGTGACATGGTCATGGCGATCGTGCCGGACTTCATCGGCATCCCCGAGGAGGGGCGCGAGCACCTCATCGACTGGGCCGCCGCGAACTTCAACTGTCACGGTCCGCTCAACGAGCGCGCCGAGGCCGCGCTGGCGGTCTCCGGCCGGATGGCCGAGTACGCCTCCCGGCTGGTGACCGAGCGGTCCCCGCGACCCGGTGGCCTGGCGCACTGCGTCCTGGACGCCATGGACGACGGGCGGGTCGACCGGGAACAGGCGATCTCCTTGATGATCGACTACCTTGTGCCCTCCCTGGACACCACGGTCACCGGGCTGAGCTCGGCGATCTGGCTCTTCTCCCGGCATCCCGACCAGTGGGACCTGGTCAGGAACGATCCGTCACTGGTGGCGACGGCGTTCAACGAGGTGATCCGCTTCGAGACCCCCGTCCGCCAGTTCGGCCGCCGGGTGGCGCGCGACACCGAGATCGCCGGCGTGCCGATTCCGGCCGGCGCCCAGGTGCTGGTGATGTTCGCCTCGGCCAACCGGGACGAACGGCAGTGGGAACGTCCGGAGGTTTTCGACGTGACCCGCAACCCCGTCGAGCACGTCGGCTTCGGGTACGGCGCGCACGGCTGCGCGGGGCAGGGGCTGGCCCGCCTGGAGGCGCAGGCCGTCCTGAAGGCCCTCGCCCAGCGGGTGACCAGGTTCGAGGTCTCCGGCGAGCGCAGGACCGTCAACAACCTGATGCGCGCTTTCGACACGCTGCCCACCCGGGTGATCCAAGGAGTACGTCCATGAAAGTGATCGTCGACTACGACCGGTGCGAGGGACACGGCATGTGCGAGGAGCGCGCCGGCGACATCTTCCGTCTCGACGACGCCGGTGACCTGCACTTCTCCTACGAAGGGGAGGAGATTCCCGCCAGGCGCGAGGCCGACGCGAAGGCGGCGGCCGGGGTCTGCCCGGTGGCGGCGCTGAAGATCGTGTCGTGACGGCGCTCCGACACGTCGCGATCGTCGGCGGCTCACAGGCCGGAGTGACGGCGGCCAACACGCTTCGCACCGCCGGATTCGACGGCCGCATCACCCTCTACTCCGCCGAGGAACGCCCGCCGTACAGCCGGCCGCCGCTGTCCAAGGACATCCTGCTCGGGAGAGGCGACGCCGCGTCGGCCGACTTCCACGTGGAGGAGGGCGTCGAACTGCGGCTCGGGGTGCGGGCGACCGGGCTCGACGCGCGTGCGCGGCGGCTGCGACTGTCCACCGGGGAGGAGGCCGGATACGACGGCCTGGTGATCGCCACCGGTGCACGGGCGCGCTCCCTCGCCAGGACGCCCGAGGACGCGACAGACGAGCTGCGGCTGCGGACCATGGACGACGCCCTCGACCTGCGCGAGCGGCTGAAGGGCTCCGGATCGGTCGCGGTGGCGGGAGGCGGCCCGCTCGGCATGGAGATCGCCTCCGTCTGCCGGGACCTGGGCCGCGACGTGACCGTGGTCGACTTTCTCCCGCCGATGCGCCGGCAGGTCGGCGGCTACCTGGCCGAGCTGATCACGGAGGCGGCGCGCGACACGGGCGTCCGCTTCGTCCAGACGGCCGGACCCGCGCACGTCGCCGGCCACGCGGTGGTGTCCGGCGGGCACCGGGTCGCGGCCGACGTGGTGGTCACGGCGGCGGGCGAACTCCCGAACGTCGAATGGCTGGCCGGCTCCGGTCTGATCCACGCGGACGGTCTGTTCGTCGACCACCGGCTGTGGGCGGCTCCAGGCGTCGTCGCCGCCGGAGACGTGGTGCTCCTGCCGACCCCGGCGGGGCCCGTGCGAACCCCGCTGTGGACCAACGCCCTCGACCAGGGCAAGGCCGCGGCGACGACACTGCTGACCTCGAAGTCCGCGCCCGCCTACCAGGCGCGGCCGTACTTCTGGACCGAGCAGTTCGGACTGTCCATCAAGGTGTGCGGAACCATCCCGGGCGACGCGCCACCGGTGGTCGTCACCGGTGACCGGGCCGAACGCGCACTCGTCCTACAGTGGCTGTCGGGCGGAGTGCCCGTCGCGGCGGCCACCGTCAACCACCGCATGCCCGTGGCCGGACTGCGGCGGCTGGCCACCGCGGACTCCACGCTCTCCCCCAGCAGACGAGGTAACCAATGAGTGCGAAGCGCACCGTCATCTCCGGCGGCCTGATCATCAGCATGGACCCCGAACTCGGGGACGTCACCGGCGGCGCCGTACTGATCGAGAACGACCGGATCGTCCAGGTGGCCAGGTCGGCGGACGAACTGGCGGGCGTGGACGCCGAGCGGATCGACGCCACCGATGACCCCGCCCGCATCAGAACGGCCAGTGGCGGTGACCCGAGCCCGGGCGGCTCGTCGACGCCACTGGCCGTTCGGTGACCGCTCGACCCCCGTCTACGGCGTGGACAGGGCCTCCGTCGGGGACAGACGGGAGGCGCGGACGGCCGGGTAGAGTCCGGCGACTGCGCCGATGAGGAGGGTCGCGGTGAGGCCGCCGACCGTGGCCCAGGCCGGCACGACCGAGGGCCAGCCGCTGTAGAGCGCGTATCCCATCGTCACCCCTGTCCCCAGCAGGGTGCCGCCGGCGCCGCCCAGCGCCGACAGCAGCAGGGACTCGACCAGGAACTGCGTCCTGATCTGCCCCCTGGTGGCCCCCAGCGAGCGGCGCAGCCCGATCTCGGCGCGGCGTTCCAGCACCGAGATGACCATCGTGTTGGCCACCCCGACCCCGCCCACGAGCAGCGCCACCGCGCCCACCCCCAGGAGAAGGCCGGTGAACGCCTGGCTGGTTGCCTGCTTGGCGGCCAGCGCGTCGGACGGGCGGGAGATGTCCACCTCGTTCGGCGCCTCCGGGTTGGCCGTGCCCGCCAGCACCTGGCGTACGGACTCCAGCTTGGCCTCCTCCGAACGGGTGTAGAGCGTGGTCGGGTGCCCGTCGAAGCCCAGCCGTTCCTCGGCCACCGGCCAGCCGACGAGAACCCCGCTGTCCAGCTCCGCGGCCAGCGCCACGGGCTTCAGGACGCCGACGACCGTGAAGCGGATGCCGCCGACGACAACCTGGGTGTCCGGCCCCGCCGCGCCGATGCCCAGCCGTTGGGCGGTGGACGAGCCGATCACGGCGGCGGGATAACGTTCGGTGGCCGCGTTCAGCCAGGTGCCGCTGTGCAGGGTCGCGCCCACCGTGTCGAGCAGGTCGAGGCGGGCCGCGTACGTGTTGAGCCCGCCGGTCTGGGCCTGCGGGATGTGCTCCGAGCGGTAGACCTTGGCCTCGGTGATCTTCGCGATGGACGAGGCCGACTCGACGGGCCCGATCCGCTCGATCATCGCCTCCGCGCCCTTCGGCATCTGGGCCGCCTCGCCGGTGATCGTCGAGCCCGCGGAGACGGTGAGCAGGTTCGTGCCCAGCGCGGAGAGCTGACGGTCGAGCTCGGCGCCCGAGGAGGACGAGAGCCCGACCACGCCGACCATGGCCGCGATGCCGATGGCGATGCCCAACGCCGACAGGAACACCCGCAACGGCCGGGTACGCAGGCCGACCGCGCCGACCCGCATCACGTCGCCCGGCCGCATCCGGGCCGGGGCCGGTCTGGGCCGCCGCATCTCGACGACCGCCATCACGCCACCCCTGGTTCCACGGGCTCGGGCTGCCTGGCGGAGTCGGAGACGATCTGGCCGTCACGCATGCTCACCCGCCGGGGCAGGCCGGCGGCGATCTCACGGTCGTGCGTGATGATCACGATGGTGGTGCCGCCCCCGTTCAGCTCGTGCAGCAGCTCCATCACCCCGGTGCCCGAGACGGAGTCGAGGGCACCGGTGGGCTCGTCGGCCAGGAGCAGCGGCGGATCGCCCGCCACGGCCCTGGCGATGGCCACGCGCTGCCGCTCCCCGCCCGACAGCTCGTGCGGCTCGTGGTCCATGCGGCGCTCCAGCCCCACCCGCCTGAGCGCCGCCGCCGCGCGGTGGCGCCGCTCGGCCCTGCTCAGGCCGGTGTAGACGAGGCCGTCGGCCACGTTGTCCAGCGCGGGGACCCTCGCGGCCAGGTGGAAGGACTGGAAGACAAACCCGATCGTGGTCGCGCGCAGCGCCGACAGATGGTTGTCGGACAGCTTGGAGACGTCGTAGCCGTCGATCTGGACGGTCCCCGAGGAGGGCTGGTCGAGCGTCCCGACGACATTCAGCATGGTCGACTTGCCCGATCCAGAAGGCCCGGAGATGGCGACCAACTCGCCGTGCTCGATCCGCAGCGACACCGACTTCAGGGCCGCCACCCCGCCCGAATACGTCTTGGACACGTCCGTCAGCGCGATCATGGGGTACGTCATCTCGGCATCCCCACGATCATGCCCTCGCTCAGCCCGTTTCCGGACACCTCGACCCGACCGCCGGCAAACAACCCCGTCTCAACAGCGATATAGCTGGACTTTCCGCCCTTGACGACCTCCAGGCCGAAACCGCCCTCCCGCAGTGCCACCAGCGCCGCCACCGGCACGGTCAGCACGTCCTCGCGCCGTGACGCCGTGAACGTCACGTCCACCGACGCCCTGTCCAGCCTCCCGGCCGACCTGGCTGCCCCGATCGAGACCAGCGCCTCCACGCGCGTCTCCGGCTCGGCGTTCTGCCCGTCGCCCGGCTCGATGATCGTGGCCACCTCGGTGACCTCGCCCTTCACACTCCTGCCGTCCGGCAGCGTGACCTCGACCATGGCGCCCTCCTTGGCCATCGGCTGGTCCTCGGCCGCCAACCGCACCGTGATCACCTTGGACGTGCCCGTGTACGTCAGCACCTGCTGCCCTGGCCGGGCCGGCTGACCCTCCTCCGACTCCAGGCTCTCCACCCGCACCTTGCCGGGGGTGAAGACGACCCGGCCCAGCTCGACCACGCCGGTCTCGTCCAGGCCGCGGTCCTCCTGCCACTCCCTGACGGCCACATAGGTGGCGTAGGTGTACTCCTCGTCCACCGTGAAGCCGTCGTAGCCAAGCTTGCTGAGGTTGCGCTCCAGGTTCTCGACGTCCTTGCCCTTCATGCCGATCCTGAGATCCCGGTAGGCGGGCACATTCCCGTACAGAAGCATGACCGGCTTGTCGTCCAGGCGGTACAGCGACTTGCCACGTGCGATCGTCGCGCCGCTGTCGGGCAGCCAGGTGACCGTGCCGGCCTGACGGGCCATGGCCGAGGTCACGGGACCGTAGCCGAGCTCGCCGTCGGCCTCCCTGGTGTCGTTCAGGGTCTGCCTGGTCACCGTCGTGGTGGCCGGAGGCAGGGCCGCGGCCGACTGCGTGCGGCCGGCGCCGCCCTCGAACAGGCCGACGCTGTTGACCGCGACGAACCCGCCGCCCGCCGCCGCTGCGAGCAGCAGTCCGGCCACCAGCCTGCCCCTGCCACGGCGGCGCCGCCTGGGAGGCGTGGCCCCCGGCTCCGTCCTGCCGTCGACGGTGGCCGTCGCCATCACGAACCTCCCGGGCCGGCGTCAGCCGACTCCTGCTTGCACTTCTCCTCCGCGGCCTTGAAGTCGGGGTCCTCGCCGACCTCCCGGGTGATGCGCATCATGCCGCCCTCGGGGTCGGGATAGGCCTCGACGCCGTTGTCGCGCATGCACTGGGCGAGCCTGCGCAGGTTCTCGGTCGCCTTGGGGTCATTGCGGACCTGCCGGCCGCTGGGGGCGTACCGCCTGCACGCTTCCTGAGCCGCCTCGACTTTCCCCTGCGGCGTGTCCTTGTCGAACTTCATCATCATCTTGCCGCTGGAATCGGGGTCCGGCATGTCGACGCCGTTCTCCCGCATGCACTGGGCGAACTTCAACGCCATCTCCCGTGGGTCCACGCTGGGCGGGGCGCTGTCCGCGGCCCTGTCACCGGCGCCGTCGCTCACCGAGGCCACGTCCGCGCCGCCCCCGTCGCCCGAGCCGCAGCCGGCCAGAAGCAGGGTGAGCGCGAACGGTGCCGTGACCAGCGCGCTGAGGACTCGTCGTCTCATGGGAGCTCTTCTTGTCGAATGAACCGTCGGATGAACTGTTCGAGGGTTGGGGCCGGACGCGTTCGGCATCTCCGCTGCACGGCTCATCTCGTCGTGATCCTCTCTGCGGGAACGTTGAGAGGGATCACATCTACCGACCGGCGCCTATCGGCGGGCGATCGGCGGACCATACGTGGTCCATATGCGGGCGTTGCGATACTGCCCGGATGCGTGTGCTCCTGGTCGAAGACGAGCAGCCCCTCGCCGGATACATCCAGGCGGGGCTGCGCAAGCACGGCTTCACCGTCGACGTGGCCCTGGACGGCCGCAGCGCGCTGGACAAGTGCGAGCTCACTCCGTACGAGGTGGTGGTCCTGGACCGGGACCTGCCCATCGTGCACGGCGACTCCGTCTGCCGTCGGCTCGCCCAGCGAGGCGAGTCGCGGGTGCTGATGCTGACCGCCTCCGACGCCGTGGAGGACCGGGTCGGCGGACTGATGCTGGGAGCGGACGACTATCTCGGCAAGCCGTTCGCCTTCTCCGAGCTGGTCGCCCGGGTTCACGCCCTGGTACGGCGCAGCGCACCGGCCCGTCCGCCGGTGCTGCGCACCGGCGGGGTGAGCCTGGATCCGGCCCGGCGCAGCGCCGAGCGGGACGGCAGGCTGCTGCGCCTGACCCCCAAGGAGTTCGGCGTGCTGGAGCAGCTGCTGGCCGCCGACGGCGACGTGATCAGCGCGGAGACGCTGCTGGAGAGGGTGTGGGACGAGCACGCCGACCCGTTCACCAACGCGGTCCGGATCACCGTCGGCACGCTGCGCCGCAAGCTCGGCGACCCGCCGCTGATCGAGACCGTCATCGGCGCCGGTTACCGGATCGGCCCGTGAGGCTGACCGCCCGGGCCCGGCTCGCCATCTTGCAGACCGCCCTCGTGCTGGCCGCGGGGGCCGCGCTGACCGGACTGACCTACCTGTTGACGAGGCGGCGCCCGGCGTTCTTCACCCGACTGGTCTCGCCCGGGCCCAACCCGCGGGGCGTGTTCCAGCCGGTGCCGCTGTGGCCACAGCCGCAGGACCTGCTCTATCTCGCCGACCAGGTACAGGCCGACACTCTGGCCGCGCTCCTGCCCCAGGCCGGCCTGGCGCTCGTCACGGTGACCGCCCTGGCCGCCGTACTGAGCTGGCTGGTGGCCGGCCGGGTACTGCGACCGATCCGTGTCATCTCCGTCGCCGCCCGGCGGCTGTCGGCCGAGAACCTCACCGAGCGGGTCCCGGTCACCGCCCCGGCCGACGAATTGTCGGCGCTGGCCTGCACGGTCAACGACATGCTGGACCGCATCCAGCGCGGCGTCGCCGAGCGAGACCAGATCCTGGACAGCCAGCGGCTGTTCACCGCCAACGCCGCCCACGAGCTGCGCACCCCGCTGACCACAGCCCGTACCGCCATCGACGTCACCCTGGACGGCCACCCCAGCCGTGACGAGCTGCTCACCATGGCCGGCGACGTCCGCGACGCCGTCACACACATGCAGCGCGTCCTGGACGGGCTGCTTCTCCTGGCACGCAGCCAGGCCGGTCTTACAGCGCGGCAACCAGCCGACCTCGCCGCCATCGCGGCCACGGCCCTCGACGCCGCCCAAGGGCGAGCGGCGGTCGCCGACGTCACAGTACGGCCCCGGCTCCGGCCGGCACCGGTCACCGGCGAACCAGTCCTGCTGGAACGAATGATCGGCAACCTGATCGATAACGCGATCCGCTACAACCAGGCGGGCGGGCACCTGGCCATCGACACGGACACCGCGGGTGGATGTGCCGTCCTGCGGATCTCCAACACCGGCCGGGAGATCCCGCCCGAGGCGGCGGAGACGCTACTGGAACCGTTCGTGCACGGGCAAGACCCCCGAGTCCGCACCGACGGCCTGGGACTGGGACTGACAATCGTCCGCGCGATCACCCTCGCCCACCGGGGACGCATCGCGATCAGCGCCCGCTCCGGCGGTGGCCTCGACATCACCGTCGACCTCCCGCACGACCCGACGGCCACGGAGATCGGCCGTCACGACGACGCGACGCGGTCGCCGCTCACGCCTGGCGTCCACCACGCGCGCGGCAGAGCCAAGAGCCGTCCTGTCGAACGAGCGCACCGGCACCTGCCGGATGCGGGACGCCCCCGGCGGTGGCCTGGCTCAAGGAGACGACGCTGAGTGTCTCCTGCCGGGTGGTGGGGCATGACGAGCATTCGAGCTGTGGAGCGGCTGTCGTGACTTTCCGTTCGAACGCGCCTCGCCGAAGGGGTCACGGCTGACACTTCACCGGCTGTTCCGGTGCGGCTCCTGCGCGGTGATGACCTCGCCGTCGCGCGGCAGTGATCCTCTGAACGTCACGGGCACCGCGTTGGCGTGCTCGACGTCGCGATTGTCGATCGCCTGGACGTGGACGTGGGGCTCGGTGCTGTTGCCGGAGTTCCCGCAGCGGCCGAGCACGTCGCCGACGTGCACTCGTTGCCCGGGCCGGACCTCGACGCCGCCGTGTCGGAGGTGGCAGAGGGCGACCACGACGTCCGCGTGCTCGATCAGCACATGGTTTCCGGCGAGTGCCACCCAGCCTGCGGCGGCTCGCCGGCGCTGGCTCAGGGCGTAGCCGATCGAGGGCAGGCCACGATACGCCGGGTGGTCAGGCTCGGTGTCGTGCACGGCCAGGACGACACCCGCGACGGGTGCCAGGATCGGGCGTCCGAAGCCGGGGAACCTCTCGGGTGGTTCCGGGCGTACGAGAGAGCCGAACGTGATCGGTGCCGTGCGCCCGGCGCCGCCGACGGGCACGAAGTCGATCGCGTAGGACGTGGCGAACAGAGTTGTCCCGTGGCTGGGCACCCGGTTGGCGGGGCTGTTCTGGACCAGCCAACGGCCGGTGAACGGGTAGTCCAGATCGATGGAAGCGGCCACGCGGTTCCTCTCTCTGACCTGACGCGAGCCCGTGAACGCGAACGAGCGGGTGTTCTCATTCTCCCACCGTGACGGCAACGGCAGGGGAAGCGGTCAGATCGTGACCGCTTCCTGCGGCATGACGACCTTCATGCCGAAATCCTCAGCACGGCCGCCGGTGTTGCCGTCGCCACTCCAAGCCCGCTTCCAGTTTCGGCGGTGTCGCGAAAGTGTCGTTCCCGCTAATTGAAACAGTCCTGCTTGTTGAGCGAGATACTGTAATCGGCGACCTTGCCGCGCGTGATGTCGAACAAGTAGTAGGCCTTCTTGTTGCCGGGGACCGTGATCGAGTAGAAGCCCTGGAAGGTTTTCTCGATGTGCGGGTAGGCCGCCTTCAACTGCTTGGCGGTGGAGCCGATCTTGATGCCTTCCGGGGTTGTCATGCCCTTCGCGGCGAAGATGGCGGCCAGTCCCACCTTCGACGAGATATAGACGCCAACCGAGTCCTTGGGGGTCGGAAACCGCTTCAGGTCCCAGCCGGAGCAGCCGTCGTTGCTCGGGGCGCCCGGCGTCTTCTTGACGACCTTCCTCGTCGCCTTGGCCTGCTTGACGGTCATGCCGAGCTTGACGGCGCCATAACCGTAGGGGCCCAGCGTCGGCTTGGCCTGGGCGTTCGCCGCGGTGGCGCCGGAGACCAGCAGTGAGCCGACGAGGAGCGAGGCCCCGATCACCGTTTTCATCATGTTCTGTCTGACTGCGAAACGCCGGTAAAGGTTTTGGGTAGAGCTACCTTTCCTCCGGTGGCGCCGATCCGAGCCAGGGGCCGGAAAATTTGATGTCATGAGGATTCCTCCGTGCATCAGGGGTGGATGAGACCGTCGTCCATAGGCGCCGCCCGGTAGAGCCGCAGATGATTACCGTCGCTGCGGAGTTTCCTCTGGCCAGGGCGTTGACATGTCAAGCATTCTGAGAGGCGCCTCCGAGGAGGGTCGATTTTTGGCGGCAGCCCGGTATCGGCCGGGCATAAACAACACATCGGGGCGCGGGCGACGCGTACGCGGACGGTGTTTCCCATGGCGCTGTCCTCCGAACTACCGATGGCCGCGATCCGGTTTCGCGGCCGACCGTGGTTGTCGGCCGCTGATGAGAAAGGTAGGAACACAGGCCCCCGCCCCGAATCACCCCGTGGTGGACATTCCGTGTAGCTCGCACGAGGGACAAGCGCGACAACGGCGTGGGGACCGTAGGCCGGCTGATCGCCGGATTTTCCCTCTCGTCGTCACCTTCATGGCATCATGCTGCGCCATGGATTATCAGGGGCGGTTTCGTCGTGCAGCGCTCGCCTTGAACGTCCCAGAGGACGAGATCAGCAGATTCGTCAAGCACCTCCGGTTGTCGATCGGGTTGTGCGGAGGCTCCGGCGGTGTTCCGGTCGGGCGGTTCGGCGGATCGCCCCGACTGCCGGTGGGCCGGGACCGGCCGTCCCACCGGGGCAGCCGGTTGCCGTTCGTCTTCTCCGTCGACTGCGCGAAGCTGCCGAAGGTCGACGGCTCGCTGCTGTTCTTCCTCGACCATGAGAACGACTACGAGGCCGGCAGGGTGGAAGGAGATCGGGGATACGCGTGCGTCGTGTACGTACCGGTCGGCACCGATACCGCGGTCGCAGAATCACCCGACTCCGAGTTCGTCGGCAAACAGTACGACCTCAGCGCCACACTCCTGGCAGAGCCGCCCGACTGGTTCCCGCCACACGACGAGGACGAGGAGGACCTGTCACCCTTCCAGCGGCAGTCGGCCCGTGACCTGGAGCGTGACATGCCGCACCTGGACGAACTCCGCGCTGTGGCCTACGACCTCTGGCCGCCCGACGAAGGGCTCGCCAGCACCTGTATCGGCGGGTATGTCGACGACGAGGTGATCACGAGCATCGCGGAGCAGACCCTCGCGGGGCGTGAGAAGGCCGGCGAGATCGTCATCCCGATGGCGAAATGGTATTCCCATGTGGAGGAGGAGAAACACCGGCTGACAAGTGAGTGGATGTCGCTCGCCTTTTTTCCCGTGGCCGATGGGTTTTATTCCGGGAGTTTTGTGATCCGCTACGACGACCTGGCCGCCGGCCGGCTGGACAAGGCGTATTCCGTGACCGAGTTCAGCGAGTAGAACCCCGGCGCCCATCGCGATGGTCGGCCGGCCACCCCTGCTGAGCTTCGGGGTGCCTTGGAACTCGGTGACACGAGTTTTAACGACACCTCCTGTAGGGAGGAGACACCTGAGGTGCCGTACCGGCTGATAACCTTTGAGGTCAACTGGCTTATATGGTCTCTCTAGTCCAGAACCTGATCCTATAGGCATTTTTCAACCTGACGGTGCCGGTCAGCGCGGGTGCAGGGAATTGGGGGGGAGATGAGTCCCCCGGCAAGACAGCAGTCGCCCCAGATCCGACACCCCAACCGGGAGCCTCGTCGCTGTCTATCCCGCCGCGATCGCGCTGTCCAACCGCGCTCTTGTCCGCCTGGCCGACCTGATCCGCGCTCACCACGCCGAACGGTGCTCCCGGTGGCGCCGGGGGAAGGCCGCAGCCGCCGCTCCCTGCCGTGTGGCGCGGGATCCGCTGGGGATGCGCGCCGTCTGCGGCGGCGTCGGAGGCCGCCGAGGGGCGTTGTTGTCCCCCATACGAGCTACTGGTGATTGTCCACCTGGTGGGGACGATCCCGGCGCGCCGGATGCCTAGCGTTTCCCGGTGTAGCGGCGGAGCCCCGCCGTGTGACCCGCACGTGAGGGAGTCGTCATGCGGTTGTTGAAACAGTTCGTGCCGGTCGCGGTGGTCGCCTTCGGCGGTAATGCGATCATGGGCGTGGTGCAGGGCAGTCCACTTCTCACCCTGCTCTTCGGCGTTGCGATGGCCGCACTCGCCGTGTTCGTCTACGCGCGGACGGTGCGGTGGTCCGAGGGCCGCACACCGGCTGAGGTGGCGACGCAGGGAGCCGCCGGCACCGTCGCGAAGGGGGCGCTGATCGGTGTCGCGCTGTTCGCGGCAGTCATCGTGAGCATCGCCGTCGTGGGCGGCTACCGGATCGACGGTCTGGGTTCACCGGCGGCTGCGGTCGGGCTGCTGGGCGTCATGGCCGCCGTCGCGGTGAACGAGGAGCTGTTGTTTCGCGGCATCCTGTTCAGGATCGTCGAAGAACGCGTCGGTACGTGGCTGGCGCTGGTGCCGACCAGTCTGCTGTTCGGCCTGTCGCACCTGTTGAACCCGCATGCCAGCCTGTGGGGTGCGATCGCCATCGCGATCGAGGCGGGCAGCATGCTCGCCGCGGCCTACGCCGCCACGCGCACTCTGTGGGTGCCGATCGGTGTGCACTTCGGTTGGAATTTCGCGGTGGCCGGCATCTTCGGCGCCGAGGTGTCGGGCGGCGGCGTGGCGCAGGGGTTGCTGCGTGGTGTGACGTCGGGTCCCGCTGCGCTGACGGGCGGTGCGTTCGGTCCGGAGGCGAGCCTGTTCGCGGTGGTGGCCGGCCTGCTGCTGACGGTCGTGTTCATGCGACTGGCCCGTCGGCGCGGAAACGTGGTCCCGTTCCGGCGCGGCGCGGACGCTACGCTCGCACGGTGATCGATCTGCGGCGGATCATGGAGCTGTGGCGGCGGTGTGACGTCGTGATCCGGGATTCGGTGTTCGGGCTGCTGGTCGCCGTCGCGTCGCTACTACCGGCCCTGCACGGCAAGGGGACGCAGGTCGGTGACCTGCCGATGGGCCCTTTCGACGGGCCGGCCTTGGTGGCGATCGCCCTGCAGTGCCTTGCGCTCGCCGTGCGTCGACGGTGGCCGGCGATGTGCCTGGTTCTGGTGTCGCTCGGTTTCGTCCTCGACCAGGTACGCGCCTACCACGTGTTCGCGAGCAACGCGATGCCCATCGCGCTCATCAGTGCGGGCGCGCACATGGAGCGGTACCGGCGCGTCACGGTGGTCGTGCTGTCCATGGCGTATGTCGCGCTGGCGCTGGTGCTGGACCGGTTGGGCGGGACCGAGAGGGTGGAGGGTTATGTGGCGTTCTACCTGGCGCTGACGCTGGCGTGGGGCACGGGGGCGTGGTTGCGCTCGTCTCGCGCGGCCGAGGCCGAACGCCGTCGCCATGCCGCCGAGGCCACCCGTGCCGCCGAGCGTACGCGGATCGCCCGCGAGCTCCATGACGTGGTGACGCACCATGTGACGGCGATGGTCGTGCAGGCCGAGGCCGCGCGTTATCTGACCGAGGCTCCCGACCGCCTTGACGCGGCGCTGGGTACCGTCACCGACACCGGTCGGCGGGCCATCTCCGATCTGCGCCACATGCTCGACCTGCTCAAGGCCGATCATGACAGTGAGGTCGGGGTGCCTTCCGCGGGTGAGCTGGGCACGCTCGTGGAGCAGACCCGTCAGGCCGGGCAGCCGGTGGAGTTCACCGAGGAGGGCAGCGCGGCGGAATCGGCGGGCAGTGCCGAGTTCGTGGCCTACAGGGTTGTGCAGGAGGCCCTGACGAACGCGCTCAAATACGCCTACGGCAGCCGTACCGTGGTTGCGGTGCGCTACGGGGAGGAGATCGGCGTGGAGGTGAGCACCGACGGTTCGGGCTCGCGGACCGGTTCCCCCGGTGGTAGCGGGAGAGGACTGGCCGGGCTCCGCGAGCGGGTCAACGCCTTGGGCGGTGAGTTCAGCGCGGGTCGGCGGACGGGTGGCGGCTTCGTGGTGCGGGCCCGCATCCCGGCGGGGCGTCCGTCGTGACGGCGCCGCTTCGCGTGCTGGTCTGCGACGACCAGGCGCTGATCCGCACCGGTTTCGCGACGATCATCGATGCTCAGCCCGACCTTGAGGTGGTGGGCGAGTGCGGCGACGGCCGTACCGGGGTCGATCTGGCCCGGCGGCTGCGTCCGGACATCGTGGTGATGGACGTGCGGATGCCGGTGCTGGACGGCATCGAGGCGACTCGCAGGCTGGCCGGCGCCGGGGTGGCCGATCCCGTCAAGGTGCTCGTGGTGACGACGTTCAACCTGGACGAGTACGTCTATGAGGCGTTGCGGGCCGGGGCAAGCGGGTTCCTGCTGAAGGACGCGCCGCCGGCGCAGTTGCTGCACGGTATCCGCACCGTCGCGACGGGTGCGGCCCTGTTGGCGCCGGAGGTGACGCGGCAGCTCGTCGGCAGGTACGCGGCGCGCATCCGTCCCGTCAGAGGAACGGAGAACGATGTCCCGTTGACTCCGCGTGAGCTGGAGGTACTGCGCTTGATCGCCGATGGCCTGTCCAACGGCGAGATCGCCGCCGCGCTGGTGATCAGCCAGGAGACCGTCAAGACGTACGTGTCGCGCATTCTCACCAAGCTCGATCTGCGCGATCGCGTGCAGGTGGTGGTCTACGCCTACCGCCGGGGCCTGGTGACCTGAGGGGCGCTGCGCGACCCGGTCTGCAGGGTCAGCAGGGCGCTGAAGTGCGGGCTGAGCGTCAGCCAGTCAATGTCGTCCCGGCTGAGCTGCCCGCGCAGCTGGCTACGGGCCTCGGTCACCCACGACAGGTACTGCCCGTGCAACTCGGCGACTGAGGACGGGCTGTGCGCGAGGTTGACGGCGGTCGTGTGCACGTGACGCAGAGCCGCCAGCACGTTGGACCGGTCGGCGTTCGCGTCAAGGGTGATCAGCATGCAACCCAGCGTGCCCGACTACGGCGGCCCGCCGTCACCGACTAAGCGAGGGCGCGCACCGGCAGCCCCACGGCCCCGCCCCGGCAGTAGTCTCCGATGCCGCCGGGCACGAGACTGTACCGGCGTCCCTGGGTACCCGTTTCATGAGCGGGTCACAGCGTCTGGACCTGCCACTGCTACCCGGTCGCCTCCTGGCAGGCCGCATGAATGGTGTGGCCCTGAGGGGAAGCCGTCATGAGATGGTTGATCTTCGCCAGCAGTGCGATGGCGAACCCCTGGGGCAGGTCGGGCTGGCCATGGGCGCGGGAGACGATCTGGATGGGCTCGCGGCCGCCGGCGGGAACAATCTGCACACTGCGAGCATCGGCGTGCGCCGCAACGATCAAATCAGCGCGAACGGCGCGCCCCTGAGTGTGGACGAGTGGCCAGGGCGTTGGCCCGTTTCAGAGGTCAGTTCGGTGACAAGGGCCGCCCACCCGCCAGTCGCGTACCTGACCTCTCAGGTCAGTACACCTAGCCGCGACTACACCCCAGTCCCTGGGAACAGGTCACGTGTCGAGGAGCCCGCGATCACGGCCGCTGGCGGAAGCTGATACGCATCAGTCGGCTGTCGGCCCAGTCTTCGAGTCGTGTCGGCCGGATGGTGCCGGGGTCGTGGGGTTGATTGAGATCCTCGACGATCTCGGACAGCACGGCCTGACGTTCAGCTGGGTCGGTGACCGGCATGGCCCGTGCGGGCAGATCCGCGCGGGTCCCGTTTTTGAGGTGGAAGGTGAAGCTGGGATTGGCGAGAAGGTTCGCATGCCAGTCGGTCGCGGCCCCGCCCGCGCCGCTGCACAGGTAGGTTGCGCTCGCAGCCCGGTAGAAGAAGATCTCGATGCGGTGTGGTCGGCCGGTGCGTCGCCCCAGCGTCGTGATGTCGATGATTCGTTCTCTGGTGCCCGCGGCGGGGGTGATCTCGATGGCTCGCCGGACGTGGTCGGGCAGGTGGGATAAAGACGCGTCCCGTGCGGAGCCGTTCGACCCGGTCGTGTCTGGAGTGCTCATGCGGTCTCGGTCTGAAGGGCGGGGCCGAGGAGGAGTCCACCGTCGATGACGTACTCCGACCCTGTGATGAACGACGCGTCCGATGACGTGAGGAACAGGAGGAGCCGGGTGACGTCGGTCGGCTCTCCGAGCCGGGGGACGGCGAACGGCTCGGGTGAGTAGAAGTCGGCGATCGCCGCGGTGGCGCCGGCCGCTGGTTCGTGGATGAAGGAGGTCGCGATCACGCCGGGGTGGATGGTGTTCACCCGGATGTGGTCGCGGCCGAGTTCGAGTGCTGCCGTTCGGGTGAGGCCTCGTACGGCCCACTTGCTGGCGACGTACGGTGCGTAGTGCGCCGTGCCGCCCAGGGCCATGGTCGAGGCGATGTTGACGATGGCTCCCCCTGCCGCGCGGCGCAGAGCGGGGGCGGCGACCTTGATGCCGAGGAAGGTTCCTGTGAGGTTGATGTGGAGGATGCGTGACCACGTGGCCTGCTCCGTGTCTTCGATCGTTGCCGGCGGGTTCTGCACGCCCGCGTTGTTGACGAGCACGTTCAGGGCGCCGAAGGCGCTCTCGGCGGCTAGCACAGCGTCGGACCATGAGCTCCCGTCGGTGACATCGAGGCGGGTGAAGCGAGCGCGGGTCCCGAGCTCGTCGGCGAGAGCGGTGCCGCGTTCGGCGTCGATGTCGCCGATCACCACGTTTGCTCCCTCCGCGTGAAAAGCGCGTACGTGGCTCGAGCCCTGGCCGCCGGTCCCACCGGTCACGAGCACGGTCTGGTCGTCGAAGCGGGGCATCAGATGTTCCTTCGGTACGGGGGTGACCGGCCGGGAGCTTCGGAGACGAACGCCGGCCGATGGTGAGCTGAGTGACTCACCGCTGCCCTGACACTAGATCGATGGCAATGGTGAGTCAAGCCACTCATCTTGTATGCTCGGCCCATGAGCAAGGTCGTGACGACGTACCACCAGCGCGTCGCCCAGGAGAAGCGCGCGCTGATCGTGACGGCCGCGACCGCACTGTTTCTTGAGTTGGGCTACGACCGGACGTCGCTGGCGCGGATCGCAGAGCGCTCGGGCGTTTCGCGGGCCACCTTGTTCAAGCAGTTTCCGAGCAAGGCTGCCCTGTTCGACGCCATCGTGACCGAGTCCTGGGCAACCGCTGACGAAGAGGATCCTCCGTCGGCAGGCAACATCGTCGACGGGCTCAGCACCATCGGTCGCCGCTACGCCGAGCTGTTGAGCCGCCCCCAGATGACCGACCTGTTCCGAATCGTCATCGCCGAGCTGCCGCGATTTCCCGAACTCGCCAATGCGCAGTTCTCGCACGGGAAGATGCCCTACTTCGAGTCCGTACGCGGCTATCTCCTAGCCGAGCACGAGGCGGGAACGGTGCGGATCGAGGACGTGGAGCTCGCAGCCACCCAATTCCTGGGCATGATCTCCAACTACGTCTTCTGGCCGACACTCCTCGTGCCGGGCTGGAAGGTGAGCGCCGAACGCGTCGCTCAGGTAGTGGACGAGGCCGTCCACACCATCGCCGCCCGGTACGCCGCGCCCGGACCAGGGCCGTCCACCCACGACTGACCCGCCGATCGCGACTGAGTCCCACCGCCGCCAAGGAACTGCTGCCTAAGCAATCGAGTCTGTCGGCCCCAAAAACGTTCGCTCGCTGTCCGGTTCGGTGGAGCTGTCCGCGGCCCCGGTGGCCGCTGTCGTGCACGAGCCCTCCCGGGCAGATCCCACGCCTGAGATCGCCGACCAAATGCATGTGGTCAGGAGCGGCGACACCCTATGGAAGATCGCGGCTCGCAAGCTGGGGAGCCCGCAGCGATGGGAACGGATCTGGAAGCTCAACGCCCACAAGGCGCAGGCTGGCGGGCAGGTTTTCACCGATCCTGACCTCATCAACCCCGGCTGGCGGTCGCGTATGCCGTCATCGCGAACGGCTGCCCATAAGGCACCGCCCGCGCCACAGCCATCGAGGCCGTACACCCCGATACGTCCGTAAGCATCCAAGTCATCCATCGCACCACCGTCACCGGCCGTCTCGTCGAGGCCTTCCCCACCGTGGAGGTGCCGTTCGGTGGTGTGGTCTCCATGGCGTTCGCGGCCGAACTCAGCACCGCCTACGCCGCCTCTCGGTTTCACCGTCGCCGCCGCCGTGTTCCACCATCGGCCTCCGCCGAGATAACCATCGAGCCGGAACCCGAGCCTTCCCCGGTGGTCAAGGCCATGCGCAATGCTCATCTGCGAACGTACGCGGACAGGCAGGAGGAGCCGCCATCCGACGCCGACCTCATGCGGGAGTCGTTCTCCATCGATGTCCCAGATGAACTGGTCGTCGGTCGCCGTAAGGACCGGACGGGGGTCGACGTCCAGCCCGCAGGACTGAGCCTCGGTCTGACCGGTCCGGGAGCCGACGACGCGATCCGCGTGATCGTCCTGGATCTGCTGCGCCAGGCTGACCGTTTCCGGGTTGAGGTCATTCTGAGTGCCCCCGATGCTCAGCGCCTGTTCGCCGTCTCCGCGGAGGAGTTGAAGGCCGTACCGGGCCTGATCGTCACCGGAACTTCTGATGCCGCCGTTGACCGTTTCGTGGGGACGCACTTCACTCGAAGCCGCATGCTCGTCGAGCGGGGAGCCGACGGCATCGACGCCCTCAGAAGGGACGATCCCGGTGAGGTACTGCCTGCCGTTCTGCTCGTCACCTCGGTGCCTGATGAGCTCTTCGACCAGGGCGTTGCCGAGATCCTGATGTCCGCCGACCGGAGTGGCGTCGGAGCGCTGTTGAAGGGGAACTGGCCGACGGGGACCACATGCGATGTGCGGGAGGACGGCAGGGTCGGCTCAGCCGAGGGGTCGAAGGCGGCCGGCTTCGAGGGCGCCTACTTCTTTCGCCTTCCCGTTCGGGATGCGGCCGACTGCCTTCGGCAGCTTGCCGACGCCCACGAGGGTCACGCAGAAGTCGGAGAAGAGGCTGTCGCCGGGCTGGGAGATCCTGCCTGGGATGGGCCCGGACTTGTTCGGCTGTCGGTTCTCGGCCGACCGGTCGTCCAGGTCGTAGGCCGTTCCGGGACGGTGCCTCTGACCGGTCTGCAGTTGCAGTTGTTCGTCTTCCTCGCCCTTCATCCGAACGGAGCCACGCGTGATGAGATCTGCGCCGCTCTGTGGCCGGAGAAGGCGGTGGACGTAGGCGTTCACGACCCTCTCCGCCATCTGAGAGACGCCCTCCGATCGGCCACCGGCTACGTGGACATGGGACGTCGCGATGCCCCCTTCGTCAAGGCACACGGCCGGACGTACCGCATCGACTCCAACCTGGTGAGCGTCGACCTGTGGGACTTCCGGAACGCGATCAGCGCAGCCCGTACCGCCGGCGACAAGGCGGCACGAGTCATCGCTCTCAGCTCTGTCGCGGGGTGCTCGCCGAAGGGCTCACCTGCGAATGGATCGACGAGAGACGCAGCCCTCAGACGCGGATCCAGGCCGACGTGCTCAACCAACTCGCCGAACTCCAGGAACGGGACGATCCGGAAGCCGCTCTCGACGTCCTCGAACGGATCATCGTCCTCAACCCGGACCCGGAGGAGGCCTGGCGGCGCATCATCCGCCTCCGACTCCGCCTGAACCGCCGCGACCAGGCACGAAACACGGCGACACTCCTACGGGGGCGCCTGCAGGAGTTGGGAGTGAGGCCTACTCGCGAGACGGAGAGGCTGTTCTCGGAGCTGTGATCGTTCCGATACGGCACGTCCGGGGTCGAGCACGAACCAGGAGGTGCCGTTGAAGAACGACACGGGCACTGGGCCGGGTCAGGCTGTGTGACGGGAGCGTGCCAGAGCCAGCCCACCGAGGACCGCGGCGATCAGCCCGATCGCCAGATCCACGAAGCCCCCGACTATTCCGTAGCCGGTGCCGGGACCACCTTCGGCGGCGGCCACGACCAGCCCGCCGATGACCATGCAGGCCAGCCCTGCCACCAGGGCCACGATGGCCCTCTTTCTCCCGGTGTCGGCACCGATACGACCGGCGGAGCGGGCCAGAGCCAGCCCGCCGATGACTACGCCGGGCAGTCCCAGCAGAGCGGCCACCACAGTCCAGAGACGCCCGGAGGTCAAGGTGTAAGCCCCGACGGGCTGGACCAGGACGTGCGCGGCTGCCGGTGTGGCGAGTCCCACGATTCCGATTAGGGCGGCTGCGGCGGTGGCTAGCGAGTGACGGATGGACATGAGGATCCTTTCTGCCGATAGCGTGTTCAGCGCTCGCGGAATCGATCATCGTGCCGTCGAGGCGGTCGCGGCCTCCGACAGCGGACGGCAGTGTCTACGCAGTTCCGCGTAGACACCTCGTGCCTGGCTACATCCGTCGTCGTATGCGGTCGCGCATCTGGGCGGAGTGGTCTCATGTGCGGGAACCGTAGGATCGCGGGATGAAACACCGCGTGGTGTCGTTGCGTCTGCCTGCGCTGGTGCAGGAGGTGTTGCTCGCGCTCTTCATCACCGTGACGCAGGTTCAGGGCACGATCGTCCGAAACGCCGGCGAGGTGGTGCAGCGACCCCTTACCGACCTCGGAAACCTGGGATATGTCCTGCTGGTCGTGAGTGGCGTGGCCGTCGCCGCCCGCCGCCGATGGCCGTTGCCGGTGTTCGTCACCACCGCCCTCGCCAGCTTGGTGTACTACGGCCTTGACTTCCCGGACGGACCTGGCTGGCTCGGGCTCTACGTCGCCCTGTACACCTTGGCAGCCTATGGGGACGGGCGCCGGTCGCTGGTGATCGCCGGTGTCGGTACTTCGGTGCTCGCCATCGCCTGGCTGGTCGCCGCGGCTGACATCGAGCCACGCGCCGCCATCGGCTGGGTGTGGTTCCGGATCGGCGCGTCGGTCATGAGCGCGGCCCTTGGTGAGTCCGTCCGGTCCCGACAGGTCATCGCGGCCGAAGCCAAGGAGCGCGCTGAGCTGGCCGAACGGACTCGCGAGGAGGAAGCGCGGGCGCGTGTGGACGCCGAACGGCTCCGGATCGCGCGCGAGGTCCACGACACCGTCGCCCACGCCATAGCGATCATCAACGTCCAGTCCGGTGTCACCGCGCACGTACTCGACAAGCGGCCGGAAGTGGCGCGCGAGGCGCTGCGAACCATCGAGCAGACCAGTTCCCGGGCGCTGCGGGAGATGCGGGCCATTCTCGGGGTGCTCCGTGACGACGACGGTGACGGTGACGGGCGGGCGCCGTACCCCGGGCTGGGGCAGATCGACGAACTGGCCGCCAAGGCACGTGAGGCCGGGCTCGACATCACGCTTGAGGAGACCTTGCCCTCGGTGCCGTTGCCCAGCGCGGTGGGAGGTGCCGCCTACCGAATCCTTCAGGAATCGATCACCAACGTGATCCGCCACGTCGGTCCGACTCGGGTGACCGTAGCGCTGAGCCCCGGGATCGACGCCTTGGAGATCCGCGTGACGGATGAAGGCCGCCGTGCCGCCCGGCATCCGAGCGGCACGGGCGACTCGGCCGAACCCGGCCGCGGGATCGTCGGCATGCGCGAGCGCTGTCAACTGCTGGGCGGAGAACTCGACGCCGGGCCCCTTCCCGGCGGCGGGTTCGAAGTCAAGGCCCGACTGCCCCTCACACCGACCGGGTCACGCCTATGAACACAGCGGCCGTCTCACCGTTGACCAACGCTCCGATCAAGGTGTTGCTCGCCGACGACGAGGGTCTCGTGCGATCCGGGTTCAGGGTTCTGCTCGACCTTGAGGACGACATCACCGTGGTGGGAGAAGCCACCAACGGTCACGAAGCCGTCGAGCGGACCCGCGCCATCCGCCCCGATGTCGTGCTGATGGACATCCGCATGCCCAAGGTGGACGGGATCCAGGCCACCGCCCAGATCGCCGGGACGCACGGGTTGGAGCAGGTCCGGGTCCTCATCCTCACCACCTATGACACCGACGCTTATGTCTTCGACGCCTTGCAGGCCGGTGCCAGCGGCTTCCTGCTCAAAGACGCCGGACCTGCCGAACTCCTGCATGCCATCCGGGTGATCGCCGCCGGAGACGCGCTGCTCGCACCACGGATCACCCGACGCCTTATCGGCCAGTTCACGGCGCGACGAACGGCTGTCCGTGCCGCGGAGGACCGGCTCGCAGTGCTGACCGAGCGCGAGCGCCAAGTGCTTGCCCTGGTGGGGGAGGGCCTGAGCAACCATGAGATCGGTGCCGAGTTGTTTCTCAGTCCGGCCACCGCGCGCACCCATGTCAGTCGCGCGATGGCGAAACTGGGTGCGCGCGATCGTGCGCAACTGGTCGTCATCGCTTACCAAACAGGACTGGTCAGCCCTGCGGTGTAGGGCACGGCCACGCCGCGCTCGTACAGCGACCGAGCGTAGATGATCACGTCGTTGTCGAACGCCGGGGACGCCCGCCGTCGCGGCCGCGCTCGCGGTCGGCGGATGAGAGAACATGGCGTCTGACCGGTATTTCTGCGAGATCGAACGCTAAGGGTTGTTATCGCAGATAGTGAATGATTGTCTGGAGCGACGTCGATCCCGTCCTGGGAGAACACCCCGCTTTAACGGGGCGATTCTCGTTGCTTGTCTGCGATAGCCCGTGGGAGGGCACCGGGGGGTCGCTCCACCGCCTGTAATCGCCGTCGGCCGCTCTGGCGCTGGAAGCGGCGGGTGCGTTTCTCACTCAGGTCGCCAACGCCAACGCTGCCCGCGTCTACAGCATCGCCTTGCGCGCCCTGGTCGCCGAACGCTTCGAGACCGCCATGCCCAACGTGCGGGCGGACCGTGGGCACTGCAGCGGTTACGCCACTCCGCTCTTACCCACGCCACCGAAGACGGCGCCAACACCTCCACTCTGCTGGTCTACTCCGGTCACACCTCGGTCGCCTTGCCGGCCCGCTACGCTCGCGTGTCCCCGAGGCGATGGCCCGTTGGCAGGCCAACCGGGGCCTGGCGACGCGACGCCGGTAACACCCACGACGCCGAAACCCCAATTCCGGGGCAGGGCCATGGCTCCTGTTCGGCACGCCGACCACTCGATCCTCATGCGGTGCCTGGCCGGTGGGGGAACCGGACGTCCGCCGCGCCCGGCCATGAAGTCGTGGGGTCGGGTGCGGCGGGTACGTCCTGCTGGAGGGGCTGGGTTACGGTCCCCGTGCATCGTCAGATGGAGCGCCCCTTCTGCGGGATGGGGTCACCGGGCGAGGGTGAGTACCGAGACGCTGTGGGAGCCGGTGTTGGTGACGTAGAGGAAGGTGCCGCCGGGGCCGGAGGCGGTCCAGCGGGGGTCGTCGCCGACGGCGACCTCGCCCAGGACGGTGTTGGTGCGGGTGTCGAAGGTGAAGACGCTGTCGGAGCCGGAGTTGGCGACGTAGGCGATGCGGTTGCCGGTGTGCAGGGCCAAGCCGCGCGGGTTGGCGCCGACGGTGATGGTCGCGGTGACGGCGTTGGTGCGGGCGTCGATGACCGAGACGGTGCCGCCGATGGTGTTGCTGACGTAGACGGTGCGGCCGTTCGGGGTGACCAGGACACCGCGGGGCTCGTCGCCGACGGTGATGGTTGCGGTGACGGTGCGGGTGGCGGTGTCGACGACTGAGACGGTGTCGGAGTCGGAGTTGGCGACGTAGGCGGTGCGGCCGTCGGGGGTGAAGGCGATGCCTCTGGGGGAGCGACCGACGGTGATGGTGGCGGTGACGGTGTGGGTGGCGGTGTCGATGACGGTGACCGCTCCGGAGCCGGTGCTGCTGACGTAGGCGAAGCGGCCGTCGGGGGCGATCGCCACCCAGCGGGGGGCGTCGCCGACGGGGATGGTCTTGATGACCTTGCGGTGTGCGGTGTCGATGACGGACACCTCGTCGGAGTCGCGGTTGGCGATGTAGGCGAAGGCGCCGTGGCGGACGAAGCCGACGCCGTAGGGGAAGGCACCGACGTCGATGGTGTCGATCACGGTGCGGCGGCGCACGTCGATGACCGAGACGGTGTTGGATCCGGCGTTGGCGACATACGCCTGGCGCCAGCCGGGGGTGAAGGCGACCGCGCGGGGGTTGAGGCCGACGTCAATGGTGGCCAGCACCACGGGGCGTCCTGGGCCGGGGTGGGTTTCGACGTGGCCGTTGGCCGTCACGCCGGACAGCGGGCCCGCTGGTGTGGTCGCGGTGACCGCCGCGGCCGGTGTGCCGACGGTGATCAGGGCGGCGCAGGCCAAGAGGGGCGGCAGAAGGCGGCGGGCGATGTTCTGGCGGGGACCGAGACGGTCAGGTGACATGGGTGAGGTGACCTTTCGTGAGGAGGGAAGGCTGCGGGGCCGGTCATAGAGGACGCAGTGGCCGGCCCGGCGGCTCGCCGTACCAGGAGGTGAAGCGCGCATGTCTGGGGTGGCGAAATCGGCACCGACGGTTCGGTGATCGTGCGGCGGGTGGGCGGAACGAGGAGCGGTCAGGGGAGCGGGTGGGGGCGCCGGGCTCCGCCGTAGTCGGCGGGGACAGCGGTTCGGTGCGGGTGCGGGTGCGCGCCAGGGCGTAGGCGGCGGCGCTGACATACAGCGTGATCGGCAGCACGTAGTCGCCGTCGCGTTCGACGAACTGGAACCACTCCTGGCCGACCAGCGGACGCAGCAGTTCGGTGCCGAGTTTCCAGACCAGGACGAACAACAGCAGCGACCGCCACGGCTTTACCAGGATCGCCAGGCCGAGCAGGATTTCGAAGGCGCCGACCAGCACCATCAGGTTGGCCGAGTCCACGGCTGTCTTGCCGAGGCCGAAGAAGGCGAAGAAGTCATACCAGTAGCGTTTGTGCTCGAAGGCGCCGAAGCCGCCGTGGCCGATCAGCAGCAGGGCCAGGCCGCCGCGCATGGCCCAGTGGATGGCGATGAGGGTGCGGTCGGAGATGGCTGCGGGCTCATCCACGCGCTGCAGCCAGCGGCGCAGTGACCAGCCGCCCCAGCCGGCCATGATCAGCAGTGCGAGTGGCATGCCGTAGTTGCCGCCGCGTTCGAGGAACTCCCACCAGCCTTCGCCGACGGTGGGGCGTAGCAGGGCGGTGAAGATGCCCCACACGGTGGTGTGCAGCAGCAGGATGCGGGCGGGCCAGAACAGGATGAGCAGCCCGATGGTGATGTCGATGGCGCCGGTGACGTACATCAGGTAGTTCAGGGCGACGTCGGAGGAGATGCCGAACAGGTCGTAGTAGGGCAGCCAGGCCCGTGAGCGGCTCAGGCCCGCCCAGCCGTGCCCGATGAACTCGATGCCTACCCCGATGCGCAGCAGCCAGTAGAGCTTGGTGGTGACCGAGGCCTCGGCGATGGTTTCGCGCAGGGATTTTCGGCCTGGAGAGAAGAGGGTTTGGCTCATCACGGACGCCCCAATCTTGGACGGTGGGGGTGATATCCGAAAAATAGGCTTAAGAGATGAGCAGGGAAAGAGGGAAATTGCGCATATTTTTGCGGAAGCGTGCCATGCCTTTCGAATCGAGGCGCGCAAAATTCACCTCTGAGCTGCAGCTTCCGTCGGCGCGTCAATATGACGCCGGGCGGGGCCGATCGCGCGACAAATCGCCTGTACCGATGGCTTCGCGGTGCGGCAAAAAGGCGGGGATTCTATTTTTGGTCCCATTTTTTACGAGTAGGGGAAATAAGAAATCCTTTCCGGCGTCATGTCGCTGGAGTGCATGGGGTTGCCGGTGGCCGTCGACGACCGGGTGTCCATGCCGTGAACGCCTTGGGGCGCGGGTCCGACGGCCCCCTGAGGGTGTCGGCGAACGGGGTGAGGGGGGTGCGGGGCGTGGTGATCAAGTGCGGCGTTGACTCATGAAAACACCTCAGCCACCATTGACTCAATGGACATTGAAGGAAGGGTGTCGCCTGAGCGCCTCGCCCTGCACCAGGCCCTGGCCGACCCGGCCAGGCTGGCGATCATCGACGCCCTGGCCGTCGGCGACCTGTCGCCTGGAGAACTGGGCCACGCCCTGGACCTGCCGTCCAACCTGCTGTCCCACCACCTGCGTGTACTGACACAGGTGGGCCTCATCACCCGCGGCCGCTCCCACGCCGACCGCCGCCGCGTCTACATCCGGCTGATCCCCTCAGCCCTGGAGGCCCTGAACCAGCGCCAGGTCGTCACAGCGCCGCGGGTGGTGTTCGTGTGCACCCGCAACGCCGCCCGCTCCCCCCTGGCCGCCGCGCTCTGGACATCCCGCAGCGCCGTCCCGGTCACCTCCGCCGGCACCCAACCCGGTCCCCGTCTCAACCCCCGCGCCATCGACACCGCCCGCCGTCACGGGCTGAGCCTGGAGCGGCACGGCACCGCCGACGTCCGTGACGTGCTCACCCCCCACGATCTGGTCGTCGCCGTCTGCGACAACGCCTACGAACACCTCGCCCCGGGCCTGCGGCAGGTGCACTGGTCGATCCCCGACCCCGGCCCCGTCGACACCGACGAGATCTTCGAGGACGTCCTGGCCCTGCTCGCCGAGCGCGTCGACCGGCTGGCCACCCTGACCGGGCCCACGACGGCACCCGGCCCGCCGTGAGCGGCGCCCGCCAGGTGATCGGCGCTGATCGCCGCAGAACCGGCCCGCCGCACCGGTCCCGCTGTGCACCTTGCCCCGCGTTTCCCCTCATGCTCGGCGGCGTCGTCGGCGGGCATCGACCCGTCTCCAGGAGGAGCCATGACCGGTGAGCGCGAATGCCCCTACTGCCACCTGCAGGAGGGCGGCCAGGACCCGATCGGCGGATGGGTTCACAGCGACGAGCACTGGCTGGTCGGGCAGGGGCCCGCCGAGACCACCATGCCCGGCGCCCTGAAGATCACCTCACGGCGGCACTTCATCGACTTCGCCGAGATGATGCCGGACGAGTCGGCCTCCTTCGGCGCTCTGCTCACCCGACTGGACACCGCGCTGCGCGCCACGACCGACGCCGAACGCGTCCACCTGGTCTCCACCCGCGACCGCGTTCAGCACTTCCACGCCTGGCTGTACCCGCGCCCGGCCTCGCACGCGCTGCGCGGCACCGCCTTCCTCAACGCCCCGCAGCACAGCGATCCCGCCGACGCCGCCGAGACCGCCCGAGCCGTCCGCGATCATCTGGACCACACGATCACGGCCCCACCTCACCGGCCCCCTGACCCGACAGCGAACACCGATAACCGATATCGGCCCGTGTAAGAAAGACACCGGTTTACCGTGAGCCCGCAACCACCCAGCCCGAACGGCACCTCGAACGACCCAGACGACCCCGACCGCGAAGCAGCCCGGCGCCGCCTGCGGGAGGTGACGCTGGTGTTCCTCAAACTGGGCACGATCGCCTTCGGCGGCCCGGCCGCGCACACCGCGATGATGCGCGACGAGCTGGTGCGCCGTCGCGGCTGGGTCAGCGACCAGCGGTTCGTCGACCTGATGGGCGCCACCAATCTCATCCCCGGCCCCAACTCCACCGAACTGGCCATCCACCTGGGCTACGACCGGGCCCGCCGGCGCGGCCTGCTCGCCGCAGGCGTGTGCTTCATCCTCCCGGCCGCGCTCATGGTCACCGCACTGGCCTGGGCGTATGTCACCTACGGCCACACCCCCGCCATCCAGGGCATCCTGTACGGCATTGTCCCGGTGGTGATCGCGATCATCGCACACGCCCTGTTCAGCCTGCTCCGCACCGTCGTCAAGAACATCTGGCTCGGCGCGCTGGCGGTCGCCGCCCTGGCCGCCTACCTGCTGGGCGTCAACGAACTGCTGATCCTGGCCACCGGCGCCCTGTCGGCTGCGGCCGTCCGGCTGGCCCGCCGGCTACGCCGCGATTCCCCCCAAGGGATGCTGGCCCTGCCGCTGCTCGGCCTCGGCGGCTCCCCGGTCTTTCCCGATCCAACCGGCGGGCAGCTGGCGCAGTTGCTCCTCACCATGCTGAAGATCGGCTCAGTGCTGTACGGCAGCGGGTACGTGCTGTTGGCCTTCCTGCGCGGCGACTTCGTCGACCGGCTTGGCTGGATCACCAACCAGCAGCTCATCGACGCCGTCTCCATCGGCCAGGTCACCCCTGGCCCGGTCTTCACCACCGCCACCTTCATCGGCTACCTGGTGGCCGGGCCCATCGGCGCGTTCCTCGCCACCGTGGCGATCTTCCTGCCCTCCTTCCTCTTCGTCGGCCTGCTGACCCGGCTCACCGACTGGCTGCGCTCACGGGCCTGGACCGCCGCCCTGCTGGACGGCCTCAACACCGCCGCGCTCGCCCTGATGGCCGGAGTGTCGTATGAGCTCGGCCGGACCGCGATCGTCGACGGGTTGACTGCGGCCATCGCTCTGGCCACGCTGGTGCTGCTGTGGAAGACCCGGCTCAACAACGCCTGGTACATCGCGGCAGGTGCCCTGATCGGCTTTGCCCACACCCTGCTCAGCTGAGAGCCTCGACCGGGGCCAGGTCCCCTTCACCACACCTCCTTCCGGTTCACCACCCATCCGCTGGCGGCCGGGATCGATACCTCCGTCGGTACCGTCGGAGATGCGCTCGACAACGTCCTGATGGAGGCACAGATCGGCTTGTACAGGACCAAGCTGATCAAGCCTCAAGGGCCTTGGCGAAGCCTGGCCGACCAGCACCTGAAGCAGCAGCCCGAGCGTGTCCACGACGATGTGCCGCTTGCGGCCGTTGATCTTCTTGCCGCCGTCGTAGCCGCGCGTCGCGGACCGGACCGAGGCGGCGGCCTTGACCGACTGCGCATCGATGTTGCCCGCGGTCGACTCCGCCGCCCGGCCCTCGGCGATGTGGCACCGCGCGCAGCCGGTCGTGGAACTCGCCGGCCAGGCCTTGGTCGCGCCAGCGGCGGAAGAACGCGTAGACGCAGGCCCAGGCCGGGAAATCGGCTGGCATCGCCCGTCACTTGATCCCGTTGCCGACGGGGAAGCGCACCGCGTCGACCATCTCCCGGTGGCAGTACGCCTCCGGCTGCCCGCCCCGCCCTTCCAACCAGGCGGGCACCGGCAGCGCCGCCCGCACGACCCGCCACTCGGCGTCGGTCATGTCCGACGGGTACACGCGTGCCCGGACCGGCCGGTCGTCCGCGTTCCCGTACATGTGCGCGAGGCAGTCACACTCACGGTGGAACGGACCGGACTCGCCCGCCGCGACCGTGTACAACCGTGGCAACAGGGCCTCCTGGGCCTCCCGTTCGGCTTCGACAACCACTGAGATTCCAAGAGGCCCTGCTCGCATGCGCGACAGCACAGAAATCGCCCTGCCAGGAAACCAAGTCCTGTAACCCGACGCCGAGGTCGGCACGACAACGGCTTCTCAGGCACCCGTCGATCGGGTCGCTGCGGTACTGGATTTCGCGGAGTCCCGCCGAAGGTGACGGACGAACTGATCGGTGCCGGTAAATGCGGTGTTGGCCTGCGAGCCGCGCCGGAGCAGCGACCTCTCCAGCACCGCGAACAGGTCCGCGCGCAGTTTGGGCCTGGCCCCGGTCCGCGACGCCGCCAGTTTCACAGTCCCGTCGCCAGCCGTCATCGCGCATGTGCCACGCCTGTGGTCGCACCTCATCGGACCGGGAGCCTACGTCCTGCGTCTGACAACGCCGCGACAGGTCTGGACCTCGGGATCGACGCCTTCGGCAGCAGGGCTCGGACGGATCGTGACCTGCGACGGGCGACGCTCGGATGAAGGAACTCGGAGAAGTGACCTTCACTCGGATCGCCCGTCAGCATGCTGTCGTAGCTGTGAGGGAGGATCACGGCAGCTATCGAACGCTGCGGCGGCGACCACCCGCCGATGACCCCACTGTCGAAAGGGAGAGGCATGTTTCTCGAATCGCCCACCGCAAACTGGGATGCCGTGCCAGTTGAGGAGGCGCTGGAGCAGTACGACATGGCCGAAGCGAGCAACCGCACCAGCTGGGATGTCGACGACTATTTCGGTGAGGAACCCGAGCATTTCTACGTCCACCGCGGTGACCTGACGATCGACGGTGCGCTGGCGCTGGGCAACACGCCCTGCGAGGACGAGGACACGGTCTACGTCATCGATGGCGATCTGACCGTCAGCGGTCCCATCACCTTTTGCAACGCGGATGTCTACACTTCGCTCTACGTCACCGGCTCGGTCGTGGCACAGGATCTGGTGTGCCTCTGGGACAGTTGCCTGTTCGTCGGCCGGTCTTTGACCGTCCGGAACCTTCTCGCGACTTCGCTGTACGACCCGGCCGCCCTCGTCGTCAAAGGGCCGGTGTCTGCACACACCTGGCTTGAGATGGGCGGCCGGGGCTGTATCTACTTCGCCGGCAAACCAACGACCGACACCTGTGTTCGCGGTCACCTGGACGAGTACGCCGAGGGAGCCAATGCCGCTGTCTACCTCGGCGGGGAAGGCAAGGTCGCCAGCGTGGCGGAGGCGGTCCTGCCTGAGTTCCTCGAAGAGGACGGAATCGGCGACAGCCTGAAGATCCTGAAGGCGGTGCTTGAGGGCAGGCCCGTCCTGCGGTAGGCACCCGCCCAGGCGCGCTGTTGTGCCGGTTCGGGGTTCCCGCGAGCGCGTGGACCCCGACCGTCGAGGCCGACGGCACCGTCGGCGAGGACGTGTGGGACGGGGCTGGTCGTGCGGAAGGAACGCCCGCACCCCGGCGCCCGATTGTGGGCCACCGACGTGGACGTAAACCGCGTTCGCTGCGAACGCCCCTGGGCTCACCAGCGGAAACGCAGGAACTACATTCGGTAAGACAATGGCTTTTAAGGGGTCACGTCCAGTGAAGTGGTGTACGAGCTGACCTTCGCGTGATCCTGTTTCTGCAGGTTAAGCGGTAAGTGTCTGCGGTAGTGGGTTGTGGGCCGGTGTGTCGCCGGCAAGGACGCGCATCCGGCATTTGGCCAGGATGTCGAGCCCCATGGAGCGGCGGGCCTCGGTCCACTCATCGGTCTGCTCGGCCAAAACCGCACCGACGAGCCGGACGATCGCGCCAGGTTCGGGAAGATGCCGACCACGTCGGTGCGGTGGCGGATCTCCTTGTTCAACCGCTCCTGTGGATTGTTCGACCAGACCTGCCGCCAGGTCTCCTTCGGGGAAGGCGGTGAAGGCCAGCAGGTCTTCGCGGGCGGCTTCCAGGTGCTCGCACGCGGCCGGAAACTTCGCCTCCAGCGCGTCGATCACCCAGGCACGCTGAGCGCGTACCTGCTCGGCGGCAGGCTGGTCGAAGACGGTGCGCACCAGGGTCGCCACCCACGGCTGCGCCGACTTCGGGACGGTGGCAGCAGACTGCGCAGGTAGTGGGTGCGGCATCTCTGCCAGAACGCGCCCGCCAAGGTCGCGCCGATCGCCTCGACCAGGCCAGGACGGGCGTCGGAGACGACCAGCTGCACCCCGCCCAGGCCGCAGGCCACCAAGCCCCGCAGGAACCTCAGCCAGCCGGCGCCGTTCTCGGCCGAGGTGACCTCCAGCCCGAGGGGTTGCCGCCTGCGTTCACGGCCGTGGCGACCAGGACGCGCACGTTGACGATCCGGCCGCCTTCGCGGACCTTCTGGGTCAGGGCGTCCAGCCAGACGAAGGCGTACGGCCCGCCGTCCAACGCGCGGGTGCGAAACGCCTCCACCTGGGTGTCGAGCACCTTGACCATCTGGGAGACCTGGCTCTTGGAGATGGTCTTGATGCCGAGTTGCTCGACGAGTTTGTCGACCCGCCGGGTGGAGACGTCCAGCAGGTAGCTGGTGGCCACCATGCTGATCAGGGCCTGCTCGGCCCGCCGTCGACGCTCCAGCAGCCCGTCGGGGAAGGTAGGAGCCCGAGCGGAGCTTGGGAATGGCGAGCTCCACGGTTCCGGCGCGGGTGTCCCAGCCGCGGGAGCGGTAGCCGTTGCGGCGGTTGGTGCGCTCCTCGGTCCGCTCGCCGTATCCGGCGCCGCACAGGCCGTCGGCCTCGGCCGACATCAACGCTTCGGCCATGGTCTCCCGCCATGGATCGCAACAGATCCGGATCGCCGGTCTCGATCTACTCCGCCAGCCAGGAATCGGGGGCCACACTGTTGTCTGCGGCCATCGCCTGGTTCTCCTTCGAACTTGATCTTCGCTACTCGAAGGATCACGCGATGACCGTCATCATTTCCCGGCGCCATGCCTGTGACCAGGTCAAACTCGTACGCCACCTCCGTGGACGCAACCTTGGGTGATGCTGTCCGGGTGCTGAACGAGGCCGACCCCGAGCGGAAGGCCAGGATCTACGCCGCTTTGGGGATGCGGTTGACCTACCACCCCGGAAAGCGAAAAGTCCTGGTCAGTGCGAGCACTGACCAGGACGATATCGGCCAAGGGTTTGTGTCCGAGGGGCGACCACAACCCTTCGCTCATCTCTTGGACTCTCAGGACACCCTCTGGCTAGACCTTGATTGAGGCGTTAGGCGCCCCCACGAATGTAGGAACGACCGCGAATACGGCATCCGATCGTCCACCATCCGCGGCTCACCCCCACGGGCGTGGGGACGACTGAGGCGGGACGCGGGCCTGACCGGCAGGGAGCGGCTCACCCCCACGGGCGTGGGGACGACCGCTTGGAGCGGCGGCCGTCGCGCGGACGCAACTGGCTCACCCCCACGGGCGTGGGGACGACAACAGCCACTGCGTACCCGCAGGCAAAACGACCGGCTCCCCCCACGGGCGTGGGGACGACGGATCGTCATCAAGGAAGTGAAGCCGCGGGGCGGCTCACCCCCACGGGCGTGGGGACGACGGCGGCGAGGGGCCCTGCGGGCTGCTGGAGGTCGGCTCACCCCCACGGGCGTGGGGACGACCCAGGGACATCCACGAACCGGGTCCCGTCGCCCGGCTCACCCCCACGGGCGTGGGGACGACGGCAGGCCGGGTGATGACCGGCTCCGAAGTCACGGCTCACCCCCACGGGCGTGGGGACGACCTCTACGAACTGCTCTTCCTGGGGGGTCACCGCGGCTCACCCCCACGGGCGTGGGGACGACACCGCCCAGGCCGTGGAACTCCTCACCCAGACCGGCTCACCCCCACGGGCGTGGGGACGACGCCCGGCGAGGCGACGGAGACCGCGGACAAGGCGGCTCACCCCCACGGGCGTGGGGACGACGTGAGGGGGTTGTTGTAGCGCTTGCCGCACCGCGGCTCACCCCCACGGGCGTGGGGACGACTCCTCCAGGAGCATCAGCTCGCGCCACAGCGGCGGCTCACCCCCACGGGCGTGGGGACGACGTCGAACAGCGAGGCCTGGACGTCGCGGGCGGCGGCTCACCTCCACGGGCGTGGGGACGACGACCCATGCGAACATCCGCATGCGCTCGATCACGGCTCACCCCCACGGGCGTGGGGACGACGCTCTGCGGCGGGCTTTGCGGGCCGTCAGGGACGGCTCACCCCCACGGGCGTGGGGACGACTACATCGAATGGGTGAATGGGAGCGGCACTGGCGGCTCACCCCCACGGGCGTGGGGACGACTGCCCGTACGGCTCCTCGACGAGGGGCCCGGCCGGCTCACCCCCACGGGCGTGGGGACGACGTCAGCACCCGGCCCTCCAAGCTGCCGGGCACCGGCTCACCCCCACGGGCGTGGGGACGACGGAGGCTGCGAAGTGGGCGCGTGAGGACGCTGCGGCTCACCCCCACGGGCGTGGGGACGACCCTTTCCGACCTGCTACTTCACAATCGCACTTGAATTTTTCAACACGCTCGACGCGTCGCTCAAGTCGCCGGCGGCGAATCTGATCAACTGTAGGCCGTCGAAGTCGATCACATGGCGGCGGCGTTGGCCCGCTGTGCGCATCGCGAATCCCTGTTCCGTGTTAGCCGGATGGATGAGAACCGCCAGGCCCTCTCCAACGCTCGCGCTGACCGCGGCCCAGAGCTCGTCGCGAACTCGTGCCGACACGGTGCCGACGAACAACCCCGGACAAGGTTCGATCAGCCAGCGGGACAGTGCTCCACCGACATGGTCGGGGACTGCGGTGGTCGAGACGACAATCATCGAGGCCATCGGCTACTCCGATGAAAAGTCGAAGGTTTCGGACCCGTAGTTCACGCCTGCGGGAAGAGCACCCGCGTGCGGATCCCACAGATGCACAAGATCGCTCTGGCGATCTGTGTAATGGGTCCCTCCGGTGTCGGGGTCGATCAGTGCCTGGACGTCGGCCACGATCTGCGGCATGAGCTTGAACGCCCTGAAGTCCTCGCGGAGACGTCTGCGTGCTTCCCGCTCAGGGTCTTCGGAGGCGTGCAGGGAGAAGGCCAGGGGGATGGTCACACGTGCCTTGTAGATGTCGGCGACGTCGTAGACGAAGGACATCTGAGTGCCGTTGTGGACGAAGCCCAGAGCCGGGGAGCAGCCGAGGGCCAGGATCGCCGCGTGGACGACGCCGTACATGCAGGAGTTGGCCGCCGACAGCGCCTTGTTGACGGGGTCTTGATCGTCCCAGGACTCCGGGTCGTAGTTCCGCTTGAACCGCTTGATTCCGTGCTTCGTCGTCAGCAGCCGATACAGCGCTTTGATGCGTTGGCCTTCCAGCCCGCGAAGCTTGGCCAGGGACGCTCCGGCCGGTGCGGAGGCGACGCCGAAGCGAGCCTCGTACATCCGGACCGCGACCTCCAGGCGAGTCTTGTCGTCGGCCCAGGCACGCACCTGCTTCTCCAGCCACGATGTGGTCAGAGAGGCGGGCATGATTCCGGCGTAGCTCCGTACTCCGCCCGCTCCCACGCACACCAGAGAGGTGCCGTGCCGTGCGATCGTCGCCATGGCCGGTTGAGTGATCGACGTCCCAGGCCCCAGAAGCATGCACGCCAGGGAGGCCGTCGGGATGTAGACGCGATCGATCCCCCGAGCCGACTCGACTTGGGCGCAAACACCGGTGTCGTCCTGCACGACCCGGACCGCCTCGGCGTAGAGGAACGACAGGGAGTCCGAGACTCGTGGCAGCATCGCGAGCGTCGGAGCGGCGAGTTTACGCCGCGCGGCGCTGGTCACGGTCGTGCCAGGGCGATGCTGAGGAGCCCGCAGCCATATGTCTTGCCGCGTCCGATGCCTTGCAGTACGGCCGCGCGCACAGCTTCCGGATCGGCCACGGTCGCGCTGCCGTCGAACCGGACGACAGCGTGCCGGATCGTGCCCTTGGCTCGGATGTCCTGCTGGGACTGCGAGGACACTGTGGAGACCACGAGGCCGTTGGCGGCGGCGCGCCTCACCCACCACTCCTCGGCGGCCGCGCCGCGCAACGCCTCGATCTTGCCCTCCTTGGGGCCGGCGTTCCTGCCGAGCCGCTTGGAGGGGTTGGCCGCGATGCGGTAATGCACCACCGTGCCGGACCTGAGCCGCGCCAGCAGCCCGTCCAGCTCACGCATGGCGATTTCCCCGTACCCGTCGGGCAACCGTGACAGATCGGGCTTCATGCCGCTCTGGACCAGGAGCTGAAGGCCGTTCCGGGTGTCCTCCACCCGGAACAGGACACCCGTCTTGGCTCTGGCCTGCTCGCCCAGTTCGTCGGGCACCAACATCATCATGCGCTTGTGCAGCCGGTCGGGGTCGGCCAGGTCGTTGTTGACGTCCCGCCGCCGCACGTCGGGCAGGATCCGAACCAGCCAGGCCGTCACAGCTCCTCCTGGACGTAGGCGATGAGGCTGTCCCAGAACTTCTCCCCGGTGTGACACAGCTCCCTGGACAGCGGCCGGGTGCTGATGCTGACGGTGCGGATGCCGTAGCGCCGGTCGTACCGATTGAAGTTCTCCGGGACGTCGGCCAGCTCAGTCACCGCGTCGGCCGTGTCCATGGCGCCTTCGGTGACGAACTCGACCATGGGCTCCTCATCTCCCCGGAGACGGCGAGCGAGCGGCACCCTCGTCTCCAGGTGGGTCACCGGGTCGTCCGTCTCACGCAGCAGCAACGGCTGATCCGGCGGACACGACCGTCGCCCCAGGTACGGCTGCCAGTACGGCTGCCGCAGCGCCGCGGCGAGCTCGTCCACACGCTGCTCGGAGCCCTCGACGGCGACGGTGAAGACCGCATCCGACAGGTACTGGCGTCTGGTGACCATCGTCGCCGTCTCACGGGAGCGCTGCGTACCGTCAGGCCGGGGCACTCCGCGGGGCAGACCGCCACCGACAGTGTGAAAGTCGATCATTTGCACGCCGGGCCGGTCGATCCGAACCGTGAAGCGCAACGCCTCATAAGCGTCCAGGCGTCGGCCCCGGCTCAACCCCTCGGCGGAGGCGAGCAGACCGATGAGGCCGGAGCGGGTAGGGAACCGCAGGGTGTCACGTTGAGCGAAAACACTGTGCTCCCCCCAGGACTGCAACGGCCCGGCCAGCCGCAGCACCAGGCCGCTCATGCCGAGGGCTCCCCATGGGCGGTGGCAACCGCGCCACCGATGAGCTCGGCGAAGGAGTCCACCTGCGTTCCCAGGCCCTCCAGTGGCTTGTCCTCGATGCACGCGTACCCGCGGTAGACGACACCGGTGGTGCCCCACAGCTTCTCCAGCCGCCCGGCGTGATGTGCCAGCTGCCTGCGAGACGGCGCCGCGATGCCCTGCTCCGGCCGGATCGGAGCCTCGAACGCCGCCGCGAACGAGATCGGCCGGTCGGCACGCACCGCCAGGTGCACCAGGTCAGGAAGCGTGTTGGCGGCCGAGGCGGTCTGCTTGCCCGTCGGCAGCGAGGACACGAAAGCCTTTAGGAACTCGGTCGTGAGCTCCCTCGCCATCACCGCGTCACCGCCGAGGTTGCTCAGCAGGCCGGCCAGGTCGAGGCTGGCGTACCGGTAGAACACTCCCGCGCTGAACTCGGCGCTGTTCATGTGGCCGCTGCCGACCGCGTCCTCAGGCAGGCAGTCGTCGACCGCCGTGAAGAAGTCGATCTCCGGGGCGACCTCGTGCGTGGTGAACGCGTGTGCCACCTGGACCACGCCGTCGACCCCTGCGCCGGGCAGTTCGGCCAGCATCCGACCGAACAGGTTGATGACACCGTTGCGCTCCGACAGCACGGCGGCCACCCGCTCGACCGGCAGGACCCCCTTGGGCTTCTTCACCCCCACCGTCTGCTCGATCGCCTCGCGGTACTCCTCGGCCAGGTCGGCCAGCGCATCGAGCGCAGCCTTCGGCAGGTACAGCAGAACCGAGGTGCCGCCCTTGTCCTCCAGCTTGAGGCCCTCCTTCTTGTTGGCCGACAGAGCGACCTGCGCCCCCGCAGCCAGGGCCGCCTCCTCGCTCCACCCCCGCTCCTGAAGCCGGGCGGCCACCTCTGCCGGCACCCGCCGGGTCCGTACCGCCGGGTCACCGATCGCCCGCTCGACCTCCAGCCGGACGGCACGCTTCCACGACTGGCTGGAGACCCGGGTCCGGGTCGCTCCGCCGTACACCAGACTCTTGGGCGACCCCAGGTCATCACGGTTGAGGTTGGCGAACGGCACCGTCTGAAGCACGTGCACGTCGAGGTATCGGGCAGTGGTCACTGGTCCTCACTTTCAGGGTCGTTGTCACCGGTCGTGCTGTTCATCGCGCGGTAGAAGTCCTGTAGCCAGCCCTTGACCACCCGATCGCGCCCCCACTCCCACCAGCTGAGGTCGATCAGCAGCCGCCCCCAGTCAGGCGCGACCTCCTTGGCGGCCAGCTGGCGAACCAGGCCGGGCAACTGGCGGTGCAGACCCGCCACGTCCTGACGGCACAGCAGATGCAGGCGCGCCTCCACCGTGTCGGCATTGAGCTTGCCGTCCCGTACGGCACCGCCGAGAGTCGCACCGATGCTGGTCGTGGACCGCTTGGGCTTCTCCGGGCCGTCCGGCGCCGCCGGGGGAGTCACCACGGTCGGCGCCTCCTCCGCCTGCCCCTGGCGCCTGGCGGGCTGAGCGGCGATCAACGCCGCGACCGAGTAGTAGGCGCTTTCGACCGCTCGACCGGGCCGGGTAGGAAGCCACGGCACCACGACCGCGTGGGCTTTGCGCACCAGGACGTCCTCCACCGGCCGCCCCAGCCCCCTGCGCAGGGCCGAACGGCGTCCTGGATCACTCCGGGTCACCCGATTGAGGTAACCCACGTACTTGTCAGCCGTGTCGATCGACGGGATCGAGTTCACACACGCTCCTTCGTCTTGCTCGTCCTGCTCGCCTTACCGATCGGAGCCCGCGCCTTGTAGATCAGCCCACGCTTGAGCTCGATCGCCCGCTTGGCCCGGGGCAGGGATCCCGCGCTGTCGGTCACCTCGTCGTAGACCTCCAGCCCCAGTCGTAGGAAGTCATCCACCACGCTGTCGAAACGCCGCTCACGCACCCGGCGCCAGAAGATCCCCTCAGCACGCGCCCAGTACCGGTAAGCCCCCTGAGCGGGCCACGGCCCCTCTGAGACGTCCTTGCGCTGTGGCTTGCCGTCCCCGTTGGACGGGTCGTTGAGCGCGATCCAGACATCACGCAACGCCCACCGCAGATGCTGTTGCACCCGCTCGGCCGCCTGTCGCATGTCGCTGATCGCACGCGCCACCCGGATGTCGCTGGCCAGCGCCAGCAGCGCCGGAGTCACCCCGACCGTCCACTCCTTGTCACGGGTCTGACCGTCCTGGTCGAACCCGAAGGCCCGGACCCGCAAAACCGGCAGCAGCGTGCCCCGCAGATCCTCAAGCGCCGCCAGAACGGCGGGCCGGCGACGATGCTCGTCACCGATGTCTTCGAGCAGCAACGAGTCGAAGTCCCGCCACAGCGCCCGGCTCGCATCGGCCTGACGGGCGTAGAAGGAACCCTCCTTGTTCTGCTGATAGACCAGGTACGGATCCTCAGCCGGGAGCTCCCGATCTCGCCACGCCCAGGTGATCCACGCGTCGACGACCGACTCACCGTCCGCGGACGGCTCCAGCAACACCGCGTGCTGGAAACGCCCGGCCAGCACCCCGCCCAGGCCACTGGGCCGCGGCGGCACCCCCAACGGGTCGGGCAGTTCCTCGGCCTCCCAAGGAGCGAGATCGGCCCCACCGGAGTCACAGAGGTAAGCCGGGGGAATCCCGGCGACCAGCGACTCGAAGACGGTACGGCCCAGCGGGTGGAACGAGATCGTCCTGCGCAACGGACCGGCCTTGCTGTTCCCACCGGAGGTCCCCGAGACCACCCGGGGGGTGCACTGACCCGACGGACCGTAGTAGAGCTGCGTCAGAAGGTGGAACACCGCCTCCGAAGCAGGAACCGGCGGGGGATCCAGCGCGGTCGCGTGGTTGAACCACACCTGGTTGTTACCGGCCGGCCGGGACATGACGAGCTTGTTGACGCCCGACCTGCCCTTGCACTCCTCCCGGAGCCGAGGATCCTGCAACCACGGCCGACCCGCGTCAAAGAGATCGAAGCGCCCCTCATGCTTCCCGAAGTACTTCTCCACCGCCTCCTGATCGAACGCCCCCCTCTCCAGGACCTCCGCCTGCCGTTCACCCCACTCGTAATCGCTCAAGGTCATGTCATCCAGGCCGGTCACCCGAGCCGCGATCACGGTCAGCACCCGCCACAGCCCTGACGCCCCAGGAGGAGGCGAGGCCTCGATGTCGGTCAGCTCATGCGCACGCTCGAACAGCTCCCGTAGCCCGATCTCTTCTCGCACATCCCCCGTCCGGACGGACAACCAAGGACGGGTCAGCAGGTCATACGACACGGCATCCCTCTCTTCTTCTGCGCGATGAGCGCGGGCCTCAATCGACCACGGCAGGAAAGTCCGACAACCCCAGCTCCTGTGACAACCAAAGCTGCCGATCGCCGAGCAGGCCGGACCGTTGCTCCCCGGACATCCGGACCACGACGAGATCACTGAGATGAGGGCTGTCAGCCCATGCCGACGGCGCGGCATTGTCAGCCGACAGCCCGCGCAGCCACGTCCCCGGCACCGGAACGGTGTTGCTCATCACCAGCCGGACCTGCTCCTTGGTGAACCACTTCCTCCCGCCCTTACCTCCCGCCTCGCTCACGGGAAGCGGCTCGTCACCGAGCATGAGCCGTCCGTCGGCCGCCACCGTGCAGCAGACGACCCGACCCGAGTCGGCACCCAGCCGGGTCGAGAACTCGCTCACGAAGTCGTCCCCGCTGAGCCTGCTCAGATCGCCGACACGGCCGGGCAGGGGAATGGCGGCCATCTGCGCATACAGGTCTTTCGCCTGCTCGTCGGCCAGCCGGGCCACGTCGTCACTGACGCAGGGCGAAGTCTCGTCGTCGAAGTTCTCGTCGTACACTCGGTCGACCAGCCCCTGAATGGCTCCAGGAATGGCCACCACACTGCCCGGCAGCCTCGCCAGCACGTCGTGAGTACGGCGCAGCAGGGCCCGAGGATAGACATGGGGCCAGGCCCGGGGAATGACCAGGGCCCCTTGCGGGTCGGCCGGGTTCAGCACCACCAGCCGCATCAGATCCCTCGCCCAGGGCCTTCGTTTCTCGTCGAGCACCGGATGCCGCTGGCAGCGACCCGCCCGTTGAAGCAGCAGGGCGATCGGTGCAAGATCACTGATGACGACGTCGAAGTCCAGATCCAGGGACTGCTCGATCACCTGCGTCGCCACCAGGATCGCCGCCGTCGGCCGATCGTCCCCGGCCTCCTTACCGAACCACCTCACCATCTCCCCGGTGATCTGCTCGCGACGGTACGCCTCGAACCGCGAATGCAGCAGTCTGACCTCCGGCACCACCAGGCCTTCCGCCCCCGACGCCCGCGCCCAGCTACGGAGCGTCAAATAGGTCTGCTGGGCCTCGGCGACGGTGTTACAGATCACCGCCGCACACCCTCCCTCACGGACCAGCGGCGAAAGAACCTCGCGGAGAGCGGGAAACCGATCAGGGCGCCCATCAGAGGCGATCGGGGCATCGCGGGTCTCGATGTGCAACTCCCGCTCCCTGCTGGCCACCTGTACAGGCACAGCCGTCTTCGGACTCACATAGATCCACCCCGGATACACCACTTCGGGCATCTGCTGATCCCGGCATCCGGCACCCGCCAGATAGGCCTCCGCCAGCCGCCGCCCCACCGCCACGGGAAGCGTCGCCGACAGGAGGACGACCGGAACCTTCAACGAGCCCAGCCAACCCAGCAGCGTCTTGAGCAGCCCCTGCATGTACGAGTCGTAGGCGTGGACCTCGTCGACCACGAAGACCTTCCCCGCCAGGCCGAGCATCCGCAGCACGTTGTGCCGCCCACGTAGAACCGCCATCAGCGCCTGGTCGATCGTCCCCACGGAGAGATTGGCGAGCAGACCACGCTTACTGCCACGTAGCCAACGGGTCGCCATGGGGTCATGAGTCAGCACGCCGACCTCCTCACCCTCAGGGGAGTAAGCGGCGTTCAACCAGGCCATGCCGTGCAGCAGGCTCAGCGAGCCGGCACCTTCGATCCGGTCTCTGCGGAAGCCGTCCACCCGGCGGAGCATCTGGTCGGAGGTGGCCATCGTCGGCAACCCGACGAAGTAACCCGGCCGCCCCGACGCCTCACCCATCAGCCGCCCCGCGTGCAGCATGGCCTCGGTCTTCCCTTCACCCATCGGCGCCATGATCAGCAAAAGATCGGGTTCGTCGCTGATGAGGTCGGGAAGTCGCTCGCTGATCGACCGTTGCAGGTCATTCGGCTCGAACGGGAAGTCATCAACGAATCCACCCGGCTTGAACGACAACCGGCCCAGCCCCGCCTCCCGCAACAGCCGTGGGACGGCAGCCCGGCTACGAGCCAGGTGGCGTTCGAGGCAATCCACGTCACCACGCTCCGGCAGACCGGCGCTGATCCGCCCACGCAAGAAGGCGTCCTGGCTCACCAGCCAGTCCGCGAGAATCACCAGCCCACACGCAAGGGCCCCGCCCGCGTCGGACACCTCCTTCGGAGGCGCGGGATGACCAGCCAGTTCATACACCACGGTGGCGATGGCCTGACGCTGCTCCTCCCACCTGCCCTCCCCGAGCGTTGGCAGCGAGCCCAGCGGGTTACGGAACTCGTGGTGGTTGAACGGAAAGAACGTGCCGTGATGGCCGCCCAACAGTTGAGCGACCCGGACGGCGGGAGACGCCGTTCTGCCGACCTTGTAGCCGAGAGCCGCCAGAAGCTGCCCCAGCCAGACATGCGCGGCAAACGCGTGACCTTTAGGGTCAGCATTTACCTCCAAATAGCCGGAGAGCTGGCCAAACCCTATTTTGTCTTGCTCCTGAAAACAGGACATGCACTTACAAATGTCATGCAGTGCCGCCCAATGAGCGAGCAGGGAACGGGCGTGTGTCTCATCGGTTCCCAACTCGTCCGCCAGCAAAGCGCGCAGGCCCGGTGAGAGGTATTCATCCCACAGGACCTCAACTGCCGCAAGGGAGTCAAGGAGGTGACAGACCAGCGGATACCGCCTCGGCAGCCCTCGCGACTTGCCCCACAGGGCGACGTCGACGTCCCGGTGATCTTCCATCTCTGCCCTCCGTGGCCGAGCGGGCCAGCCGATGGGGTGTGCCCGTCGGCCGGATTTACGAGAGATCACTGTAGAGACGCCCACCGACATTTCATCTCAGACAAAGAATGTGAAATTTATTCGATTTTCTGGGCAGGGGCTTTTATAGGCTTTGGTGTATTTGTGCGAACTTTGGGGCGAGTGGGCCTTCGAAGCTCACTCTTGGGGGAGGGGTAGGCTGGCTTGCGATGCCTTCGATCACGCGTTCGGCCTACCAAAAACTTCAAGTGCGAATGTGAAAGCGCAGGTCGGAAAGTGTCCTCCCCACGCCCGTGGGGGTGAGCCGTGGACTGCGGTCTCACTTAGGGAATGGCGGAAGTCCTCCCCACGCCCGTGGGGGTGAGCCGTGCCGGCGCTTTTCCTCTGGATCAGGGTGGGCGTCCTCCCCACGCCCGTGGGGGTGAGCCAGAGGTAGGTCCCATCATGACCGAAAAGAACACGTCCTCCCCACGCCCGTGGGGGTGAGCCGGCCGCCCACGTCTCGGCGCGGAGGGACGGGATGTCCTCCCCACGCCCGTGGGGGTGAGCCGTGGCAGCGGGAGCTGCAGCCTGACGTGTTCCCGTCCTCCCCACGCCCGTGGGGGTGAGCCGGCAGACGGTCCGCTGCGTCGTGTGCGACGCAGGTCCTCTCCACGCCCGTGGGGGTGAGCCGCCGACGGCAGCCGACCGTGAGCAGGCGGTCGCGTCCTCCCCACGCCCGTGGGGGTGAGCCGCGCGCTGGAAGCGACGACGCGGGCCCGGCCCGGTCCTCCCCACGCCCGTGGGGGTGAGCCGGCCAGGCCTGGCGGTACGTGTTGCCCGCGGACGTCCTCCCCACGCCCGTGGGGGTGAGCCGACGAATTGCACCATGGAGGTCGGCGCGGCAGAGTCCTCCCCACGCCCGTGGGGGTGAGCCGGTCAACAAGGACGGCACGATCACGACGATCGAGTCCTCCCCACGCCTGTGGGGGTGAGCCGGCGGATCAGCCGCATCAGCAGCTCGTACGAGCGTCCTCCCCACGCCCCTGGGGGTGAGCCGCTGCTCGATCTCCCGGGCGACCGTCCACATGTGTCCTCCCCACACCCATGGGGGTGAACCGGTCCCAGTTCCGTCCTGCGAGAAGGGCTGATTTCCTTCTCCGCGCTCGTGGAGATGAGCCGACTCTCTATACAGCTTAATGCGCTGCTACCCTCACAAATGTGAGGAAAAGAAAATTCTGGCGTTCGGCGTTCAACTCGTACTGGTTCACCCTCACTAAAGGTGAGGAGAGGCTCTGCAGGCTCAAAAAAGTCGGCTACCTAAGAATCCTATAGCTACTAATGATATCCACCATGCCGTCAACTTGGATTTTTGCCACAAAACTCTCAGATCGCTCTCGTTGATCTGCACCCGAACTTTCATGTGCGCCTCCCGGTACTGAAGGTACGGGTTGAGCGCTATTGAGGAAGACTGAATTGCTGAAAATCCTTTTTATGTCTTATGGGTCTCAGTTCCCCTTTGGGATTTCTGAACTGTTCGTGTCCCACGCCCGGTGGGGTGAGCTGCTGACCTCTGGCGTTCAGGTCTTCGCTCCGAAGCCCTCACCATGCTCGTGAGTGGGCTGTCGTGCATCGGTCATCGAGTGCTTAGAGCGAGCATCCCCGAGTGGGGTAAATCCAGTGGATCGCAGGACCGATTTGGGTACCGAAGTCTTCCTTGCGCCTGTGGGGGCGGTCGGTATCCCTACAGGTAGCTATGGGTCACGTTGAGCAAGTGAGTGCCGTCATGCTGTCGGATTGCGGGAGCGTGGTGCATGCTCATGGCGTCCAGAACGCGGACAGCAAAAGCCTCAGATGCCAGCTCTCGAACCTGGTCGGCATTGGCCCAGCGGAAGGCGCGTGATTCGTCGTTTTCCGTGAGTTGGCCTCCGACAGCGCGGCAGCGGAAGACCAGGGCGACAATGCCGCGGGGCATGTTCTTGTAGACGCCGGTCAGGGCCACGGGCTCGACTTCGAGGCCGGTCTCCTCGCGAACCTCGCGAAGCAGCCCCGACACGATGTCCTCGTCCCGTTCGAGGATCCCCCCGGGTGCTTCCCAGTGCCCGTTGTCGCGTCGTTGGATGAGGAGCGCGCGCCCCTGGTCGTCGATGATCACACCGGCCACGCTCACGGAGTGCATGTTCTCGTGATCCATGGCTACAGACCTTTCGCGCTGGCCGTCACTAGACTCGACGGTACACGTATGTACGAGTTGAGGAGTTAGGGCATGGCGGAGCTCTCGCTGCCGGAGCTGGACCCGGCCGGCGACCGGGCCGTGTTCCGCCAGATAGCCGATCACATCCGAGACGCGATCGGCCGTGAGACCCTCCGCGAGGGTGACAAACTGCCCTCCGAGGCTCAGCTCATGCAGCACTACGGCGTCGCTCGGATGACCATTCGAAACGCCCTCCAGGTCCTGCAGAGTGAAGGGCTCACGGTGGCCGAGCATGGACGCGGGGTCTTCGTGCGGTCGCGGCCGCCGGTTCGGCGGCTGGCCTCCGACCGGTTCGCCCGTCGGCACCGCGACCAGGGGAAGGCCGCGTTCATCGCGGAGACCGAAGGGGCCGGTGGGAAGCCGTCGGTGGACTCCATCAGGATCACCGAGGTCCAGGCGCCGGTCGAGGTCGCCGAACGGCTCAGGCTCGGAGAGGGCGACTCGGTCATCTCCCGCTCTCGGCGGTACTTGATCAATGGGCAGCCGGTGGAGACGGCTGTCTCCTATGTTCCGGCTGAGATCGCGAGGGGCACCCGCATCGAGCAGCCGGACAGCGGGCCCGGCGGCATCTACGCCCGGCTGGAGGAGCTGGGTTACCAGCTCGATCACTTCGTCGAGGAGATCCAGTCTCGAATGCCGTTCCGCGATGAGGTGCGTGCGCTGAAACTTGCTCCCGGCGTTCCTGTGTTTCGTCTGGTTCGTACGGCTTACGCCGTTGATGGGCGCCCCGTTGAGGTGTGCGACACGGTCATGTCTAGCGACGCCTACCTGCTCTCTTACGAATTGCCGGCGAGATAGCTTGACGAACTCGTCTAGAGGAGTCATAAAGAGAGGGCAACTCCTCTAGTTGAGTAGGTGTCTGCGGATGAATCTGTAGCCACTGCTTAGGAGGAACGGCAGATAGGTCAGCGAAGACGGCCCCGGTGTTCCAGCACCGGGGCCGCGAGAACCCGGGTTCACCTCAGGAAAGGACACACCCGGATGCCGTCCATCATTTCATTCCTGATCACGCCCACCCCCACCCTGTCCCGCCGTGTTCTCGGCGCCGGGGTATGCGTCAGCAGCGACGACCCCGACGCCTGGTTCCCGCCAGAGCCCTCTCCGAGCGGCGGTGAGCCCGTGGAAGCGGTCAAGGCCCGGCGCGCCGAGTACGAGGCCATCGCCCGTCGGCTCTGCGGCGGCTGTCCTGTGCGGGCGGAGTGCCTGGAGCTCGCGCTGCGCGAAGAGCATGACCTGCCCCGGACCTGGTTCCACGGCATCCGCGGCGGTACCGCTCCATGGGAGCGGCAGAACATGGTTCACAACCGACGTCGCATCGCCCGCCGTGCCGTCCAGCGTCTTGCCGAGGACTCGGAGGCGGTGGCCTGATGAGCGTCACGACCCCCACTCCGGAGCCCTTTCCTGAGGATGTCGCGCGTGGTCTGGCCGAGATCGAGCGGTACGTGGCTGATCGGGCTCCGAGTCTTCCGTCCGTGTCCAACGAGAGCGAGGAGGGCGAGACCCGGCAGGTCCGTCAGCTGCGCGCGAAGGTCGCCGAGGCCCGGCTTCTGCTGGACCTCCAAGAGGACGACGCGCCGCTGTTGCTCGACACGCCGAAGGTCCGCAGGCGCCGCCGGGCCGCCCATGAGGCCGCGCGGTTGCATGAGCTGGCCCAGGATCCCGTGATGCGGGCCTGGCAGGCGTCGCGGACACGTCGGCTCCTCGTGACCGGTGCGATGGTCTCCCTGACCCTGGCGCTCGGCTGGTCCACCGCAGGCGTGCAGGAGTTCGCCGCCGACGGCGCCCCGACCTGGTCTCCCGCGTGGATGTCCGCCTGGTTCGTCGAGCCGTTCGTCTCCCTGGCACTGCTGGTCGTGGTCGGTGCCCGCGCCTACCTGGCCACCCGGGGCCGGCCGCTCGACGACCCGAAGCTGGCGCGGATCGAGTGGCTGTTCCTGCTCATGAGCCTGGGCATGAACGCCTGGCCGTACCTGCCGTGGTCGCTGGCGGACGGTGAGGCGTTCTCGGTCGCCGATCTGGCGATGCACCTCATCGGTCCCGTCGTCGCCGTGACCATCGTGACCGCGCTGCCGATCATCCTGGCCGGATTCACCGCGCTGGACCACGGCCGTCGGTACGGGGGTACCGGGGCGGAGTACAGGGCAAACGCGGTGACCCGGTACCCCTCCGCGTACACCGTCGCGCCGGACATCGAGGTCCTGGCGACCCGCGTCCGGCGCATGATCGAGATCGGGGAACTACCCGCCGAGCCGGGCATCCACAAGATCCGCAAGGTCCTCGGATGCGGTACGGACACCGCCCGCGACGTCGCCAAGGCCGTCCGCAGCGGCGGTGCGCAGACGGGCGGTGCGGCATGAGCCCTCGCGAGATCACCAAGGGGATCACCCTGTGGCCGACGGACCGGCCGGACTACCCGCTCGCGGCGGTGCTGTCCTACCGCGTCAGCGACCCGTACGCCGTGCGCCTGGCCTTCGTCCAGGGCCGCAAGGAGACCGTCGTGTACGGCTTCGCTCGGATGTTGCTGGCTGCCGGCCTACTTGAGCAGGTCGGCGAGGGCGACGTGACCGTGGCCCCGCACGAGGAGGTCGACGACTACCTCGTCCTGACCGTCACCCCCGAGCACGGTTACCCGTTCGCGCTCTACGCCCAGCGTGAGGTCGTCCAGGACTTCCTGGATCGGGCGTTCGGACTGGTTCCACTGGGCCGCGAGCACGAGCACCTGGACGTCGACGCCGCGATCACCGCGCTGCTACGGGAGGTGCCCTCATGACCGCTCGCGCCTTCGCCGGAGTGCCCGAGCAGGTCCCCGCCGCTCGTGTATGGGCGCTGGGGTGCCTGCCCGCCGGTTGCCCGCGTGCCGTCGACGTGGCCCTGGTCACCTCCGAACTGGTCACGAACGCCGTCCTGCACAGCCTGTCCGGCGTGCCCGGTGGCGCGTTCACGGTGCAGGTCGAGGTCACCGCGGCCGCGGTGGAGGTCAGCGTGATCGACCAGGGGCCGCGACCGGTCCCGGCCCGCCGTGAGGCGGGTGCCTCCGGGTGGGGGCTGGCCGACATCGTGGCCTGTCTGGCCGACGCCTATGAGGCCACTCTCACCCCGGCGGGCCGCGTCGCCTGGTGCCGTCTGGACTGGGCTGCTTCCTCGGCCACTCCGGCGGACGGGATGGAGACGGTCCGGTGATGCTCCGCCTGATCGACCTGCTGGTCTCCCTGGTCACGCACCTGTCGCGCCGTACCGCCGATCTGGTGGACGTCGCGCTGGCGCGGACCGGGGAGCCTGGCGGGGGAGCCGCGGGCCTGGCCATGTGGGCCCGCTACCGCACCGCCCAGGCGCTGCTGGAACGCGCCGCCGACCAGGTCCGGCCCGGTGACGAGCTGACCGTCCAGGTCGCCCCCTGGATCCGCTGCCTGGTTCCTGACCCACTCGACCCGATGCAAGACGCCGACCTGTTCGACACCGACCCTGAGGAGTCCACGCATGCGCACTGACCTGCCCGCCCTGGTGCGGAAGTGGGAGAACTACGAGTTCAAGACCAACAAGGATCTGGAGATCTACTCCGAGCTGACGCGCACCATCGCCACCGAGATGTTCCTGCGCTCGCACATGAACGCCCGGGTCATCCAGGGCCTGTTGGGCCGCTACAAGGGCCGCTGGTACAGCTTCGGCGTCTCCTCCAAGGTCAAGGCCCGTATCTGCGCCGCCTACCTCAAGCTCGGCGCCGAGGCGCTCAAGCAGTTCGGCGTCGCGGCCGCCCGCTTCTCCGGCGCCTTCGACAAGCACTTCGTCCAGCCCGAGCGCGAGGCTCGCACCGGCTTCCGTAAGGCGCCCGCTCGCGGCGGCGGCTTCACCATCGACGTCTGACCCAGCGAACCACCTGAGCAGGAGAAACACTCATGGCTTCCAAGTCGTCCTCCACTTCCAAGGCCCTGGAGCGCTCACTCAGCAGGCGCGTCGACCGGCAGTGGCTGTCTCGTGGACTGCCGATGGCGGCTCCCTGGGGACTGGCCGTCGTGTTGATCCTGCTGATCGCCCTGGTCCACGATCTGTGGGGCGGAGACGCCCTCGTCACGCCGTTGGTGGCCCTGTTCATGAGCGCTCTCGGTGTCGTCGTCACCGGATACACCTGGATCGCCGCCGGTAACCGGCCGCACCTGCGCCTGATGGCGACCATCTCCTCCGCCCTGGTCACGCTCGCCCTGGTGGTCGGGTTGATTGTCGGATTCGGCCCGATGTGGCAGGTCTACGCCATGGTCGCGTTCACGTGGTGCGTGTGCTGGGACATTCGCCACGTCATGAAGTGGGCGAACGAGGAGAAGGTCGCCGCGGCCAACGGCCTGGCCAGACTGGGTGAGGTCGTCGAGGCCGAGAAGTTCTCCTGGCGCAAGATCAAGGCCACCGGAAAGGGCATCGTCAAGGCCGAGGTCATCGCCACCGCCCCGGACGCCACCATCGGTGAGGTCCAGGACATGCGCGAGCGGATGGAGACCGCCGCCCACCTGCCGGTCGGCGCGGTCACCGTCAAGCGCGACCCCGGCAACGCCGCCCGTGGCCTGGTCGAGGTCATGGTCGACGACCTGCTGGCCGTACCGGTGCCGTGGCCCGGCCCGCACCGGGTCGGCGCCCTGATCAGCGACCCGATCCCGGTCGGCATCTACAACCACGGTGAGGCCGTGGAGGTCTACGTCACAGGTCGCACCGAGGACGTCGACCTGGAACACCTGTTGGCCATGGGCGTCTCGGGCGCAGGAAAGTCCTTCTTCGCCCGTGTCCTGGTCGCCGGGATGCTGGTTCGCAAGAAGGTCACCGTGTGGGCCATCGACTGCAAGGGCCTGCAGACCTTCGGCTGCCTCGCCCACGGCCTCGACTGGCTGATCACCGACTACAAGGAAGCCCGCAAGGCACTGCACGTCATGGCGAACGTGATCACCGTGCGGACCAACAAGCTCGCCGAGGAGGGGCTGGACCGCTGGTCGAAGAAGTCGTCGCTGAACTTCCTGGTGGTCTGGATCGAGGAGGCCGCAGACTTGTTCGCCAGCAAGAACGCCTACGACGAGTTCGTCCGCAAGGCCCGCTCCGCCGGGATCATGGTCGTCTCCTCGTTGCAGCGCGCCACGCACGACAATCTGTCCACCGATGCCCGCGCCAACCACGGCTCCGGGATGTGCTTCGGAGTACGCGAGACCGCCGACGCCGAGTTCGCGCTGCCTTCGGAGGTCGTCGACGCCGGAGCCAGCCCCTCCTGGCGGGCCTCCAAGCCCGGCTACGCCTATCTGGCCGGGCTGGGCACCGACCCCGACGACTGGGCCCGGCCGCTGCGCACATACCTGGCCGGTAAGGCCGAGCTGGCCGCGGCGGTGACGGCGGCCGTTGGAGTGCGCACCCCACTGGACGAGACCACCGTGCTCTCCGCCGGGGTGCCGTACGCCAACCGGACCGTCTACGACGCCCCGATCGGCGTCGAGACCCCCGACCCGGCACCGCGCACCGTCGCTACGGTGCCGCCGGCCCCCGCCCCGGTCGTCACGGCGGACCCCGCGGCGGAGCGGCCCGCTTCGCCCACCCTGCGGATGCACGCGGTCCGCACCCCCGGTGGCGAGGACGAGTTCGCCGTCGACGACGGCACCGGAGACGAGACCGAGATGTTCACCGACCCTGAGGACGTGGACCTGATGAGCATGCAGGCCGAACACGAGATCAGCGACGCCCGCCGTGACCTGGAGGAGGCCCTGGCCGAGGCCGAGAACGAGCACCTGGCCGACGTCGACCCCGCCGAGCGGGCCGAACTACGCGGCATCGGCATCGACACCCCGCTCCCGCGCTCCGAGGACATGGAGCTGTCGTTCGGAGAGGAGGAGACCGAGCTCACTCCCGAGCAGGCCCACGCCGTGATCGACCGCCAGCTGCACGAGTGGATCCGCACCGGGCGGACCACCTTCGGCGTCAAGGACCTGGGCGACCTGCTGGAGGCCCTGGGCAAGAGCCGCCGCTGGTTCTACCACCACCGTGACGACCTGATGGAGCAGGGCGTGCTGGCCGAGGGCGCCGAGTACGGCACCTACGACATCCTGCGCTCCCCGCTGGAGCCGACCGACCCCGTGGCCGCCTGACCCCTGATTCGTCACGGATCGTGACTGTGCAGGGAGTGTGCGCCCGGTCGTCCCACAGGTGTGCGAGGCGGTGCGTCCCCGCTGTGCACGGGTGTGCGAACCACTGTGCGTACCCCGCACACCAGCGCACAGTTCAGCTCTCTCTATAGGCCCGACGGCTGTGCGCACACCCCGGGTGTGCGCACAGCTCCCCATCCCGCCACGGCCCACCGCCTCTCAGGCGGGCGGGCACCCAGCGTCACCGAACTACAAGATCATCATCCAGGCGAAGGAGCCCTGAAGTGATCCACTCCAGCCCTCCGGCCCCCGCGGTGGACCGGGTACGGCGGCCACAGGCGAGCGCGGCCGTCACCTGACATCGGCCTGCCTTCCGGTCCCGCATTCACACGATCACCGAGGAGATCTTCACGGGACCGTTCGCCCGCGACCCGCAGCCCGCGAAGAGCTCGCCGCGTTCAAGGCCGACGCCGACTGGCCGCGTGACGACCGCCACCGAGCCCCCTACCTCGCCCGGGAGCAGGAGACCGTCCGCAAGTACCGCCCCTGACTCCCGCACACGCGGTCCACGCTCGCACCTCCCATCCATCAAGACAGGAGAGAACCATCATGCACTCCACTGACGGCGCCTCGACAGAGGCTGGCCCTGTTCCGGCCGGGAAGGCGTCCGCGCCGCGTGATGATTTCGGCACCGCCGACCTGCTCGCCGAGGCCACCGCGGCCCGTGCCGAGCTGGCCCGGACCGACACCAAGACCGGGATCCTGCTCGCCTTCGCCGGGACCGTGTTCTCGGTGCTTGCCGCGCTGGCGGTGCTTGCCTCCGGGCTGGCCGTGTCGGCCCGGATCGGCCTGGGAGCGGCGGTGGTGCTGCTCGCGGCCGCCTGCGGCGTGGGGCTGGCCGTCGTCCGGCCTTCCCTGCCCCGAGCCGGGCAGGCGACCGGTGTTCTGGCCAATGCCGCCGTCACCGATCCCGAAGAGCTGCTGGCCGTACTGGCCGGTGACGTCGAGACGCGCAGAGCTGAGGACGTCATTCGCCTGGCGCGGATCGCCAGCGCCAAGTACCGGCGGTTGCGGCTGGCGATCGACCTGGCGCTCGCCGCACTGGTCGTCCTCGTGATCACCGCCGCCGTCGCGCTCTGACCGTCCGATCGGACCGCGCGGCGCGGTTCGGACCGCGCCGCGCTTCCTCCCCTGACTCTCTCACCGATCTGAGGTGACCATGACTTCCCAGAACAACGACCTGCCCGTCTACTGCTACGGCCAGGTGCCTGAGGGCCTCGCCACCAGGACCCAACTCGCCCGGGACCACCGGCGTCGTCCCGCCGAGGGCCAGGTCCCCCGAGGCCGGCTGTTCTACCACGGCAACAAGCACGCCCCGCTGAACGAGTCCGAGGCGGCGCGGTGAGCATCGCGGTCATGAACTGGGTGTGGCAGCACTCGCCCACCAGTGGCAATCAGCGCCTGGTGCTGCTGGCGTTGGCCGACGCCTGCTCGCGTGACGACGGGACCGGCTGCTGGCCCGCGGTTGCCACCGTCGCACGCAAGGCCAACATCAGTCCCCGCTCGGTACGGCGGGTCATGGCCGACCTGGTCGCCGCCGGGCACCTGATCGTGCATCGCGGGATCGGACCCCGAGGGACGAACGGGTATTCACTCGTTCTCCACAAGCCTGTGTACAACGAAGTCGAACCTGTGTACGACTCTGTGGAAACTGTGGATAACTCGTTCGATCGCGGACAGGATGTCACCCCTGACGAACTGTCCGGGCTGACACCTGCGACCGCAAGGGGTGACGCAGGTGTCAGGGGAGGGGTGACACAGGTGTCACCCAATCCACCAAAGAACCACCATGAACCACCACCGCCAACGCGGGCGCGCGCGATCGTCGCTCCGACGCCGAGTCAGGCGTCGGGCGGTGGTGGGAAGTCGAAGCGGGAGATCCCCGAACCGGTCCAGCGGTTCGTCGCCGCGCTCGGTACGGCCTGGCCGCTGTCAGCGACGCAGGTCCGGCGCCTGGTTCCGATCGTGGCGGCCGCGCTCGCCGACGGCTGGACGCCCGCCGCGCTGGCCGAGCACGTCGGCGCCAACACCACCGGGGTGCGCAACCCGTACGCCGTTCTGAGCAGTCGCCTGACCGACCTGCCGGACCCGGTCAGCACCGCGCTTCGGGCCGGGCCGGCCGACCAGACCCTGGCCGAGGCCTTGGCCGTTGGTGGCTGCCCGCATGGTGCCGCCCATCCCGGCCGGTGCGCCCTGTGTCGCCATGGCCGTGCTCCGGCCGCTTGGTGATCCACGAAGCAACCGCTGAAGCGATCCCTGACCGCAGAGCGGCTCCGGAGCCCACCGCCAAGCAAGCCACCGGAGCCGCGCCCCTATCGACGAACAGACGAACAGGAGCGTGACCATCATGACCACCCTCAAGGGATCCGGCCAGCCCACCGTGCACGTGGTGCTCCCGCAGAGTCCACCACGGCTGACCCCTGGCGCCGCCCGGGAACTGCTGGAGATCCTCCTCGACGCCCACGCCGAGCTGGTCGGCGCCGCTGTCCCCGACGTCGCCTGAGAACCCGAGAGAAAGGCTGGAGCACCGATGCGGTTCGCCTTCTACGGCCGGGTCTCGACCGAGGATAACCAGGACCCCGAGTCGTCGCGGGCCTGGCAGATCACCCGGTCGCGGGCGCTGATCGAGTCGCGTGGCGGGGAGATCGTCACCGAGTTCTTCGACGTCGACAAGTCCCGCTCGATCCCCTGGCAGCGACGCCCCCGCGCGTCGGCTCTGCTGGCCGAGCTGCGCGACCCGCACCGGGGGTTCGACGCCGTGGTGATCGGCGAGCCGCATCGGGCGTTCTACGGCAACCAGTACGGCCTGACCTTCCCGATCTTCGAGCACTTCGGGGTGCCGCTGTGGGTGCCCGAGGTCGGTGGGCCGATCGACCCGGCCAACGAGGCGCACGACCTGGTGATGAGCGTCTTCGGCGGGATGAGCAAGGGGGAGCGGAACCGGATCAAGATTCGAGTGAGAACCGCGATGTCGGCCCAGGCCCAGATGGAAGGGCGCTTCCTGGGCGGGCGCCCGCCGTACGGCTACCGCCTGGGGGACGCCGGCCCGCACCCCAACCTGGCCAAGGCCGCCGACGGCCGGCGCCTGCACTGTCTGGAGCTCGACCCGGTGGCCGCGCCCGTGGTGGCCCGGATCTTCGCCGAGTTCCTGGACGGGTACGGCCTGTACGCCATCGCCGAGGGCCTCACTCGCGACGGCATCCCCAGCCCGTCCGCGCACGACCCCGAGCGCAATCGGCACCGGGTCGGCGTCGCCTGGTCGAAGTCGGCGGTGCGGGCGATCATCACCAACCCCCGCTACACCGGGCATCAGGTGTGGAACAAGCAGCGCAAGGACGAGGTCCTGATCGACGTCGACGACGTCGGCCTGGGCCACACCACCAAGCTCCGCTGGAACTCCCGTGAGGAGTGGGTGTGGTCGGAGGCCGCGGCTCATCCGCCGATCGTCGGTGTCGAGGATTTCGACGAGGCCCAGGCCGTGCTCGCCGGACGGGGCGGACGGCAGAGCGGGCGGCGCCCCAGGAGAGTCGGCAAGCCGTACGTGCTGCGGGGGCTGATCTTCTGTGGGGTGTGCGAGCGGCGGATGCAGGGCAACTGGGTCAACGACGCACCGTATTACCGGTGCCGGTTTCCTGAGGAGTACGCGCTGGCCAACCGGGTGACGCACCCGCGTAACGTCTACCTGCGCGAGGACGTGGTGGTGCCGCGGCTGGACCGCTGGCTCGGCCGGCTGTTCGCGCCGCACCGGGTGGAGGAGACCCTGGACATGCTCGTGGCCGCCCAGTTGGTCGGCGCCTCCGAGGGTGAGGTGCTCGTCGCGGCCCGGCGGCAGATCGCCGAGTCCGACCGCAGGCTGGCTCAGCATCGGGCGGCCCTGGAGGCCGGGGCGGATCCGGGAGTGGTCGCCGGGTGGATCAGGGAGGAGCAGGCGCGGAAGGTGGAGGCGGAAAGAAGGCTCCGTCGCACTCCGGTCCGTTCACGCAGGCTCGGCAGGGACGACCTGGCCGAGATGATGCACGCCCTCGGTGGGATGGTGCGGATCCTGGGCGAGGTGGAGCCGGTGCGCAAGGCGAAGATCTACACGGACCTCGGGCTGCGGCTCGTCTATCACCCGGGAAAGAGAAAAGTGCTGGTCAGTTCGAGAACTGACCAGCACCTCATAGGCGAATCGAGTGTGTCCGAGGGGGGACTTGAACCCCCATGCCCCGCAAAGGGCACTAGCACCTCAAGCTAGCGCGTCTGCCTATTCCGCCACCCGGACTTGGTGCCTGCACGCGGGACCGTCATCCCGCGTCGGCGGAATCAGGTTAGCAAACTCTTGAGCTTGCGTCATATCGGTATGCGGGCAGGTCCGCCGGGGATGCCGAGACGTGTCCGGCGACGGCAGGATGGGAGGCGCAGGCCGTACGAGATTTAAGGAGTCGCCATGACCACGCTCAACGGTGAGGACGAGGTCGCGGGGCTGTGCCGTGATCTGATCAGGATCGACTCGACCAACGCGGGCGACAACTCGGGTCCGGGGGAACGGGCGGCGGCGGAGTACGTCGCGGAGAAGCTGGCCGAGGTCGGGCTTGAGCCGCGCATCCTGGAATCCGACAGCCACCGGGCGAACGTGGTCGTGCGCGTCGAGGGGGAGGACCCCTCCCGTGACGCGCTGCTCCTTCACGGTCATCTCGACGTCGTCCCGTTCGACGCCGCCGACTGGACCCTCCACCCGCTCAGCGGGGAGATCGCCGACGACTGTGTCTGGGGGCGTGGCGCCGTCGACATGAAGAACATGGACGCGATGATCCTCGCGGTCGTCAGGCAGCGGATCAGCGAGGGGCGCAGGCCGCCGAGGGACGTGGTGCTGGCGTTCACCGCCGACGAGGAGGCGGGGGGCGAGTACGGCGCGCAGTGGCTGGCCGCCGAGCACAAGGACCTCTTCGAGGGGTGCACGGAGGCGATCGGCGAGGTCGGCGGGTTCAGCGTCTCCATCGACGACGCGCGCAGGCTCTACCTCATCGAGGCCGCGGAGAAGGGCATCGCCTGGATGCGGCTGACCGCGACCGGCAGGGCGGGGCACGGCTCCATGCTCAACGCCGAGAACGCCGTGACCGAGCTCGCCGAGGCGGTCGGCCGTGTCGGGCGTTACCAGTGGCCGGTACGGCTGACGCGGACGGTGGAGACCTTCCTCACCGAGACCTCCCGGGCGCTGGGGTTCGACTTCGACCCCGACGACCCCGAGGCGACCGTGGCCAAGCTGGGCCCGTTGGCCAGGATGATCGGCGCCACACTGCGCAACACCGCCAACCCGACCATGCTCCAGGCGGGTTACAAGGCCAACGTGATCCCGCAGACCGCCACCGCGCACATCGACGGCCGTTTCCTGCCCGGTTACGAGGAGGAGTTCTTCCAGACGCTCGACGAGCTGCTCGGGCCCAACGTGACCAGGGAGTTCGTCTATCACGACGTCGCCCTGGAGACCGGGTTCGACGGGCCGCTGGTGCGGGCCATGGCCGACGCCCTGGTGGCCGAGGACCCGGGGGCGCTGGCGGTGCCGTACACGTTGTCGGGGGGGACGGACCTGAAGGCGTTCAGCGTGATGGGGGTGCGCGGGTTCGGTTTCGCGCCGCTCAAGCTGCCCGCCGACCTGGACTTCTCCGGGATGTTCCACGGGGTCGACGAGCGGGTGCCCGTCGACTCGCTCAAGTTCGGGGTGCGGGTGCTTGACCGTTTCCTCGACGCCTGCTGAGAGGTTCTTGGCCAAACCCTCAGGAAACCTCTCACGTTGACTCCCCGTGCTGATAGCGTAACGCTCCGTTGAGGGCCGGGCTTTGCCTTGGGCTGGTCCGGCTGGGAGCTTCGGGGAGGTTCGCGTGGCGCGTGTGCCGCATGGTCGGTGGAGGGTTCTCCCGTCCGCCGTCCAGCGCGCGTGCGTGACTGTCCCCGTTGTCCGGGCTGACCGGATGGCACGGTTCGTGGCCGGTGCCCGGACAGTCGTCAGGCGGGTTCTCGCGCTCGGCGGCCTGGTGGCCGCCGGGTGGTTGCTCGCGCTTGTCTTCGGGCTTCTCGGTGCCGCTCCGGCGATCGCGGACACCACCGCGGCCACGGAGACGGCACATCTCGACGTTCTCGATCCGGCCGCTCCCGGACCGGCCTTCCAGGCCGGTGTCTTCCCCACGGGCGGCGGCGGGTTCTCGGTGTCAGGAGACGCCGAGGCCATGGCGGGGCGGGGTGTGGACGGGCTCACCAGCCAGTCGAAGCCTGCTTTCCCGACCCCCGCGTCGGCCGACCACAACTCGGGCGCGAACGGTTTCGTGCCCCAGGGCGGTGGCGGTTCCGGTCTTTCCTGGCCGGGCGCGGGGGACGTCACCCGGTTCGTTCACGACCCGCGGGTGACGGCGCGGCGTGTCCCTGCGGCCCGCGCGTTCCCCCCGGTCGTCCGCACAGCGGCGGACGACCCCTCCATCTCCCCTGACTGAGTTCCCCTGGCCCCGATCCGGGCCTCTCGCGCGCTCGTGCCGGGCGCCGGCCCGATGGTCGCGAACTCAGATCATTCCGCCGGAGAACACACATCCCTCGTGACGGTCGCCGCCGTACGGGCGCTCAGCCGACCCCGCACGGCCTCCGGCCGATCACGAAATTTCCGGCATTCCCCTATTAAGCACCGATAAATAATCGCATAGGAGCATAAATCATGCGTATGTGGGTCAAGGGCACCGCCCCGGCGGCACTGCTCGCGCTGGGCGTCATGTCCCTGGGCAGCGGTACGGCCCTCGCCGACACCGACGGCAGGCACTCGGTCGGCGGCGGCAACCAGATCCAGGCTCCCATCACCCTGCCCGTCGACATCAGCGGGAACGCCGCGGCCGTCGGAGGCACGTCGACCGCGGTCTCCCCGGGCGGCGCCTCGGCCGCCGAGAAGGGCGGTATCCCCGGCAAGACCTCGGGCAGGTCGTCCGTGCTCGGTGGCAACCAGGTCAACGCGCCGGTCACCGCTCCCGTCAACGCCTGCGGCAACGCCGTCTCGGTCGTCGGCGGCTCCTTGGCGGCCTGCCGGGGCGGCGCCTCGGTCGTCAAGCGGGGCCGGGGCGCAGGCGGGGCCGGTGGCAACCGTACCGACGGGACCTCCAGCGTCCTGGGCGGCAACCAGGTCACGGCGCCGATCACGGCGCCGGCGAACGTCTGCGGCAACGCGATCGCGATCTTCGGTGACGCGGTCGCGGGCTGCCGGGGCGGCGCCTCCGTGGTCGGGTCCGGCGGCCGCGACGGGGCGGGTGGCAACACCACCTCGGGCAGGTCGTCGGTGCTCGGCGGCAACCAGGTGACGGCGCCGGTCACGGCCCCGGCGAACGTCTGCGGTCTCGCAGTCGGGGCGGTCGGCAACGCCTTCTCCGGCTGCACGGGCGGTGCCGAGGCCCCCGGCATCCCCTCCCGTCCGAACACCGGCTACGCGGGCACCGGCCGCCCCGGCGCGGGCGGTAACACGACCTCCGGCACCTCCGGCGTGGCGGCGGGCAACCAGGTCACGGCGCCGGTCACGGCCCCGGTGAACGTCTGTGGCACGGCGGTCGCGGTGGCGGGCGACGCCGCCGCGGGCTGCGTCGGCGGCTCCTCGATCAACGGGTTCGGCGCGGGGCGGGGCGCGGGCGGCAACACGACCTCCGGCAGGTCCGGTGTGGTCTCAGGGAACCAGGTGACGGCGCCGGTCGCGGCCCCGGTGAACGTGTGCGGTACGGCGGTCGCGGTGGCGGGCGACGCCTTCGCCGGGTGCCGGGGCGGTTCCTCGGTCGGCGCCGGTTACGGCCGGGGCGCGGGTGGCAACCGTACCGACGGGACCTCCGGGGTGGCGGCGGGCAACCAGGTGACGGCGCCGATCACGGCCCCGGTGAACGCGTGCGGCAACGCGGTCGCCGCTCTCGGTGACGCCGCCGCGGGCTGCCTCGGCGGCTCCCGGGTGGGGAACCCGGTCGGTTCCGTCGCCGGGGTGCCCGTCGGGGCGCGTCAGGTGTGGCAGGCCTACGGCAAGGGGAACCCCCCGGCTCCCGCCGCGCCCCCGGCCGCGCCCCCGGCCGCGCCCCCGGCCGCGCCCCCGGCTGTGGCCCCCAGGGTCGTCGGAGGGCTGCTGTCCGTGCTTCCCGCCCCGGTCAAGGGGCTGATCGGCCGCGTCAAGGGAGTCCTGCCCACGCTGCCCCAGACGCCGGTCGGCTCGCGCCCGCGTCCGGCCTCCGCCGGTCTCGTGGACGGCCTCCTCGGCAGGGGCGGGATCGTGGGGGTGACCCGTACCTCCCAGTCGGCGCCCCAGGCGGTGCCTCAGTCAGCGCCCCAGTCGGCGCCCCGGCCCGCGCAGGGGAAGGGCGGCGCGCTGCTCGGCGGCAAGGACCTGCCCGTCGACACCGGGCTGCCGGTCGGCCTGATGAGCGCCGCCCAGCCGATCGGGGTGACCGGGATGAACTCGGGCTCGCTCTTCGCGCTGCTGCTCGGAGCCATGGCCGCCGCCTCCGCCGCTCTCTTCGTGACCGCGCGCCGTATCCGCTTCGCCAAGAAGTAAGGCGTTAGTAACCCTCTAGACATGTCTCCTCCGATCATCTGTGGGAGACGCCGGACGCTTCGCGGATGACGGGGGAGATCGACGATCTTCGTTCATCGAGCGGGGCACGAGAGCTTTGCCCGCTCCGGGGGCGCGGCCCGGGGCGGGCAAAGCCATGTCGAAAGCCGTCGAGGGGCATGGCCGAAAGCCATGACAGAGGTCACATTGTCCTGGTCACACGTATGATCTTGCGACGCAGGCGGATGTCACGGCGGCCGTCGGGATACAGTCGCAGACGGTCGAGTTCCCAGTCGCCGTATTCTGCATGTTCGGTCAGTATCCTCCGGGCCACGTCCCGGGAGGTGCCACGCGGAAGATGGAGAACCAAGTAGGAGTAGTCGAGCACAGCGATTAGTCTCCGAGGGTGTGCAGGGGACGTCGGCTCCCATAGGGCTTTATTGTGCGTCCTTGCGGCTTTACTTGGAGTGTGCCCGATGCGGATCGGGTAACCCGAGTGGAAGTGAACGGGGAACGAATGGGAACAGCGAGGTAGGAAGCAGCGTGCCAGCCAAGAACGGCAACGTCGGCGGAACCCGCCTGGTGATCGTCGAGTCGCCCTCCAAGGCGAAGACCATCGCTGGGTACCTCGGCCGTGGCTACGTCGTGGAGTCCAGCATCGGACACATTCGCGACCTCCCCGAGAAGGCCGACGACATCCCGGAGAAGTACAAGGGCGAGCCGTGGGCCCGTCTGGGCGTCAACGTGAACCACGAGTTCGAGCCGCTCTACGTCGTCAACCCCGACAAGAAGTCACAGGTGAGCAAGCTCAAGCAGCTGCTCAAGGACGCCGACGAGCTCTACCTCGCCACCGACGAGGACCGCGAGGGCGAGGCGATCGCCTGGCATCTGCGTGAGGTGCTCAACCCCAAGGTCCCGGTTCACCGCATGGTCTTCCACGAGATCACCCCGAGGGCGATCCAGGAGGCCGTCGCCAACCCGCGTGCCCTGAACCTGCGTCTGGTCGACGCCCAGGAGACCCGGCGCATCCTCGACCGCCTCTACGGCTACGAGGTCAGCCCGGTTCTGTGGAAGAAGGTCAAGCCCCGCCTGTCCGCCGGGCGCGTGCAGTCCGTGGCGACCCGGCTGGTCGTCGAGCGGGAGCGTGAGCGCCTGGCGTTCACCAGCGCGAGCTACTGGGACCTGCAGGCGCTGTTCGACACCGGCCGCGACGAGGTTCCCCACGAGTTCACCGCCGCGCTGACCGGCGTCGAGGGCAGGCGCGTCGCCCAGGGACGCGACTTCGCCAGCAACGGCACCCTCAAGACCGCGGGCGTCCTCCACCTGGACGAGGAGGCCGCGCGGGCACTGGCGGGCAGGCTGGCCGGTACGGCCTACACGGTCGCCTCCGTGGAGCGCAAGCCGTACACCCGCAAGCCGTACGCGCCGTTCAGGACGACGACGCTGCAGCAGGAGGCGAGCAGGAAGCTGGGCTTCTCCGCGAAGTCCACCATGCAGGTCGCCCAGCGCCTCTACGAGAACGGCTTCATCACCTACATGCGAACCGACAGCATCACGCTGTCGGAGACCGCCGTCGCCGCCGCCCGCAGCCAGGCCATCAAGCTGTACGGCTCCGCCTACGTGCCGGACAAGCCCAGGGTCTACACCAGCAAGGTGAAGAACGCCCAGGAGGCGCACGAGGCGATCCGCCCCTCGGGGGAGGAGTTCCGCACCCCCGGCGAGACCGGGCTGACCGGCGACATGTTCCGGCTGTACGAGCTGATCTGGCAGCGGACCGTCTCCTCCCAGATGAAGGACGCGGTCGGCGAGTCGATCAACGTCAAGGTGACGGGGACGTCCAGTTCGGGGGAGCAGGTCGAGTTCTCCGCCACCGGCCGGACGATCACCTTCCACGGCTTCCTGAAGGCCTACGTCGAGGGGGCCGACGACCCGGCGACCGACCGTGACGACTCCGAGAAGCGGCTGCCGACCCTGACCGAGGGCGACCGTCTCACCGCGGCCGAGCTCAACGTGCTGGCGCACGCGACCAAGCCGCCCGCGCGTTACACCGAGGCCTCGCTCGTCAAGGAGCTTGAGGACCGGGAGATCGGCCGTCCGTCGACCTACGCCTCGATCATCGGAACGATCCTGGACCGTGGCTACGTCTTCAAGAAGGGCACGGCGCTGGTGCCGTCCTTCCTGGCGTTCGCGGTGGTCAACCTGCTCGAACAGCACTTCGGGCACCTCGTCGACTACGACTTCACCGCCGACATGGAGAAGGTCCTCGACGACATCGCCAACGACCGGGCCGAGCGGGTCCCCGAGCTACGGCGCTTCTACTACGGCGCCGAGGGCGACGAGGGCCTGAAGGTCCTGGTCACCGAGCTGGGGGAGATCGACGCCAAGGAGATCAGCTCCTTCCCGATCCGGGGCACCGACATCATGATCCGGGTCGGCCGCTACGGTCCGTATCTCGACCGTGACGGCGCCAGGGTGAACGTCCCGGAGGACCTCGCCCCCGACGAGCTGACCGCGCAGATGGCCGAGGAGCTGTTCGCCCGGCCGTCCGGGGTCAGGGAGCTGGGCAAGGACCCGGTCACCGGCAACGTGATCGTGGCCAAGGACGGCCGCTACGGCCCCTACGTGACCGAGATCCTCCCCGAGGTGGAGGAGCCTCCCGCCGAGGGGAAGAAGCGCACCAAGAAGGCCGACGCGCCCAAGCCGCGCATCGAGTCGCTGCTGAAGAGCATGACCCTGGACACCGTCACCCTGGACGACGCCCTGCGCCTGCTCTCGCTGCCCAGGAGCCTGGGTGAGCTCGACGGCCAGGTGGTCACGGTGCAGAACGGCAGGTTCGGGCCCTATGTGAAGAAGGGCACCGACTCCCGATCGCTGGCGTCCGAGGAGGAGATGTTCACGGTCACCCTGGAGCAGGCCGAGGCGCTGTTCGCCCAGCCCAAGGCCCGTGGCAGGGGCAGGGCCGCCGCGGCTCCCCCGCTGCGCGAGCTGGGTGAGGACCCGGTCTCCAAGAAGCCGATCGTGGTCAAGGAGGGACGTTTCGGCCCGTACGTGACCGACGGTGAGACCAACGCCTCCCTCCGCAAGGGTGACGAGGTCGAGCAGATCACCACCGAGCGTGCCGCCGAACTGCTCGCCGAGCGTCGCGCCCGTGGCCCGGCGCCGAAGAAGCGCACCACCTCCAGGGCGAAGGCCAAGGCCTGACGTTCGTCCCCGCCCGGGGCCCCGATTTCCGGGGTCCCGGGCGTTTTTTCGTGGTTTTCACGGAACGCATCCGGGGTTGCGGACGTTCTTGGAAACGAGCCGGGTACGGCGAGCGGACGCGAAAGAAAGCGAGTCGTGGCGGCGATGGGCTTCGTGGTGCTGATCGTCCTGATGACCACCCTCGTCCACTACTACCTGTGGCGCAGGCTCGTCCGGGCGACCACCGCCCCGGGGCCGCTCCGCAGGGCGCTCACCTGGGCGACGGTCGCGCTGGGAGCGCTCATCCCCGTCACGCTCGTCGGCTCCCACAGCGACTGGGGGCGTTTCCTGGCGTGGCCGGGGTTCCTGTGGCTGGCGGTGATGTACTACCTGGCCGTGTTCCTCGTGGTTCTTGAGGTGCCCAGGGCGGTCGCGCCGGCCGTACTGCGGCGGCGGGCGCCCGCGAGAACCGCCCCCGTGCTCGTCGGGGCTCCCGAACCTCCTGGCGAGGAGCCCTCCGACGAGGAGCCGAAGGGGGTGGCGATGAACCGCAGGGACTTCGTCGCCCGTACGGCCGCCGCCGTCGCCGGGGCCGGGGCGCTCGTCACGGTCGGGACGGGGGTGCGCACCGCCCTCGGCGACCCGCTGATCGAGCGGGTGAGCGTGGCGCTGCCCGGCCTCGACCCGCGTCTGGGCGGGCTGCGCCTGGCCGTGGTCAGCGACATCCACCTCGGCCCGCTCACCGGCCTCGGGCACACGGAGCGCATCGTCCGCATGATCAACGGGCTCCAGGCCGACGTGGTGGCCGTCGTGGGAGACCTGGTCGACGGCACGGTCGCCGAGCTCGGCCCGCTGGCCAGGCCGCTGCGGAGCCTGGAGTCGCGCTACGGCGCCTACTTCGTCACCGGAAACCACGAGTACTACACCGCCAACGGCCCGGACGAGTGGGTCGAGGAGCTCCGTGACCTGGGAGTCCGCCCGCTGCGGAACGAGCGGGTCGAGATCGCCCACGCGGGAGCCGTACTCGACCTGGCGGGGGTCGACGACGTCACGGGGGCCTCGGGCGGGGGAGGGCCCGACTTCGAGCGGACCTTCGGCGGGCGGGACCCGGGACGCTCGACCGTCCTGCTGGCCCACCAGCCGGTGCAGGCCGTACAGGCGGCGAAGTACGGAGTGGACCTGCAGCTTTCCGGGCACACCCACGGCGGGCAGATGGTGCCCTTCAACCTGATCGTCCCGTTCCAGCAGCCCATGGTCTCCGGCCTCGGCGAGGTCGACGGCACCCAGGTCTACGTCACCAGGGGAGCGGGTTTCTGGGGGCCGCCGGTCAGGGTCGGGGCCCCGCCGGAGATCACCCTGCTCGAACTCCGTCCGGGAGACCGGCGGAAGGCGGGGTGAACCCACCGGTTTTCCTACCGCCTCCGCTGCGCGGGCCGGGCCGTACGTACTAACCTCAGGCGACGAACGGCCTGGCACATCGCCTGGTCCCGTGTCTTCCCCCGCCCGGCGAACACCTGGATACGCTGACATCATGACCACCCCTGGCCGGAACACCGCGCGTCGCAAGCCTCCCCACGTGCTGGCCAACGCGCCGTTCCGCAAGCTGTGGACGGCCATGTCGGTGTGCAGCCTCGGCGACTGGCTCAACCTCATCGCGCTGACCGCCCTGGCGGGCAACCTCACGGCCGGGTCCGGCTACCGGATCCAGAGCTTCGCGATCGGCGGCGTCTTCGTGGCGAAGATGCTCCCGGCGATCCTGCTCGGCCCGCTCGCCGGCGCGTTCGCCGACCGGTTCGACCGCAGGCTGACGATGGTCGCGGCCGACGTGGCGCGCTTCGCGCTGGTGCTGTCGATCCCGCTGGTCGGCAACTACCAGTGGATCATCGTCGCCACGTTCCTGGTCGAGTGCGTCAACCTGTTCTGGGTCCCGGCCAAGGACGCCACGGTGCCGAACCTGGTGCCCAAGGAGCGCCTGGAGGCCGCAAACCAGCTCAACCTGCTCGTCACGTACGGCACGGCCCCGATCGCCGCGCTGTTGTTCGCGGTGCTGTCCTTCACCACCGACCTGCTGGGCGCCCTGGTGCCCTCTCTCGCGGACACCTCGCTGGCGTTGTTCGTCAACTCCCTGGCCTACCTGGCCTCGGCCGTCATCATCTTCACCCTCAGGGAGATCCCGAAGACGACCTCTCCGACCGTCAAGGTCGCCACGCCCTCGGTGCTGCGGCAGATCGTGGACGGCTGGCGCTTCGTCGGCCGGGACAGGCTGGTCCGCGGACTGATCACCGGCATGATCGGCGCGTTCGCCGCCGGGGGCGCGGTGGTCGGGGTGGCCAAGCTCTACGTGCGGGCGCTCGGCGGCGGCGACCCGGCCTACGGCGTGATGTTCGGCGCGGTCTTCCTCGGCATGGCGGCGGGCATGTTCTTCGGCCCCCGGATGCTGCGGGAGCTGTCCCGGCGCAGGCTGTTCGGACTGTCGATCATCGGGGCCGGGGCGGTGCTGGCCGCGGTCGCGCTGGTGCACAACCTGGCGATCGTCGTCATGCTCACCACATTGCTGGGGGCGTGCGCGGGAACGGCCTGGATCATCGGCTACACCATGATCGGCCTGGAGGTCGAGGACGGGCTGCGGGGCCGTACGTTCTCCTTCCTGCAGTCGCTGGCCAGGGTCACGCTGCTGCTGGTCGTCGCGGTGGTGCCGACGCTGGCCGGCCTGTTCGGCAGCCATGACTTCGTCTTCCGCCGGGAGACGGTCTACGTGTTCGACGGCTCCAACCTGGTGCTGCTGATCGGGGCGCTGCTCGCGGTGACCGTCGGCTTCCTCGCGCTGCGGCAGATGGACGACCGTCCCGGCATGTCGGTCCTGGCCGACCTGGTCGCGGCGCTGCGGGGGCACGGCAGCCCGGTGCCGGGCGGTGCCGGGCACCGCAGGGGGGTGTTCGTCGCCTTCGAGGGCGGCGAGGGGTCGGGCAAGACCACCCAGTCGCGGCTGCTGGCGATCTGGCTGCGGGACCAGGGCTTCGACGTCGTGCAGACCAGGGAGCCCGGCTCGACCAAGGTGGGGATGCGTCTGCGCGCGATCCTGCTCGACGCCGTGCACCAGGGGCTCTCGGCCAGGTCGGAGGCGCTGCTGTACGCCGCGGACCGGGCCGAGCACGTGGAGAAGGTCATCCGTCCCGCCCTCGACAGGGGCGCCCTGGTGATCTCCGACCGCTACGTCGACTCCTCGCTGGCCTACCAGGGCGCGGGGCGGGCGCTCGACCAGGCGGAGGTCGAGCGGCTCAACAGGTGGGCGACGGGCGGGCTCGTCCCCGACCTGACCGTGCTCATCGACACCCCGCCCTCGGTCGGGCTGGCCCGGCTCGGCGGGGCCGCCGACCGGATCGAGTCGGAGCCGATGGAGTTCCACGAGCGGGTGCGGCGTGAGTTCCGCGCGCTGGCCGCGGCCGAACCCGAGCGCTATCTGGTCCTCGACGGGACGCTTCCCCAGGAGCGGATCTCCCAGCTCATCCACGACCGGATGCGCGAGATGCTGCCCGACCCGGTGCCGCAGGAGGCGGAGGACGCCACGGGGACCATCCCCGTCATCCGCGACTGATCCCGGCGGTAGGTTGATGGCGTGGGTGTCTTCGATGACCTTGTGGGGCAGGAGCAGGCGGCCCTGACGCTGCGCCGCGCCGCCGTGGCGGGGGCCGAGCTCCTGGCGGGCGGGCGCGGAGCGGGGATGACCCACGCGTGGCTGTTCACCGGCCCGCCGGGGTCGGGCAGGGAGGAGGCGGCCAGGGCCTTCGCCGCCGCGCTCTTCTGCAAGGACCAGGGGTGCGGCCACTGCGACATGTGCCACCAGGTGGCCGTCGGCTCCCACCCGGACCTGGAGACGGTACGGCCTCAGGGGCTGTCGTACGGCATCAAGGACACCCGTCAGCTCATCCTGCGCGCGGCCGGGGCGCCGACCCTGGGCCGCTGGCGTGTCGTGCTGTTCGAGGACGCCGACCGTGCCACGGAGGGCGCCTCGAACGCGCTGCTCAAGGCGATCGAGGAGCCGCCGCCGAGGACGGTCTGGCTGCTGTGCGCGCCCGCCCCCGACGACATGATGATCACCATCAGGTCGCGCTGCCGTCAGGTCACGCTCGTCACCCCGCCGACCGCCGCGGTCGCACACGTGCTGGCCACCCGGGAGAACGTCCCGCCCGCCACGGCGGAGTTCGCCGCCAGGGCCGCCCAGGGGCACATCGACCGGGCCCGCAGGCTGGCGCTGGACGAGGAGGCGCGTAAGCGCCGGGACGCGGTGCTGTCCATCCCCAGGTCGCTGACCGGCGTCGCCGAGTGCGTCACGGCCGCAGAACGGCTGGTGAAGACCGCCGAGGAGGAGGCCGCCGCGGTCACCGCGACCCTGAACGAGTCCGAGGTCGCCGAGCTGCGGAAGATCTACGGTGAGGGCTCCTCGGGCAAGGGGCTCAACAAGGGGCTCATCCGGGGTGGGGCCGGCGCGCTCAAGGACCTGGAGGAGCGGCAGAAGTCCCGGGCGACCAGGACCAAGCGCGACGTCATCGACACGGCCCTGCTCGACCTGGTGGCGTTCTACCGGGACGTGCTGGCCGTACAGTTCGGGGCGCATGTCGAGCTGGCCAACGAGGACCGCAGGGACGACCTTGAGGGGCTGGCCCGCTCCTCGACGCCGGAGGACACCCTGCGCAGGATCGACGCGATCATGCGGTGCCGGGAGCGGCTGGCCGCCAACGTCAACCCGCAGATGGCCGTGGAGGCGATGACGCTCTCCCTACGGCGTCCAGTCGCCTGATTTTTCGGACTTTTCACCACCTGTAAGCAACCTTACGGGTGGGTTTCGGCGTCTCTTGGGCATGCAGGTCGGGATGAAACCCCGCCCGGGACGACTCCGCCTCCCTGTGGCCTCGCTCACGCTCGCCGGGCGTGAGCCCGCCAAGGACGTGCGAGAACGCCCGGCGCGCGGGGAGCGGGTGCCGCCTGGTGAGGAACGGTTCTTAGATCGGATGGAACCATTCCCGGCTAATCCCCCTCAAAGTTGGGGTGTGCATCGTTAGAATTCCCAGCAAATTTCGATGCATTCGTTATAAAACTACCGAACATGTCCTGTTCGACGGGGATGGACAGGGAAGGACCGGGGGACTCTTGGTCAGCATGGGATCGCGGGGGGACGTGACGGTGCCAGGGGGCCGGCGGGCCGTCACCAGCCGCGTGAGAGACGACGACACACTGCGGATCGAGTGGCCGGGGCAGACCGCCCCGGCCGACGACGCGGAGATCGTTCTGCGGCACGCGGAGACAGGGGAGGAACGTTCCGGGACGGACCTGACAGGTCTGCGGGCCGGGATATGGCTGGCCTCCCACCGGGGGGAGCCGCTGGCCACCGACGACCCGGGCTTCTCCCTCGACGACCTGGTCGCCTACGCCGGGACTCCCCGTGACCGGGAGGTCAGGGCCTTCCGTACGTCGGCGGGAATCCTCGCCCTGACCGTCCGCGAGGTCGAGCCGTACGTCGAGGTCACCGGGGTCGTCGCCGACGGCGGGGTGATCGAGGTCGAGGGCCTGGTCGCCTACGGAGAGCAGTACGAGGGGGCGGCCAGGCTCGTGGCCGTGCCGCGCAAGGGGACCGAACCGATGAGCGGGCCCGCCTCCTTCGGCGGACGGCGCTTCGGCGGCAGCGTCCTGATCGAACCGATGGCCGACGGCCAGGCGCGTAAGCGCGTCTTCTGGGACCTGCACGCCGAGATCGCGGGAGTACGGCTGCCGCTGGCCGCCCGGCTCGACGACGTCGCCGACAAGAAGACCAAGGTGCGCTTTCCCGCCCAGCACGTGGGCCGGATCAGGGTCAGGCCGTACTACACCGACAGCGACAGCCTGGCCGTCGCCTTCAGCGTCGAGGAGGAGGCCGCGTGAAGGTCTCCTACCTGATCCTCAACGCGTACGGCATGGGCGGCACGATCCGTGCCACCTTCGACCTGGCGACCGAGATGTCCGAACGGCACGACGTCGAGGTGATCAGCGTCTTCCAGCACGCCGACCGGCCCTTCCTGCCGCTGGGGGAGAAGGTCAGGCTGCGTTCGCTGGTCGACCTGCGGCCGGGGGCACGGGTCCGCTGGCCGTACACGAAGCGGGCCGAGCGGCTGAGCGCGATGGAGAGCACGCTCGTCCACCCCGAGGAACGCGCCTACCCCTCCTTCACCGCCTGGAGCGACGAGGTGCTCAGGCGGGAACTGCGGAGGCTGCGCACCGACGTGCTCGTCACCACCAGGGCCGGGCTGAACATCATGGCCGCCAGGTTCGCCCGCAGGGGGGTCGTGAGGATCGCCCAGGAGCACCTGCACTTCGAGGCGCACAAGCCCGGGATCTTCGAGGAGATCCGGCAGTGGTACCCCAGGCTCGACGCGGTCGTCACCCTCACCGAGGCCGACGAGCGCGACTACCGCGCCATGCTCGGCCAGGCGGGGACCCGGGTCTACACCATCGGCAACGGCCTGGCCGGAGGGGCGCGCCCGCGCTCGAAGCAGGACAACCGCATCGTGCTGGCCGCGGGAAGGCTGGTGCCGGTCAAGGGCTACGACCGGCTGCTGAAGGCCTTCGCCCAGGTGATCACGAAGCGCCCCGACTGGAAGCTGCGCATCTACGGCGAGGGCCGGATCGCCGACAAGCTGATGAAGACGTCCGTCAAGCTCCGCCTGCACAACAACGTCATGTTCATGGGGCCGACGGACGACATCGAGGGAGAACTCGCCAAGGCCTCGATCCACGCGGTCAGCTCCCGCTTCGAGGGCTTCGGCATGACGATCATCGAGGCGTTCGCCTGTGGCGTCCCGGTGGTCAGCTTCGACTGCCCCCGGGGCCCCCGGGAGATCATCACCTCCGGCCACGACGGGCTGCTGGTCCCGCCCGACGACGTGGACGCCCTCGCCGAGGGGCTGCTGGAGATGATCGACGACGAGGAGGGCAGGCTCAGGATGGCCGCCAACGCCCTGCGGACGGTGGAGAAGTACGACATCTCCACGATCTCCGCCCGCTGGGAGAGGGCCTTCGCCGACCTCACCCGCTGACGGCCACGGCCCGGGGTTTCGAGCGGCCGGGTTCGGGTGGGTCCGGGTTCGGCGGGCAGAGGTTTTCGCCGGATGAAAGCAGCAGATCCCGATCGGCGGCGTCTCTGTGATGTGAAGGCCGAACTGCTCTCCCACGGAGAGCCAACGATCAGGGACGGCACCGACATCGCGGCGCTGTTCGCCGACCACCACCTCGGGCTGGTACGGCTCGCGCTGCTCATGGTCGGCGACCAGCCCACGGCCGAGGACGTCGTGCAGGAGGCGTTCGCCCGCACCCACGCGGGCAGACGCCGCCTGCGCGACCCCGGGCGCGCACTGGCCTACGTCCGCTCCGCGGTGCTCAACGGCTGCCGTTCCGTGCTGCGGCGCAGGGCCGTGACATGGCGGCGGGCCGTGCCGTACGAACCGCCCGTCTGGTCGGCGGAGCATGCGGCGCTGCTCGGAGAGGAACGCCGTGAGGTGCTTCTCGCCCTGCTCCGGCTGCCCAGGCGGCAGCGGGAGGCGCTCACGCTGCGCTACTACTTCGACCTGTCGGACCCCGAGATCGCCGAGACCATGGGCGTGGGCGCCAGCACGGCCAGGTCCACCATCACGCGCGGACTGGCCGCCCTCGCCAGAGCCCTCGGTGGCCCCGGAGCGCCTGGAGCGTCCGGAACCCCGGCAAGTCCTGGAGGCCCTGGAGACCTTAGAGACCTTGGAGAGCAGCCATGACCGAGACGGAGAACCGTCTGCGCGACGCCCTGTCCGCCGCCGCCTCGACCGCCGTGAACGTCCGCCCGCTGACCGTGCCTTCGCGCCGTCGCAGGCGGTGGGTGATCCCGGTCGCGGTTGTCGCCGCCGCCGCGTCCGTCGCCGTGTTCCTGACGGTACGGGTCGCCGCTGTTCTGTCCTCTCCCGACCGGAGCGAGGTCGTCGCCATGTCCGTGGGGGCTCTGGACGAGTCCGATACATCGAGCGTCAACGTCTTCCTGTGCCTCAGCGGTGATGCGACCGTGCACCCCGGATGCGCGGGAGGGAAGGCGACCGAGACGGAGAAGGCCGACATCCAGCGGGCGCTTCAGGGGCGGCCCGAGGTGGGGAGCGTCTCCTTCAGGGACCAACGGACGGCCTACGAGGGCTTCCAGCGGCAGTACGAGGACAAAAACCCTGCTCTTCTGAAGACCGTGAAGATCACGGATATGCCGGAAACCTTCATCGTCCAGGTCAGGCCGGGCGCGGACCGGGCGGCGCTGCTCGGAGCCGCGAGCGAACTACCCGGGGTGGCCGTCGCCGTGGACGCCGTGTGCCTCCGCGAACGCGCCTCCCTGCGGTCGGTCATCATCGACACGGTCTTCGGGGACGAGGACCGACCGTCGTGCTCGGTGAAGGGCAGGGGCAGGTAACCCGAGCTTGGGAGTCCCCAGGGACGGCCGTGACGCGTAGGGTGGCTGGCGTGGGCGCTTAGCCGTACCCCCAGCCGCTTGGAGCCATATGAGCATGATCATGGCCGTGAGCTTCACCCGATACGGCCGTCTGTACTACCTCGATCCGGGCGGCCACAGCCCCAAGATCGGCGACAAGGTGCTCGTGCCGACCGACGCCGGTCCCGAGGTCGCCGAGTGCGTCTGGGCGCCGCAGTGGACGAGTGAGGAGATCGACGGCCTGCCGGTGTGCGAGGGCCTCGCCGGGGAGGAGCACCTGACCCGCGACGAGACCAACAGACGTCGGCGGGCCGAGGCCAGGAGCGTCGCCAAACGGCTCATCAGACGGCACGAACTGCCCATGAAGGTCGTCGGGGTCGACTACCTCGACACGGACAACGTCTACACCGTCTACTTCTCGGCCCCCCACCGGGTGGACTTCCGTCTCCTCGTCCGCGACCTGGCCAGGAACCTGCGGGCCCGCGTCGAACTGCGCCAGATCGGCCCCCGCGACGAGGCCCGGCTGCAGGGCGGAATCGGTCCCTGCGGCCGTGACCTGTGCTGCGCGACCTTCCTGAAGGACTTCGAACCGGTCTCGGTGCGGATGGCCAAGGACCAGGAGCTGCCGGTCAACCCGATGCGCATCGCCGGGGCGTGCGGGCGGCTGATGTGCTGCCTGAAATACGAACACCCCCTCTACACCGAGGCGCAGAGCAGAATGCCCAAGGTCGGGGCGAAGGTGGACACCGCGCAGGGCCCGGGAACCGTGGTCGGGCGCAACGTCCCCTCCGACTCAGTGGTCGTCCGCCTCGACGACGGCGGCCGTCGCTGCGCCTGCCCGTCCGCCTCCGTCTGCTCCCCGAGAAAACAACACGACGCCGCCTACGGCGACTCGCAGTAGGATCCGAACGTCTCGCGCGTGACCTCGCACGCCCTGACCCAGAAGGATGAGGCGAGTGGTCACACCGCACAGGTACCGCCGTACGGCCGCCGCGTTCGCGGCGCTGACGTTGTTCGCGACGGCTTGTTCGGGGGTGGACGCCCGCGACGGTCGTGACGCCGGTGCCGCTCGTGACGGCGGGGTGGCCACCTCACTCGCGTGGACCTCCTGTGGCGGTGGCTACGAGTGCGCCAAGCTGGGGGTTCCCCTCGACTACGCCAAGCCGGACGGCGAGAAGATCGAGATCAGCGTCATCCGGCTGCCCGCGAAGGGCAAGCGTGTCGGCTCCATCCTGATCAATCCCGGTGGTCCCGGCGCCTCGGGCGTCGAGTACGCGCGCAACGCCCAGTCGGTGCTGAGCGACGCCGTACGGGAGAGGTTCGACGTGGTGGGCTTCGACCCACGCGGGGTCGGCGGCTCCGCACCCGTGCGCTGCCTGTCGTCGAAGGAACTGGACGACTACACCGGTCTGGACGGCTCCCCCGACTCCCCGGAGGAGATCGCGGCCCTGGAGAAGGGCGCGCGTGCCTACGTCGCCGGGTGCCAGGCCCGCTCGGGCAAGCTCCTGCCGTACGTCGGCACCACCAACGCGGCCAAGGACATGGACCTGCTGCGCGCCGCCCTCGGCGACGAACGCCTCACCTACCTCGGCAAGTCGTACGGCACGCAACTCGGCGCGGTCTACGCCGACCTGTTCCCCAAGCGGGTGCGCGCCCTCGTGCTGGACGGCGCCGTCGATCCCTCGCTCACCCCGGTGGAGATGAACGTCACCCAGGCCCGTGGCTTCGAGGTAGCCCTCGACGCCTTCCTGGAGAACTGCCTCACCGCGCCCGACTGCCCCTTCCAGGGCACGGTGGCCTCCGCCCGGAAGCAGATCGCCGAACTGCTGAGCCGCGCGGACCGGCAGCCGCTCACCAACAGGACCGACAGCCGCGCGATCGGTGAGTCGTGGACCGTCCTCGGCCTGGTCACCCCGCTCTACGAACGGCAGGCGTGGCCGATCCTGCGCCGTGCGCTCACCGACGCCCAACGCGGCGACGGGACCACCCTGCTGCGCCTGGCCGACCTGCTGGTCAACCGTGACCGGAACGGCGAGTACGCCAACCAGACCGAGGCGAACACCGCCATCAACTGCGTCGACTCCGCCTTCCCCCGGGGTTCGGCCGAGTTCGCCGCCGCGGCGCGTGAGTCGCTCAAGGACGCTCCCCTGTTCGGGCCGTACATCATGTGGGGAACGCTGGCCTGCGCCTACTGGCCGATCGAGCCGGCCCCCAAGGAGAAGATCGATGCCCCAGGGGCCGCGCCCATCCTGGTCGTGGGGACCGAGCGTGACCCGGCGACGCCGTACGAGTGGGCCAAGGCCCTGGCGAGCGAGCTCTCCTCGGGAGTCCTGGTCGACTTCGACGGCGACGGTCACACGGCCTACCGCAGCGGTTCGTCCTGTGTGGACCGTTTGGTCGACGACTATCTGATCAACCTGACCGTTCCCGAGGACGGTGTCCGCTGCCCGAAGATCGACTGACACGGTGGAGCGCAAACCCCCGCGAAGCCTGTAGACTGCCGTAGGTCGCGTTCACGCGGACGCGACATGCCGCCTTAGCTCAGTCGGCCAGAGCACTTCACTCGTAATGAAGGGGTCTCGGGTTCGAATCCCGAAGGCGGCTCCAGGTCAGAGGCCCTCTCTCCCTAGGCCGGAGAGAGGGCCTCTGTCATTTTGGGAGAGCTTTGGGAGAACAGTGGGATCACGGCCCTTCGGTCGAAGCCCTGCAGAGCCTCATCAAGGACGCCCACCGCCGACCGAGGTGAGATCTCGAATCTCCTTTGGAGAGTGAACTATCGTCCGTTCGGCCGATGGCGGAGGCTGGTGGGGTGGGGACGATCTAGATCATGAAATGGACACCCCTCATCACGGGCTTGGCGCTGATCGCGGTAGCGCTTCCCGCGGCACCTGCCGCCGCGACCGGCCAAGTGACCCAAGCGGTAAGTGTGACCGGTACGGACACGATCGACTGGCGAGCCTGCGGGGAGGAACCCGGGGCCGAGTGCGGCGCCCTCGCGGTGCCGGTGGACTGGGAGAAGCCGGACGGGCCTCGGATCTCGCTGAACATGACGCGTCGCAAGGCCACCGGACAACGGGTCGGGACGCTGTTCTACAACCCGGGCGGACCAGGGGCGGGTGCGGCCTATCTGGTGCGGAATTGGTCGCAGTACTACTTCTCCGAGGAGTTACGCGAGCGGTTCGACATCGTCGGGATCGATCCGCGCGGGGTCGCCGGCAGTGGGCAGATCCAGTGCGGGAAGGCGGTGCATGATCCGGCTGTCACGCAGTTCCCTGAGACGCGGTGGGAGTATGACCGCCTTGTCGCGCACAACCGGGCCGTGGGCGTGAGTTGCGGGCCGTTGATCGGTCACGTGGACACCGGGAGTGTGGCGCGAGACTTCGACGCGGTGCGGGCCGCGCTGGGCGAGGAGCAGATCAGCTACCTGGGACGCTCCTACGGGAGCATGCTGGGGACCGAGTACGCGCGGCGGTTCCCCGACCGGGTACGGGCGATGGCCCTGGACGGGATCGTCGATCACGGGATGAGCTCGCGCCAGATGGTGCGGGATGCCGCGACGGCGGTGGAGGACGGGTTCGACAGATTCGGCGAATGGTGCGAGCGGACGGAGGAATGTGAGCTGCACGGCCGGTCCGTACCGCAGGTGTGGGACGCGCTGATGCGCAAGGCGGAGAAGACGCCGATTCCGGTGACCGGCGGGCGTCCGCTGACGGCGGAAGAACTGCGCTACGCCGCGTACGTGATGCTCACGCTGGCCCCCGAGTTCAACGGCGATCTGGCCCGGGGCATCGTTCAGGCGGAGCAGGGCGATGCGGAGATCCTCGGGCAGATGCGGACTGAGGCGCTGGACAACTCCGCGATGACCTCGGCCTACCGGGCGGTCCTCTGTCAGGACATCGACCCTGGAACCAACGGATTCTCGCAGCTCAGGGCCTGGGCTCGGGACGCCGCACGGAGGGCCCCGCACATGCGCGGGACATCGGAGTTCTGGGACATGACGACCGGATGTCTGGGATGGCCCGTCCAGCCGTCCAATCCGCAGCGGCCGGTGCGCATCACCCAGGTGCCGCCCGTTCTGCTGGTCGGGAACACGCATGATCCCGCAACGCCGCTCGTCTGGGCCAAGAGCCTGGCCAGGGGTATCAAGGGGTCACAGGTGCTGACCTATGACGGCGACGGGCACACCGCGTACCTGCGTAACGCCTGCGCGACCGGGAGTGTCGACCGTTACCTGATCTCCGGGGCGCTCCCTGCGCCCGGTACGGTCTGCCGCTGAACCCGGCGTGGGCGCCGGTATTCAGTCGCGGCGTCCAACCTGCGGGTAGCCGGTTCGCTCCAGCTTCCCCAGGGTGTCCGGTGCCGCGTTGCTGATCGAGGGTGTGGATGCCGGCTGGGCCGGGGGAACGATGGTTCAGATCATCATGCCGAACCACTGTTCGCGCGCCTGAGGCTGGACACCGACGAGGGTCGAACGCGGGTGATCATCGCCTTGGCGTGCTCGGCCCCGCCCGGGCACCCGGTCCGCGACGAGGCAGGCGCCCTGGTGGCGGCCGATGAGAGCGGCCCGCCGCGGTGGATGCCGAACAGCTTGACCGCCGCCGCCCGTGTGGCGGGCATCGGCATCCACCGCTCTCAGGCGCGCCGAATTCTGGTCACCGCATCGGATCCGGTTGCTTCAGCGGACCGCCGCGGCCAACCGGCGCGGACCGGTCATCGTCGTCACTGACGATCTGTCCGGCCGTTTCAGCTGACGGGCACGCCTGACAACTACGGCCAGGGCGGGACCGTCTACATGGGCATGTCAGGCCATGCCTGGCGGTTGATTGTCGTTCTGTGCGAGTTTGATCTCGTGGATTCCGAAGATCGGCCTTCGTCGTGGTTCAACGCGCTGTCCAAGCCGCAAAAGGTGACCGCGATCACAATGTCGTTGACCGGCTCCATAGGAGGAGCGGCCTACCTCTGGCTGGGGCCGCCAATGGATCTCGCTCCGGGCTTCCTGATCTTCGCTTACGTGATTCTCAGCCTGATGATCCTCAACGGCATTCCCCGTGTCCACCTGTGGTTCGACGGGCGAGGATTCGTGCTCTATCTGGGTGTCTTCTTCGTCCTCAAGGGGGCGTCAAGAGACCTGGAGACCCCCGCTGTCCGCGTGGGTGTCCTCGTCGTGGGGGTACTGCTGCTGACCTATCTGATCGTCCGCGCCGTACGCGTCGAACGGAGGAAACGGCAGACAGACCGTGCCGATTCGCAAATTCTCTGATGGTCCTACGGCGACGTCTCACACCGGTGTGGAGGCCTTTGCCGTACAGACGCTGTGCGTGGTTCCGATCGTGATGTGGAGATCCGGTCCACGAGATGGCGGGCCATCGGCTTGGGAAGGTTCAGCGGAGGGGACCGGCTGAGGTTGTCGGCGCCTGTGCGCTTTCCGAGCTTGAATTCATCTGGCATCGGTCTGTTCGAGATCGTCGGTAAACGGTGCGGTGCGGCCCTTCGATCGCCACCCGCCGGCTCGTCGGCCGCGCCCTCACCCGGCCGTCGCCGACCTCTTCCGCGTCGACGAGAACGTTCGGAACCCCCGGTCGAGGCCAAGGCCGTACCGGCCGGTATCTCGCTGTCGTTCCTGGAACGCTTCCCCAGCCCGCAGTCGGCCCCCAGCAGAGCGCCGTCACGACGACGGCTTTCCGCTACACCGGCGGCAGGTCCGGTGCCGAGCTTGTCGAACGACCGCGTCAGACACCCCAGCCAGTGTGAGGTGACTGAACCCTGTGGTCAGTCGTGGGAGCGACGGCGGACGATCGCATCGCTGATCTGCTGTGCCGCGTACAGCTCGGGCGCCACCCACTGCAGGGTCGCGTCGACTGGGTTTCCGGGCTCGGCGATCACCTGCGGCAACGGGTCCTCATCCCGGCCCGGCATCCAGGTCGCAGGGTCCGGCCGCTCAGGCAGACGCTGGAACCGGCCGGTTGGCTTCTCATCGCTCGTCATGATCAGTTAACGCCGTCCACCTTTGCAGGGTTCCTCGGTCGGTGTGGATGTGTCGTTTCAGACACCTCAATCTCTGGAGGCCTCATATGCAGCCGCCCACCGAACCTCGGGCTTGTCTTTCACGTGGCCCGCAACCGGGCCTCGCACTCCACGTGTTCCGGCTCACTTCGGCCACCGTCTTCGTTACCCGACCAGAGCGATCGGCCCGCCTGAAAGCGGGAAGTCGGCGGCTCAGTCAAAGCCGGCGTGCGGGGCGCTGGTGCCCTGCGGTACGCGGAACGGGCCGGAGGAGCCAGGACGGACGTCGAAGTCGAAGATCGCGGTTGGCAGATAGACGGTGGCGCAGGAGTTGGGAATGTCTACCACCCCCGACAACCGGCCCTCGATCGGCGCGGCGCCGAGCAACAGATACGCCTGCTCGGGGCTGTAGCCGAACGCCGTCAGGTAGTCGATCGCGTGCAGACAGGCCCGCTGGTAGGCCAGCTGCGAGTCGAGATAGCGCTGCTCGCCGTCCAGGGTGACGGACACCCCGGAGAAGGCCAGCCACTCGCTGTACTGAGGGTCCGTACGGCCCGGCATGAAGATGGCGTTCTCGCCGACACGGTAGGTCTGCATGCCGTCCTTGATGACGTCGACCCGCAGGTCGATGAAGCCACCCATCTCGATGGCGCCGCAGAAGGTGATCTCACCGTCGCCCTGTGAGAAGTGCAGGTCGCCGACCGACAGGTTCGCACCGGATACGTACACCGGGTAGAAGATTCGGGAGCCCCGGGTGAGGTTCTTGATGTCCTGGTTGCCGCCGTTCTCTCGCGGCGGCGCGGTACGGGCGGCCTCGGCCGCGATCCGGTCGAACTCGGACGGGGAGACGCCGCCGAGGATGGCCTCTCGGGGCTCGGGAGACAGGGCCAGCGGTGGCACCCTCTGCGGGTCTGTGGCTATCAGCGCCGACTCCCGCGCGTTCCACTTCGACAGCAGCGCCGCCGACGGCGCGGTGCCCATGAGCCCGGGGTGGGCGATGCCGGTGAACGACACCGCTGGGATATGGCGTGATGTGGCGACCTGGCCGGAGAAGTCCCAGATCGCCTTGTAGGCGTCGGGGAACTGTTCGGTGAGGAACCCCCCGCCGTTCTTGGTGGGGAAGATCCCGGTGTAACCCCAGCCCTGACCGGCCAGTGGGCCGCTGTCCTCCTGGGGGATGGGCCCCAGGTCGAGGATGTCCACGACCAGCAGGTCACCCGGCTCGGCTCCCTCGACCGCGAACGGGCCGCTGAGCGCGTGCACCTTCATCAACGGGGCGTCACGGACGTCCTCGGCGGAGTCGTCGTTGTGGATCGCGCCGTCGAACCACTCCCGGCAGTGGACCCGGAAGCTGTCGCCGGGCTTGACCCGCGCCACAGGCGGGATCGCGGGGTGCCAACGGTTGTGACCGATCTTGGCCTGGTCGGTGAACTTCTTCGTCGAGTCGAGCGGGAAAATCAACTCTGGCACGGCTGGATTCCTTTCGGCGCTGCGGGACGGTCACGGCCTCGGCAGGCGGGCGGTGGCGGGATGGACGGCCACCGCGCCTCCGGTACGGCGCCGTGGCAGGGACGTGACGACTTCGGGCTCGGAGGCGCTGCGCTCCGCGCGCTGCAACTGCGCGGACACGGCGGTCGGAATGCGCGCCAGCATCGGCGCTGAGAACGTCCGAACAGAGGCCGCGCCGCAGTCTGGGCACGGCACCGTAGCGGGTGCGGTGCCGATCGGAAAAACGGCCTCAATTTCGGAGCAATGCGGACATCGGTATGCATATGCCGCCATAGCATGCGCCCTTCGAGCGAATTCAATCCGGTCCACCCCGGTCGTGATCCCTCTCTACCGATGTGGCCTCGGGAAACAGTCTCAGAGTCGGATGTATCCGCAATTTAATGTGTGAATTGGATGTAATCCATCTCGCTTCCGTCAACTTGCTCACGCAGTAAGGTAGATCGCTTGGTTCATGAGCGGAAATGCGGTGATATGTTCTTTCGTGCTGAATAAGTGAATTATCTCCTGTTTGCCGATCCGGCCGGGATCCGAGGGCGTTGGGGGAAAGAAGGAGCGTCGTCTCCCCCTGGTGTCGGCGCGCGTCGCAACACTCCAGGTAGGTCCGCCAGGTCGAACCGCTCGTCGAGGACGTCGAGGTCCGGGATTCGCGAGACTCGGCAGGTACGATCCGTTCGGCGTCGCCGGCCACGAGATACCGCTCACGCGGGCTCGCGGAGACGGTGGAAACACGTGGTCACCCTGAAGGCCGTACCTGTGCTTCGGGAGGGTGTGTGTCGCGTCGTGACCGGCGAGGTTTCCGTCGGCTGCCCGACTGGGTGGGCAGGGAGCTGTCCGAGAGGGAAGCCGCTGACCTGATCACCTCTGGCGAGATGGTGGAGGTGCGCCATGACCCTGACTGGCTGGCTCAGGGAATGGCCGCCTTGCGAGAGCGACGGGAGAGGTACGCCGCCGAGTGGGAGAGCGGTCAAATGGTGGACTATCAGGCAGTCGCCGCCAGGCGTGACCGTCTCATGCCTGTCAAGACCGAGTACCGCCGTCGCCGGAGAAGCGACTGACCACCCGGCTAGAGCTTGGTGATCGAGCCCTGTCCTGCCGATGAAGGACTTGGCGCTGAGGCGGATGGCCAGGAGCTTCCGGGTTGACCTCCATGGCGTGGGCCCCTCGATCCAGCCATGGAGGTGTTCGTCCACGGTGATCGTGCTCACCGAGATGGGCCAGGGAAGACGGGAACGGTTCTGCTCTGCGCGGATTGGACTGAACTTGGGGGTGGCGTCTCCTTAAGGTGAGGTATGGCCTCTTCCGTTCCGCCGCTGCGTCCGGCGATCGTTCGGACCGACTCCAAGCCGTCTCCGGTTCGCGAGCCGTTGTGGCGGCACGCGCTCGGTGAGTGTCTCAGAGGTCTTCGTCACGAGCGGGGCGAGAAGCTGAGCGAGACGGCACGTCGTGCCGGGGTCTCGCCGCAGTATCTCTCCGAGATGGAACGGGGCGTCAAGGAGCCGTCGAGCGAGATGATCGCCGCGGTCGCCGGAGCGCTGGATGTGACCCTGATCGACCTGACCCTCGCGGTCTCCGAGAGCCTGCGGTCCGCGCAGAGCGGCGTGTCGAGAGGCGCCACCTGCTCGGCGGCGTACGCCCTGGCCGCGTAGCCGCCGGATCACCTGCGGGCGGGCGAACGCTCCTCGATGATCTGGTCGATGAGCCCGTACTCCAGGGCCGAGGCCGCGGTGAACACGCGGTCGTGGTCGGTGTCGGCGCGGAGGGTCTCGACCGTCTGACCGGTGTGCCGTGACAGGATGCGCTCGATGTCCGCTCGGACACGGACGACCTCGTCGGCCTGCAGGATGAGGTCGGGGATCGTTCCGCGCCCCTGGGCGGCGGGCTGGTGCAGGATCACCCGTGCGTGCGGCAGGGCGGCGCGCTTTCCCTCGGTGCCCGCGGCGAGAAGGACGGCGCCGACCGCCACGGCCTGTCCGACGCAGGTCGTCGAAACCCGCGGGCGGATGTAGCGCATGGTGTCGTATATCGCGAGCATCGCGCTCGGGTCCCCGCCCTCACAGTTGATGTAGAACTGTATTTCGGCCTCGGGGTTGTCCGACTCCAGGAAAATCAGCTGCGCGATGAGGGCGTTCGCGACGCCGGCGTCGATCGCGGTGCCCAGATAGACGATTCGCTCGGTGAGCAGGTGCGAGTAGACATCCATGATGCGCTCGCCACGAGGGTTCTGGGCGATGACGTTCGGGATCGTGTATGTGCTCACTGGCCGACTCCTCCGGTGATGCCGAAACCGGTTCGGGGGCGATTGTGTGGTGCGATCTCGTGGAAGTCCTGAACGATCGCGTCTATGAAGCCGTATTCCAGTGCCTCCTGCGCCGTGTACCAACGGTCGTGCAGAGAGTCCTCGAATATGCGCTCGACGGACTGCCCCGTGTCCGCGGCGATGAGACCGAGCACCGTGTCGCGAGTGTGCCGCAGGTCACCGGCCTGCAGTTCGATGTCGACCGCGGTGCCACCGATTCCCGCCGAGCCCTGGTGCATCAGGACGCGTGAATGCGGCAGGGCGCGGCGCTTTCCCCTGGCCCCCGACGAGAGCAGGAACTGTCCGGCGCTGTAGGCGATGCCCAGGACGAGGGTCGACACATCACAGGGAATGAGTCGAATGACGTCGCGAATGGCGAGCATCGAGGGAACGGAACCGCCCGGGGAGTGAATCCAGAGCGCGATGTCCGTTGACGCGTCCTGCGTGGCGAGTGCTATCAGCTGCGTGGCCAGCAGGGTCCCGTTGTCGTCATCGAGAGGGCCGTCGAGAACGAGGACACGCTGTTCGTAGAGTTCGCGCCTCACCCGCGTGTCGAAAAGCGGAGGATTCGATTTTTCGCTCATGCGTCCATCCTGTGAGGCGACCAGGACCGGCGTCGACACGATCCGCCTGGGGCAGATCTGCTCTGAGCAGCGTGGGTTCGGTTTCCGGCCCGGTGAACACCCGTCATCCCGCGGCGCCGGTGGCCTGTTCGACGAGGCGGCGGGAGCGGATGAGGGCTGCGGCGACAGCGACGAAGGAGGAGAAGCGGTCTGCCCGGCGTTCGCAGCGGCGCGGGGACGGCGGCATGCCGGCTCGACAGCCCGGAGCCGGTTGGACGCGGTGCCTCGGCGACCGGCGGTGGGTCGTCGTGGCATCCGAAGGGTCAGGGCTTCTCCGCGACCGGTTGCCCGGCATCGAAGCCGGGGGCAGGGGCGTGGAGTATCGCGGGCAGGAGGACGGAGTCGACGATCTCGGTGATCGCGTCCTCGCCCGGCGGCCGGCCGTACAGCACGATCTCGTTGCGGATCAGGTCGAGCGGGAGTGTGGTCACGCGTGAGGGCAGGAGGACGGGGAGGATCTCGTTCCGCTCGACGGCTCGCCGGACCATGGTCGCGACCTGTCGTCCCCGGGTTGTGACGGTCAGCCGGGCGCGTAGGGCGTGGGCGGCCTCCGGGTCGCGGGCCGTCTCGGCCGTCATCCCGGCGAGGACCTCGCCGTGCACGGAGCCGAATCGGTGGGCGATCTGCCGCATCATGGCGAGCAGGTCGGTCCGCAGCTCGCCGGTGTCCGGTGGCTCGGTGTCCGAGGGCGCCGTGTGGTCGAGGGCCGCGAGCGCGAGTTGCGCGCGGGTGGGCCAGCGGCGGTGGATCACCGGTCGGCTGGTACCCGCTCTGGCGGCCACGGCCTCCATGGTCAGCTTGGCGTAGCCCACCTGGATCAGTAGATCCCAGGTGGCGTCGAGGATGGCCTGCTCCAGTCGTTCCCCTCGCCGTCGGCCCATCGTGCACTCCTTTAGATGCGTTGCGCATCTTATTGGGAACGGTCTACGTTAGATGCAGTCCGCATCTTATCCGCCGCGTGCGAAGGTGAGGCGTGATGGCTGTGCATGAGAACCATGTCCTGGATGTGGGCGGAGCCCGCATCCACTACGAGGTCCGCGGTTCGGGGCCGGTGCTCCTGTTGATCCCTGGGAGCAACGGCGACGCCGGTTTCTTCGACGCCATGGCCGATCGGCTGGCCGATCGTCATACGGTCGTCAGCTACGACCGGCGAGGCTTCTCCCGGAGCTTCGCCCAGGAGGAGCCCGCAGGGTGGATCGAGACGCACGTCGAAGACGCGCGCCGCCTGATCGGTGCCGTCTCCGAGGGACCGGTCCGTGTTTTCGCCACAAGCGCGGGAGCCGTCATCGGGCTCGACCTCATCGGCCGGCATCCCCGGCTGGTCAGCAGGCTCGTGGCTCACGAACCGCCCATCTTCGAGGTTCTGCCGGACGCCTCGCGCTGGCGTGCCTTCTTCGATGAGGTCGGCGCGACCTACCGGAGCGAGGGACAGGAAGTGGCGATGCGTCGATTCCTGGCGGGCATCGGGGTCGCCGAGGCTCGGCGACCGGCCGATCCCGATCCGGAGTTGCTCGCCCGCATATCCGGGAACACGCACACCATCCTGACCCAGGAAGTGCCCAACGCTCCCGGCCACCGTCCGGACTTCGCCGCGCTTGACGCGTGGCGTGATCGCGTCGTCCTGGCGGGTGGCCGGGACTCCCGTGCCCACTTTCCCCACCGGCCGGCCGTCGTGCTCGCGGCCCGATGGAATCGGCGGGTCGTCGACTTTCCGGGGGACCATCTGGGTTACTGGTCCCACCCCGATGAGTTCGCCGCCGTTCTGGAGGGCTGCGTGACCGTGTGACCCGGAACTTTCGGAGTGGCGATGATTGCCTTTGCGGAAACTCCGTTACGGCTTCCGGGGTGTTCGGCTCAGGACCGGAGTGTTCGGTGGTCGCCGATCTCGGTTGAAACCAAAGGTAAAGGTCCTGAGGATCGCCGCTCGGCGATAGGTTTGTGTGGGTTCTCGCTTTTGAGAAGTGAGGGCTGTGGTCAAGCGGTTGGTGAATGCGCCTGCCGTACGTCTGTCCCGTAAGCTCTCTCGATCCTCGGAGGTCAACGTGCCTAATGTACGACGTCTCATCCTCGTGGCGGCGGTCGGCGCCGGTGCGGTCGCCATGGCTCTGACCTCGACGTCCATTGTCAGTGCGGTCGGCCCGTCACCTGCGGACACCGCGACGATCACGCCTCGGGAGAAGGGACTTCCGCAGTCGGACAAAGCGGTGACGGTAACCGTGGACCCCAGCACCGGCCGGGTACTGGAGGTGTCGGAGGGGAAGTCGTCGACGCTCGGCGGGAAGACGGTGAACGTGGATCCGCTTACCGGTCAGGTGCTATCGCTGTCCACGAACGGGAAGCAATCCCGGTGAATCTCGTCTCCGGTTTCGACGGTCCGTGAGTCGACGTTCTCCATACGCAGAGCGGGAAGGCTCGGCCTCCCCGCTCTCGATCGCTCAATGTGAGCGACGATGTCGCTCGGTCATATCCTCACCGGTGGCTCAGTAGAGCGTGACGCTGGTGCCGGTGACGAGCGAACCGTTGAAGTTGACGTAGCTGTTGGGACCCCACGGGCCGCTGCAGGGTGACGATCCCTGATAGGTCCAGCAGGCCCGGCCCCTGTAGTTGCCGGTGTCGAAGTAGGACCGGGAGGGCCAGCTTCCGGTCTTCGTGCCCGCACTGCCGTAGAACCCCTGGTGTGCGTACGGGACCTGGCCGGACGCGTAGCAGAAGTCACCCGAGTTGCAGATGTTGTGCTGGCTGATCGCGGGGGTGGAGATGGCTCCCTCGGTCACCGACAGCACCTTGCCGGTTCGCGGGTCCACCGAGATCGTGTGCGGGGCGTCGGATTTGAGGAGTTCGAGTTGCTGTGGACTGAGGGCCGAGACGTCGGCCGACGCCGGAATCGGAGTGGAGTCCGCGGCCATGGCGGTGTGAGGCGAGAGCAGTGCCGTCGCGGCGGCAGCGGCGCCGACAATGGAAGCCAGCATAATTCGTCGTGACTTTAACACGTGCAACCTCCGGTGGTAGGCGATAAAGGCGGGTTGAAATTCAAATCCCGCCTTCGCACTTCTTAAACATATCCCTCCCGTCGTCGAATGCGGTGTGATGTGGATCACAATTCATATTGTGTTCCGCTCGTCGCCGCAGGTGGCAGGGGTTTTCGTGCGGGCACCGTCGGTAAGAATTGCAGCTCATCACAGCCGTTCTCGCGGATTTGCGACCTCCGGTCGCCGGCGATTATTACGGAGTGTGTGAGCGTTAATTTCAGTTCGTGATTTCCCTGGGTTCTGAAAGGTGGTTCCCGGGCGACTCGAACAAGCATTTCGGTCCCGCCGCGGCCGATGACGCCTTCTGGTGCGGGCCGGGGCTTTCCGCGATCGATCCGATCCCCCTGCGGAGTGACGGACTCCGTGGGTCGCCTCGGAAAACGGAAGTCGATGCCGCCCCTGCGGGGGGTGCTTGACGGGGCGGGAGGCGTCCGTGAGGATCTGTGGGCTTCGGCTCTTTCGTGGTAGTCGTCCTAAATGGGGTGATTGTCTTGGCTGAAACTCCGCTGTGGCTTCAGGGGCGTTCGGCCGTGGTCGCGGCCGCGGATCCGAGTGAGTGGCGGGACGGCCTGCCCGACTACGACCTCTCGCACGAAGTCATGCCGCGGCAGCGGACGCACCACTTCGAGCCCGGTTCGCTGGAGGCCGTGGTCGAGGGGATCGTGCAGGTCTTCGAGATGGAGGTCTCGCACAAGAAGGATCCGGCGACCTGGGTGTCGATGGCCGCCGACCGTTTCCGGACCAACGTCAACGGAGGTCCGTGGGCCACCGCGGCGGACATCGCGGAGATCGGCAGCTACAACGTCCTGATCGGCGACAGCGTCTTCTACCCGACCGGGCAGGAGACCTTCGACTCCTCGCACCGGATGTTCCACAGGGCGTTTCCCGGCGGATTCTTCTGGGAGGTGCTCGAAGTTCTCACCCCGCCGCCGACCGTCACCGTCAAATGGCGCCACTGGGGCGTCTTCGAGGGTGAGTACCACGGTTTCCAGCCCACCGGGCAGACGATCGAGATGTACGGCGTCAGCATCGCCAAGCTGTCCGACGACCTCAGGCTGGTGGAGGTCGAGCACTACTACGACCCCAACGACTTCCTCGGCAGACTGACCGGTGGCTGCCCGGTGGCGCACAGGGAGTCGTGACCGGCCCGCCGCCCCGGCGGCGGCGGTGGTGCTTTGCCCCGACGAAGCCGGTCTGAGCGCGTCGGGCGCGTGCCTCCGGTGCGGCCGGTCGGGTCGCGGGGAAGCCGCCCCGGTACGGCCGGTCGGGCCGCGGTGGGATATGCCCCGGTGAGACCAGCCCGGTCGCGGGGAGCCCGCTCGCGCCGCTCACGGTGCGGCCGGTCCGGTCGGGTCAGCGGTTGGCCACGGTGAAGTTCGGCAGTGCCTCCAGGCTCCGGACGACCGCCGCGAAGCCGTAGTCGAGCATTTCGCGTTCGTAGCGTTCGACGGCGGGCAGCAGGTCGCTCTCGCCCCGGTGGACCTCGGTGAGCCGGCGGCAGAGCAGGGCCGCGTCACGGAAGGCGGTGTTCGCGCCCTGGCCGCCGCTCGGCGGCATGACGTGGACGGCGTCGCCCAGCAGGGTCACCCGGCGGGTTCCCCAGTGCGGCACCGGCCGCGCGTAGCCGACCTTCAGCGGTGAGCTGTTCACCACGTCGGACCGCTCGACCAGCTCGACCAGGTCCGGGTGCCAGCCGTCGATCAGGGTCAGCAGCAGGTCGCGGGTTGCGGCCCAGCCGTCGGGCAGCCGCTCGACGCGCTCGGGCAGGAACGCGGCCCAGCGCAGGTAGCTCTCGGTGGCGGGCAGTTCGACGTCGGGGGCGAGTTCGGCGGCGGCCAGGTGAGGCGGGCGGCGGAACTCCATCTTGCCGAGCAGCATGCCCATGTCCGGGCCGCGCACCACGGTGCCGAACCCCGGCACCAGACCGGCGAGGCGCTCGGTGAGCGGGGTGCGCCCGAGCAGGCCGTTGCCGCCCAGCGTGACGACCGAGGCCTCGGGCAGCAACCGGCGGCGGACCGCAGAGCCGACTCCGTCGGCGCCGACCAGGAGGTCACCGGTGGCCGTGCCGCCGTCGGCGAAGACCGCCCGCACGGTGTCGTCGGGCAGCTCGACGTACTCGACCAGCCGCCTGCCGTACTCGATCCGGTCGGAGAGGCCGGCCAGCAGCAGGTGTCGCAGCACGTGCCGGTCGGTGGCCATGCCGTCGTCGATCGGACCGAGTTGGCCGATCACGTTGAGGTGCTGGTCGACGACCGGCCGTTCCCCGGACAGCTCTCCTGTGGTGGCCTCCAGCAGGCCGTGCAGCCGCCGCGGCAGGCATTCGCGTAGCGCGGCGAGGCCCGCGCCGCCGATGCCGATCCGGAAACCCTGGTAGCGGCTGTGGGCGCCCGCCTCCCGCTCGTGGATCCGCACGTCGATCCCGGCCTGGGCCAGCCCCTGTGCCAGGCACAGTCCGCCGATGCCCGCCCCGATCACCAGAACCCGCATGGTGGCTCCCTTGACTTGAACATTGCTCAATTGAGCGGTGTTCAAGTTACTTGGTCGGTGTTCAAGTGGCAAGCTCTCCGTGGAGGACGAGGAGAAGGGGGAAGCGGATGCCGCTCCGGCAGGCCGATGTGCTCCGAGGCGCGATGGAACTGCTCGACGAGGTGGGTCTCGACGAGCTGACCACCCGCAGGCTGGCGGACCGGCTCGGCGTCCGGGTGGGCGCCCTGTACTGGCACTACCCGAGCAAGACCGCCCTGCTGGACGCCCTGGTCGAGCGGATCGTCGACGAGATGCTCGCCGAGCCCATCGCGGAGCAGGACTGGGCGGGCCGGCTGCGGGAGCTGGCCGTACGGGCTCGCTCGACCATGCTGGCGCACCGGGACGGCGCCCGGCTGGTGGCCTCCTTCAGCGTGCTGCCGGCCTCGGCCGTGACCTACTTCCAGGCGCTGGTCGACTCGCTGCGTACGGCGGGCGTCCCGGAGCGGGACGCGGAACTCGGCGCGGACCTGCTGACGAGCTTCACGAACGGTTTCACGCTTGAGGAACAGGCCCGGCAGGCCAAGATATGGCCCCGTGACCGGCGCGACGAGACCTTCCTCAGTGAGCTGGACATTCTCATCAACGGCATCCGGGTGAGCCTTCTGGAGAAATGACGGGCCCGCGGCCGGTGCCGGTGGGGTGGCCTGATCCGTGTACGGCGGCTCGACTCGGCCGCTGTCGTACTGCGGTGGGCAAAACAGGCAGATGGGCAAACGTGCGCGTCGCAGAGCGCCGGAGGCCCCGGCCATGGAGCCGTGGGCCTCCCGCCTCTCGACGGCTCTCTCGACGGCTATGGACGCGTCGGCCGATCGCCGACGTGCGCGCCGGATCCTGTTCCGGTGTACTCGCGATGCTTGCGCAGGCCGCCGAGGCCCAGGAGGCCGATCAGCCCCGCCAGGCCCCAGAGGCCGGTTTTGTCGCCGCTGTCCCTGCTGTTGTTCTGTGGTGCGGGAGTTGGCTGGCTTTGGGTGACCGGTGCGGCCAGTGAGTCGGTCGCCGCTGCGGCGGCGGGCCCAAGCGTCAGGAAGAAGGCTAGGCCCAGTCCGGTAAGCGTTTTACGCATGGAGTTCTCCCGTCTTGCTTCTGGTGAGAGTCCGGAAGTCGCCCGTCGGTCTCCTTCGTAGGAGATTCTGGCGACGCGATGTCCGTTTTCCCTCGTCAGAGGCGCCCATACCGCCCATATCAGGTGTCAAACGTCCCGGCTCTCATATACCGCCTTATAGACATTTAGCGGATTTATTATCCAGGAATTGGTTTTTTGATTATTTATCGTGAAATGGTGAGCGGGCTGGGCGTGTCATCGTAAACGGATCTTCTAGGGAGGCCGCCCCTGGACATCCACACCGAGCGGGAGGCGGAGGGGAACCCGGGTGGCCGACGCGGCAGGTGACGCGCGATTCGTACGGAGGCAGGGGACACAGGGCCCGGGGGGAGAGGTCCAAGGTCCCTGTCCCGGGGATGTACCGGCCGGAAACGCTGTGTGTCGACCACCGTGCCCTGGGCGGCACGGCGACACACAGTGGAGGAAACCATGAGTGCGGGAGACGCGCCGGACAGGCGTCCGGCGCTGATGCTGACCCTGGCCACGGCCGGTTTCGCGATCAACTTCTGGGCGTGGGCGCTGCTCAGCCCGCTGGCGCCGAGGTTCAAGGAGGCCCTGCACCTGAGCCCCTTCCAGCAGGCGCTGGTGGTGGCGGTGCCGGTGGTCGTCGGCTCGCTCGGCCGCGTCCCGGTCGGCGCGCTGACCGACCGGTACGGCGGTCGCGTCATGTTCCCGCTGGTGTCGCTGGCGACCGTCGTCCCGGTGCTCTACCTGGGGCTGGCCGGGCAGACGTCCCTGGCAGGACTGCTGGTCGGGGGCTTCTTCCTCGGCGTCGGCGGCACGACCTTCGCGATCGGTGTGCCGTTCGTCAACGCCTGGTTCCCGCCCGCGCGGCGCGGCCTGGCCGTCGGCGTGTTCGGCGCGGGCATGGGCGGCACCGCGATCAGCGCGCTGACCACGGTCAAGCTGGTCGACGTCGGCGGAAGCGCGACCCCGTTCACGGTCACCGCCGTCGTGCTCTGCGGGTACGCGGCGGTCGCGGCGCTGCTGCTGCGGGACGCGCCGGGCCGTACGGTGCCGGTCGAGTCGATGGCGCGGAGGCTGGGGGCCACGCTCCGGCTGCGGGTGACCTGGCAGGCCTCGGCGCTCTACGCGGTGGCCTTCGGGGGGTATGTGGCGTTCTCGGTCTATCTGCCGGCCTACCTCAAGACCGCCTACGCGCTGGACCAGGCCGACGCCGCCAACCGGATGGCCGGGTTCGTGCTGCTCGCGGTGCTGATGCGCCCGGTCGGCGGGTGGCTGTCGGACCGGTTCGCGCCGACCAGGGTGCTCGCCTGGACACTGGTCGTCGTCGTGGCCGGTGCCACGGTCCAGGCGTTCACCCCCGGCCTGGCACCCCTCGGGACGGTCGCGTTCCTGTCCATGGCCGCGGCGCTCGGCGCGGGCAGCGGCGCGACGTTCGCCCTGGTGGCGCTGCTCGCCCCGGCGAACAAGGTCGGCTCGGTCACCGGGATCGTGGGCGCCGCGGGCGGCCTGGGCGGGTTCGTGCCGCCGCTGCTGATGGGCGTCATCTACGGCTGGTACGGCAGCTACGCCCTCGGCCTGGGGCTGCTGGCCCTGGTCGCGCTGGCCGCCCTGCTGCTGGACACCACCGCCGTCGCCAGGACGGCCCGCCGCGCCATGCGTCCGCGCCTGGTCGAAGGGTCGGAGGCGTCCGGGACTTAGGACCCGGCTGATCGGGACCCTCGGCACCTGACGTGCGACCCGGTGCCACGGAAGCCTGAGTACGCGTCCCGCGATCGAAGGAGTGCAGCACCGTGTCACCACACCCCCAGACCCCCGCGACGGACTCGGTGCCCGGCGTGGCGCCGCTGCTGGCCGCACGTCGCTTCCTGACGAAGGAGACGGTCGGAGACGGGGGACGGACCCTGCACCAGATCGACCGCGGCTCCTGGGAGACGTTCTACCGGGACCGGTGGCGCTACGACCGGGTGGTCCGTTCGACGCACGGCGTCAACTGCACCGGCTCGTGCTCGTGGAACGTGTTCGTGAAGGACGACCTCATCACCTGGGAGCACCAGGCGACGGACTATCCGACGACGGGCCCCGACGCGCCGGACTACGAACCCCGTGGCTGCCCGCGCGGGGCGTCCTTCTCCTGGTACGAGTACTCGCCGTCCCGGGTACGGCACCCGTACGTGCGCGGGGCGCTGGCCGAGATGTTCCGCGAGTCGCTGGAGCGCCTCGGCGACCCGGTGCTCGCCTGGGCCGACATCGTCGAGAACCCCATGAAGGCGCAGGCCTACAAGAGCCGGCGGGGCCGGGGCGGCTTCGTGCGGGCCTCGTGGGAGGAGGCGATCACCATGATGGCCGCCGCCCACGTCCACACCACGAAGAAGTACGGCCCGGACCGCGTCGTGGGCTTCTCGCCGATCCCGGCGATGTCGATGGCGTCCTTCGCCGCGGGAACCCGGTACCACGCGCTGCTCGGCGGCACGCTGCTGAGCTTCTACGACTGGTACGCCGACCTGCCCGTCGCCTCCCCGCAGATCTGGGGCGACCAGACCGACGTGCCCGAGGCCGGAGACTGGTGGAACTCCACCTACCTGATGATGTGGGGCTCCAACATCCCGGTGACCAGGACCCCGGACGCGCACTTCCTGGCCGAGGCCCGCTACCGGGGCACCAAGGTCGTGGCCGTGAGCCCCGACTACGCCGACAACGTCAAGTTCGCCGACGACTGGCTCGCGCCGCACCCCGGAACCGACGGCGCCCTGGCGATGGCCATGGGCCACGTCGTCCTCACCGAGTTCTTCCGCGACCGCCAGGTGCCGTACTTCACCGACTACGTCCGCCGCTACACCGACCTGCCCTTCCTCGTCACGCTCAGGAGAAGGGACAACGGCGCCTGGACCTCCGACCGTTTCCTGACCGCGAAGGACCTCGGCGACGAGGACCAGGGCGCGGCGCACCGGACGGTGTTCCTCGACGAGCGCACGGGCGAGCCGGTCGTGCCGAACGGCTCACTCGGGTTCCGGTACGGCGAGCGGGGCGCGGGCCGGTGGAACCTCGATCTCGGCGAGGCCGTACCGGCGCTGGGACTGCTCGGCACGACCGAAGAGGCCGTCGAGGTCGAGCTGGCCAGGTTCGACGTCGGGGACACCGAGGGCGGCGCCGTGATGCGCAGGGGAGTGCCGGTCACCCGGATCGGCGGCCACCTCGTGACGACCGTGTTCGACCTGCTCATGGCCCAGTACGGCGTGCGCCGCGGTGACCTGCCGGGGAGCTGGCCGAGCGGCTACGACGACGCCGAGGAGCCCAACACCCCGGCCTGGCAGGAACGCGTCACCGGGGTTCCCGCGGCCCTCGCCGCCCGGATCGCCCGGGAGTTCGCACGCAACGCCGAACGCAGCAGGGGCCGTTCCCTGATCGTCCTGGGCGCCGGGGCCAACCAGTGGTTCCACTCCGACATGACCTACCGGGCGTTCATCTCGCTCGTCCTGCTGACCGGCTGCCAGGGCGTCAACGGCGGCGGCTGGGCGCACTACGTCGGCCAGGAGAAGGCCAGGCCGCTGACCGGCCAGCAGCACATGTCCTTCGCCTTCGACTGGCAGCGCCCGATGCGGCACCAGGCCGCCACGCCGTACTGGTATCTGCACACCGACCAGTGGCGCTACGAGCGGGTGCCCGCCGACGAGCTGGCCTCGCCGCTGGGCACCGGCCGGTTCGCCGGGATGACGTTCGCGGACACCGTCGCCGCGGCCCAGCGGATGGGGTGGAGTCCCGGCCACCCGGCCTTCGACCGCAACCCCCTCGACCTCACCGACGAGGCCGCGGCGGCGGGCCGTACGGTCCAGGAGCACATCGTGGAAGAGCTGAAGGCCGGGCGGCTCGGGGCGGTCGCCGACGACCCGGACGACCCGGCGAACTTCCCCCGCTGCCTCACCCTGTGGCGGGCCAACCTGCTCGGCTCCTCGGGCAAGGGCAACGAGTACTTCATGCGGCACCTGCTCGGCGTCGACTCCCTCGCCCGGGCGGAGGAGTGCGAACCCGGCGAACGGCCCCGCGACGTGGCCTGGCGTGAGGAGGCGCCGACCGGGAAGCTGGACCTGCTCACCGCGATCGACTTCCGGATGACCAACACCGGGCTGCACGCCGACCTGGTCCTGCCCGCCGCCACCTGGTACGAGAAGCACGACATCTCGACCACGGACATGCACCCGTTCGTGCACGCGTTCAGCCCGGCCGTCGAACCGCCCTCGGACGCGCACACCGACTACGACACCTTCCTCGCCCTCGCCGACCGGGTCAGTGAACTCGCCGCCGTCCACCTCGGCGTACGGCGCGACGTCCTGGCGGTGCCGTTGCAGCACGACACCCCTGACGAACTCGCCACCCCCGGCGGCCGGGCCAGGGACTGGAAGGCCGGGGAGTGCGAGCCCGTCCCCGGCGTGACCATGCCGAAGCTCGTGGAGATCGAACGCGACTACACGCTGATCGGCGCCAAGATGCGGGCGGTCGGCCCGCTGCTCGACACCCTCGGCACGACCACCAAGGCCATCACCGTGGACGTCACCCCGGAGATCGCCTACCTCGCCGAGCGCAACGGCGTCCTCGCCGACGGCCCGTTCGCCGGACGCCCGTCGCTGGCGACCGCCGACCGGATGTGCGAGGCGATCCTGGCGCTGTCGGGCACCACCAACGGGCGGGTGGCCGCCGCCGGGTTCGCCGCCCTGGAGGCGCGCACCGGGCAGCCGTTCGCCGACCTGATCGAAGGCCACGAGGACGACCACATCACCTACCCGGACACCCAGGCCGCGCCGCAGCCGGTGTTCACCAGCCCGGAGTGGTCCGGCTCGGAGAAGGGCGGCCGCCGCTACTCGCCGTTCACCCTCAACGTCGAACGGTCCAAGCCGTGGCACACCCTCACCGGCAGGCAGCACTTCTTCGTCGAGCACGACTGGGTCGCCGAACTGGGCGAACAGCTGCCCGCCTTCCGGCCGCCGCTGAACATGGCGCGCCACTTCGGCAGACCCGGCGAGGTCGTCGACGGCGGCGTGACGGTACGGTTCCTCACCCCGCACGCCAAATGGTCGATCCACTCGATGTACCACGACAACGAGCTGATGCTCGCGCTGTCCCGGGGCGGGCCGGTCATCTGGATGAGCGTCGAGGACGCCGCGAAGATCGGCGTCAGGGACAACGAGTGGATCGAGGCGCACAACCGCAACGGCGTCGTCGTCGCCCGTGCCGTGGTCAGCCACCGGATGCCCGAGGGCACGGTCTTCCAGTACCACTCGCCGGAGCGGACGGTGAACGTGCCCAAGGCCGAAGGGAACGGCCGCCGCGGCGGCTACCACAACTCGATGACCCGGCTGCTGGTCAAGCCGACCCACCTCGCGGGCGGACACGCCCAGCTCACCTACGCCTTCAACTACTACGGCCCGATCGGCAGCCAGCGCGACGAGATCACGGTGATCCGCCGTCGTTCGCAGGAGGTGGAGTACTGATGAGAATCCGCGCGCAGGTCGCGATGGTGATGAACCTCGACAAGTGCATCGGCTGTCACACCTGCTCGGTGACGTGCAAGCAGACCTGGACCAACCGCGAGGGCACCGAGTACGTCTGGTTCAACAACGTCGAGACCAAGCCCGGCATCGGCTACCCCAAGCACTACGAGGACCAGGACCGCTGGCACGGCGGGTGGCGGCTCGACCGCAAGGGCAGGCTGACCCTGCGCTCCGGCGGCCGGATGAAGCGGCTGAGCCGCATCTTCGCCAACCCGGACCTGCCGTCGATCGACGACTACTACGAGCCCGCGACGTTCGACAAGGACATCCTGGTCGGCGCGCCCGCCGGCCTGAAGGACACCCCGGCCAAGAGGCCGTACTCCGCGCTGACGGGTGAGCCGATGGCCGTGGAGTGGGGGGCGAACTGGGAGGACGGCCTCGGCGGGGCGCACGAACGGGCCGACCGGGACCCGAACATCACCCGGATGCCCGCCGAGGCCGCGGCGAAGGTCAGGTTCGAGTTCGAGAAGACCTTCATGTTCCACCTGCCCCGGATCTGCGAGCACTGCCTCAACCCGGCCTGCGTTTCGGCCTGCCCGTCGGGCGCGATGTACAAGCGGGAGGAGGACGGCATCGTCCTCGTCGACCAGGACAGGTGCCGGGGCTGGCGGATGTGCGTCTCGGCGTGCCCGTACAAGAAGGTGTACGTCAACCACGCCACCGGCAAGGCCGAGAAGTGCACCTTCTGCTTCCCGAGGATCGAGGCGGGCCAGCCGACCATCTGCTCGGAGACGTGCGTGGGACGGCTCCGCTATCTCGGCATCGTCCTCTACGACGAGGACGCCGTCCTCGCCGCCGCGTCGGTGCCGGACGAGCACGACCTGCTCGACGCCCAGCGTGACGTCTTCCTTGACCCCCACGATCCGGCGGTACGGCGGGCGGCCCGCGACGCCGGGATGCCCGAGGAGTGGGTCGAGGCCGCGAGGCTGTCGCCGGTGTGGCGGCTGATCAGCGAGTACCGGATCGCGTTGCCGTTGCACCCGGAGTACCGGACGCTGCCGATGGTCTGGTACGTCCCGCCGCTCTCGCCGGTGCTCGACGCGACCGGCGCGGCGGGCCGTGACGACACCGACGCCGACGACGTCTTCCACACCATCAGGGACCTGCGCATCCCGGTCGAGTATCTCGCCGAGCTGTTCACCGCGGGCGACGCCGACGCCGCCGCCGGGGTCCTGATGAAGCTGGCCGCGATGCGTTCGTACATGCGGGCCAGGACCCTGGACGGCACGGTCGCCGAGGAACTGCTCGACGGCATCGGGATGACGGCCGAACAGGTCGAGTCGATGTACCGGCTGCTCGCCATCGCCAAGTACGACGAGCGGTACGTCATCCCGACCGCCTACAGCAAGGACGCCGCCGCCCTTGAGGCCCAGGCCGCCGCGTCAGGCGGTTGCTCCCTGGACTGCGAGGGCGGCCCGGGCATGGGCGGTTCCGGCGCGGCCGGGTTCGGTGCGGGTGGTTCCGGGGCGGGCGGTCCTGGCGCGGGCGGTTCCGGAACGGACGGCTCTGGCGCGGGCGGTCCTGGTGCGGGTGATGTCGAGCGGGTCAGGGCCGTGACCGAGCGCTTCCACCTCGTCGAGGGCGGTGCCGACGACGTGCACGTCGGAAGACAGGGACTCACGACACGACGCCCCGACGGCCGGACGGGCCTGACCATCGACCCCCTGCGGGACCGGTCATGACCACACCCCCGACCAACACGACCTTCACGGCGACCCCGGTGACCCCGGCGGCCCCGGTCACCGCGACCACCAGGATCCCGGTGCCCGTGATCGACGTGACTTTCACGGCCGTCACCGATGCGGCCCCCATGCCCGTGATCGACACGGCCCCGGCCGCCATGGGTACGGCCTCGATGGCGGCGACCGGTGGAGTCCCGGCCGCCACGGATACGACCTCGGGGACGGTGACCGATGGGGCTTCGGCCGCCATGGACGCGCCCCTGATGGCGGCGACCGATGGAGTCCCGGCCGCCATGGGTACAGCCTCGGGGACGGTGACCGATGGGGCTTCGGCCGCCACGGACGCGACCCCGGTGGTGGCCGATGGGGCCTCCGTGATCGATGGGACCTCCGTGGCCCCGGCCGACCGGATCCGGCTGTTCCAGCTCGCCTCGGTGTTGCTCACCTATCCGGACGCGGAACTGCTCGGCGCCGCCGACGAGCTGCGCGGTGCCGCCGCCGGAATCGGGCACCCGTGGCTGCGCGGGCAGGTCGAGGAGTTCCTCGCCTGGCTGACCGGCACGGCGCCGATCGACGCGCAGCGGCACTACGTGCGGACCTTCGACCTGCGCCGTAAGTCCGGCCTCTACCTGACGTACTACCTGCACGGTGACACCCGTAGGCGGGGCATGGCGCTGCTCGTCCTCAAGCGGCGTTACCGTGCCCACGGCCTGCGGCTGGCCGCCGGTGAGCTGCCCGACCTGCTGCCGGTCGTCCTTGAGTTCGCCGCCGTGGTCGGCCCCGGCGAGGGGGAGGCGCCGCTGCGCCAGCACCGGCGCGGCGTCGAACTGTTCCGCGCCGCCCTGGCCGACCTCGGCACGCCGTACGGCCTGCTGCTCGACGCGATCACCGCCGTCCTGCCCGAGCTGACCGACGCCGACCGGGCGGCCATCGCGGAGCTGGCCCTGGACGGCCCACCCGTCGAGTCCGTCGGCCTGGACACCCCCGGCTCGAACCCCTGCGGACCGGGTTCTCCCGGTCTGGACCCCTCTGGCCTGAACCTCTGCGGTCCGGGTTCCCCGGGCCTGGGCTCTCTGGGGCCGGACCTCCTCAGCCCGGGCTTCCCGAGCCCGGACCTCGACCTCCACGGTGACGAGCTCGGCGGTATCGGCCTGGCACCGTACCCCACCCCCTCCTCGGAGGACCTGCGATGAACACCGTCATCTGGATCGCCCTGCCGTACCTCTGCCTCGTGGTGTTCGTCGGCGGCCACATATGGCGGTGGCGCCACGACCAGTTCGGCTGGACCACGCACACCAGCCAGCTGCTGGAGAACCGGATCCTGCGCCTGGGGTCGCCGCTGTTCCACCTGGGCGCGTTCGGGGCCATCGGCGGGCACGCGATGGGGCTGCTGGTCCCGGCCTCGGTGACCGCGTGGCTGGGTGTCCCCGAGCACCTCTACCACCTGGTCGCGGTCTGGGCCGGTACGGTGACCGGCGTCATGCTCGTCGCCGGGTTCGTCCTGCTCGTCGCCCGTCGCGTGGTCAACCGCCGGGTCAGGCGGAAGACGACCCCCATGGACAGGGTGCTCTACGCGGCCTTGGCGGTCATGATCGGGCTCGGGATGGCCGCCACGGTCGTCGTGAACCTGTTCGGCCCGGGATACGACTACCGGGAGACGGTCGCGGTCTGGTTCCGCGGCGTGTTCCTGTTCTCCCCGCGCAGTGACCTGATGACCGGCGCCCCGCTGGTCTACCAGCTGCACGCCGTCGGCGGCTTCCTGCTCCTGGCGCTGTGGCCGTTCACCCGGCTCGTCCACGTCTGGTCGGCCCCCCTGGCCTACCTGTGGCGCCCCTACGTCGTCTACCGCACCCGCCAGGGCCCCGTCCCACCCGCCCAACCCAGCCCGGCCGCCGTACGTAAGCGGGGAATCTCAGCGTGATCGATGTTTTGAGATCATGAGCGGACCCTGCCGTGCCGTACGCGGCGGGGCCGGCGGTCGAATGTCGTAAATATCGCAGGTCAGCGGCCTTTTTAGGGGGAAATATATGCATTGCTACTGGAAGGCCGATACGCCGTAAGCTGGGGTGCGTGGCTCCGGTGCTGACCCTGCTCGACGGTGTCCGCTGGGAGGGTAGGCCACTGGCGGGCGATCGCGCGCATGCCCTGCTGGCCGTGCTCGTGCTGCACGGGAAGGCCGGGGTCAGCGACGATCACCTGGTCCGGGAGCTGTGGTGGGAGGACCCGCCCGCCAACCCCGTCAAGGCGCTACAGGTCGTGGTCTCCCGTACCCGGTCCGCGACCGGCCCCGACGTCGTGGTGCGTACGGCGCGCGGCTACCGGCTGGGCCTGTCGGCGGACCAGGTCGACGCCCACCTGCTCGCCGACCTCGTGGGGCGGGCGGTCAGGGCGCTGGGCGAGGGGGACACGGCCCTGGCCCGCCGGTGCGCCGAGCAGGCGATCACCCTGGCGGGGAACGGTCGTGAGCCGTCGACGGGAGCACTGGCCGACCTGCGCGCCGTCGCCGCCGGACACCTGGCCGAGGCCTGCCGGGTGCTGGCCCTCGCACGGGGCAGGGACGGCGACCACGCGGGCGCGCTTCCCCTGCTTGAGGAGCGCGCGGCCGCCCTTCCGCACGACGAGGAACTGCTGGCCTGCCTGCTGCGCAGTGAGGCGGCGGTGCGCGGTGTCGCCGCGGCGCTGGAACGCTACGAACGCTACCGGGCCGACCTCGCCGACCGGCTCGGCACCGATCCCGGGCCTGAGCTGACGCGGGTGCACGCCGGGCTGCTGGCCGCCGACCGGCCGGTGCGCGAGGGGCTTCGCTACGACGGTTCCTCGCTGCTCGGCCGTGAGGACGACATCCGTACGGTCCACGCCCTGCTGCAGAGCGGCAGGGTCGTCTCCATCGTCGGCCCCGGCGGGCTGGGCAAGACGCGGCTGGCCCACGTGGCGGGCAGGAACGCCGTGCAGCCGGTGGCGCACTTCGTCGAACTGGTCGCCGTGTCCTCTCCCGAGGGCGTGGTGGACGAGGTGGGGTCCGCGCTCGGGGTGCGTGACTCGGTCGTCGGACGGCGGGCGCTGACCCCGCAGCAGCGCGCCGACGTGCGGACCCGCATCGCCGCCCACCTGGACCAGGTGCCCTCCCTGCTCATCCTGGACAACTGCGAGCACGTCGTCGAGGCCGTGGCCGACCTGGTGGCCTTCCTCATCGCCACCACCCGTGACCTGCGGATTCTCACCACCTCACGCGCCCCGCTGGCGATCCCCGCCGAACGGGTCCACCAGCTCGGCGAGCTGGCCACGGGTGACGCGGTCGAGCTGTTCGGCCAGCGGGCCACGGCCGCCCGTCCCGGTGTGCGGCTCGACGAGGAGGTCGTGCGCGAGATCGTCACCCGGCTCGACGGTCTGCCCCTGGCCATCGAGCTGGCCGCGGCCAAGACGCGGATGATGTCGGTCGAGGAGATCAGACGGCGGCTCAACGACCGGTTCGCCCTGCTGCGTGGCGGTAACCGCAGCGCCCCCGACCGGCACCAGACGTTGCTCGCGGTCATCGACTGGTCCTGGAACCTGCTGGGCGAGCGGGAGCGGCGCGCGCTGAGCCGGCTGTCGCTGTTCGGTGACGGCTTCACGTTGGAGACGGCCGAGTACATGCTGGGCGCGGACGCGCTGTACGCCGTGGACGCGCTGGTCGAGCAGTCCCTGCTGAGCGTCAGGGAGACCGCGTACGGTCTGCGCTACCGCATGCTGGAGACGGTCAGGGAGTTCGGCCTGATGCGCCTGGCCGAGGCCGGTGAGGAGGAGCGGGCGCGGGCGGCGCAACGGTCCTGGGCGGTCGAGTACGGCATACGCCATATCGACTATCTGTTCAGTGTCCGCCAGTTCGAGGCCGTGGACGCGCTGCGCGCCGAGGAGGGCAACCTGGCCGACCAGCTGCGCCGGGCGCTGGGCGAGGGCGACTCCGGCACGGTGATGCAGCTGATGTCCGCCGTGGGCGCGCTGTGGTCGATCCGTGGTGACCACCCCAGGATCGTCGTGCTGCGTGAGGCGCTGGTCCAGGCGCTCGACGGCTGGGTCCCGCCCCCGGAGCTTGAGGAGGCGACCAGGGCGGCCCTGCTCATCATGCTCATGAACATGATGGGGATGACCGACCGCACGCTGCGTGACCTGCTCGCCCACCTGCCCAAACGGGAAAGTCCCGATCCCCGCCTGGCCGCGATGACGCGGGTGGTGCTGGCCGGCGACTCCCCCGTCGGGGACCAGGTCATCCGGCGACTGACCGAGCTGAGCCTGAGTTCCGACCACGACCTCGCCCTGATGGCGGGACAGGCGCTGGCCCACGCGCTGGAGAACATCGGAGCGGCGGAGGCCGCGTGCGCGGCGGCGGAGCGGGCGCTGGCCGTGGTGCGGGAGGACGACGGGCCGTGGCAGAAGGCCGTCCTGCGGGCCACACTCGCCCAGCTGACCCTGCAACGGGGAGACCACGAGCAGGCGGTCCGCCACGCCCGTGCCGCCCTTCCCGCCATGATCAGGATCGGCGCCACCGACGACGAGGTGCAACTGCGCGCCGTCATCATCCACAACGCCATCCAGACGGGCGATCTGGAGACGGCCGAGGCCGAGTTCGCCGAGCTGACGCGGATCAGCGAGAGCGAGGCGGTGCAGGGCGAGATGGTGTTCATCCCGATGTGCGCGGCCGAACTGTCCCTCGCCCGCGGTGACACGGCGCACGCCCTGGCCCAGTACCGCCTGGCCGTACAGCGGGCCCGTGACATGCGGCTGACCGCAGGTCTTCCGAGCGGCAGCGAACCGTGGGTGATCGTCATCACCGCCTTCGCGCTGACGGCCCACGCCTACCACGCCGGCCCGTCCGACCTGCGTCACGGCGAGGAACTGTTCGCCGACCGGTCCTTCCTGCTGAACGGGGAGATGCTGAGCGCGCGCAGCCTCTACATCGACTACCCGGTGGTCGGGACGATGCTGTTCGCGCTCGGCGCGTGGGGCCTGCTGTGGGAGGCGCTGCCCGCGCAGGAGGCGATCAGGCTGCTGGTGCTCGCCGAGCGTTTCTCCTACAGCCAGATGATGTCCAGCATGGCCTTCGACCGGATCGAACCGCACGCGGAGAGGGCCGCGCCCGGTCTGATCTCCGCGATACGGGCGGAGTACGGCGACCGGCGCGGCCCCGAGTTGCTCGACGAGGCCAGGAAGGCGCTGCGCGGCCACGGCTCAGATGTGCCGCTTGTAGGAACGCACCGCCAGCGGCGCGAAGATCAGGATGCAGATCAGGCAGGCCAGTAGCGTCCAGGCCACCTCGCCGCTCACGACACCGTTGTTGGCCAGGTCACGGGCCGCCGTGACCAGGTGCGAGACCGGGTTGACCCGGACGAAGGCGGCCAGCCAGCCCGGCAGCGTGTCCACCGGCACGAACGCGTTGGACAGGAACGTCAGCGGGAACATGATCATCATCGAGATTCCCTGCACCGCCTGGGCGCTGCGCGCGATGGTGCCGACCCAGGTGAAGGCCCACGCCAGCGACCAGCCCGTGACGATCGACAGCGCGATCGCGCCGAGCGTCCCGAACACGCCGCCGCCCGGCCGGTAGCCCATGAGGATGCCCATGCCGAAGGTCAGCCCCGAGGCGATCGTGTAACGCACCAGGTCGGCGACCATCGGCCCGGCCAGGGGCGCGATGCGGGCGATCGGCAGCGACTTGAACCGGTCGAAGACGCCCTTCTCCATGTCCTCACGGAGCTGGGTGCCGGTCGCCATACAGGTGGTCAGCACGGTCTGGGCGAGGATGCCGGGAATCATGAGCGGCAGGTAGTTGCCCACGTTCCCGGCGATGGCGCCGCCGAAGATGTAGGCGAACATCGCCGTGAACAGGATGGGCTGCATCGTCACGTCGATGAACTGCTCGGGGTTGCGGAACATCTTCTTCACCGCCCGCCAGGCCATCATCATGGTCTGGCTGAGCGTCTCGCCGACCGAGACGCGCCGCCGCGCGGACGCCACCCGGTCGGCGGCCCGTACGGGCTGGTGGGCGGCCGGTGCGGTCAGGGTGCTCATCGGTTCTCTCCGTCGTTGTCGTTCTTCTCGTCGGCCTCGTGACCGGTGAGGGCCAGGAACACCTCGTCCAGGCTGGGCTTGTCCACGCTCACCGACGCTACGGACACCCCCGCGGTGCGTAGCGCGATCAGCACGTCGGCGGCCAGGTCCGCCTGGCCGAGCGGGGCGGTGAGCCGTCCCTGCTCCGGGCTGAGCACGGGCTCGACGCCGACCACACGGCGCACGATGTCCGAGGCCTGCCGCATCTCACCGGGTACGGCGAGCACGACCTGCAGGGCGGAGTCGCCGACCGTGGTCTTCAGCTCGTCCGGGGTGCCCTCGGCCACCTTCCTGCCGTGGTCGATGACGGCGATCCGGTCGGCGAGCTGGTCGGCCTCGTCGAGGTACTGGGTGGTCAGCAGGACGGTGCAGCCGTCGGCGACCAGGTCGCGGATGGTGTCCCACATCTGTCCACGCGTACGGGGGTCGAGTCCGGTGGTCGGCTCGTCCAGGAAGATCAACGGCGGCCTGGTGATCAGGCTGGCGGCCAGGTCGAGCCGCCGCCGCATGCCCCCGGAGAACTGCGCGATCGGCTTGTTGGCGGCCTCCTCAAGCCCGAACCGCCCCAGCAGGTCGGTGGAGATCCGCTTCGCCTCCGCGGAGCCGATGCCCTGCAGCCGCCCGAACAGCCACAGGTTCTCCCGGGCGGTCAGGTTCTCGTCGACCGACGCGTACTGGCCGGTGACCCCGACCAGCTGCCTGATCACGTGCGGGTTGTCGGCCACGTCGACGCCGAAGATCTCGGCGCGTCCGGCGTCGATCTTCAGCAGCGTCGCCAGCATCCGCATCGTCGTGGTCTTGCCCGCGCCGTTGGGGCCGAGGACCCCGAAGACCTCGCCGGGCCGTACGTCCAGGTCGATCCCGTCGACGGCGCGGTACGTGCCGAACGTCTTGACCAGTCCTTCGGCCCGGACGGCGCTCACCGCCGTCTCGGCACCGGACCTCGTCTGTCTTGTCTCTTGGGTGATGCTCATGGACACAGGTTCGACGACCCGGGTTTCACCACACCTTCGCCCCGGTTTCGCGGCGCCTCCTGGGTGAAACCCGAGGCGTTCAGGCGTTTGCAGAAACCGTCAACACATTCTGCGGAAACCGTCAACGACATTCCGCCGGAGAATCAACAGACTGGCTTCAGCCTTTCGTCCGGAAAGGAGAGAAGCAGAGTCCGTGCCAGGGGTCGCCGTTTCTCCGGCGAACGTCCCCCTTCGATCCGTACCGCGTGCCCGCGCGCAGCCGAGGCACGTCCGGACCTGCGGGAACAGGGGACCGCGGTAGCGCGAGCCGTACCTCACATGGGCAGCAGGCGGGATCGATCCGGGTACGGCTGTCGCGACATGCTTGCCGGTGCGGTGTCCGATTCCGTCCAGGAGTGCCTCCCGCCGGGAGGCAGCCGTGCCGCACCCAAGCCCGTACAGGTCCGCTGGTCTGGCCGGGAGAGCCGACGCGCCCGCGTTCGCGACCGTGACCGCTCTGTCATGACACGCCGGTTCGCCGAGTCGGGCGCGACCGGAACGCCTTTTAGGAGAGCTTCTTGAGAAAGTCGTTATATACCGCGCCGGTCGCACGGCTGCGTTTGCCGGGTCCACCGTCGGCCTCGAATGTGGGAGCCGGCCGCCGCCGAGGCTGGTGGAGCCGGATCGCCGCGGTTGTGGTCTCCGTGACGCTGGTCCTGGCCGGCGCCGTCACGCCCGCGCAAGCGGGTGCACCGCTCCGGCCGTCCTCGTGCGAGGGCGCCGACCGCGCCGCCGCCCGGCTGGGGGGCATCGGGCCCGCCGGCGTCGGCCAGGCCTCGGCGATACGCCTGATGTGCGCGGGTGAGGCCCCTGCGCGCCTCGCCGCGTTGGCGGAGGACGCCGACGACGTGGTGATGAGCTTCGAGGTCTCGCAGGTCGACCGTGGTCCCCTCCAGGCCGAGGTGGACAAGATCCACAGAGCACAGGCGACGGGTCAGTCGCTGAGCGATCACATGATCACGCTCCTGAAGTCGTACGAGGTGGGCGTTTACCCGGACGCATGGGAAGGCGTCGGGTTCGAAGGCTCCATCCAGGTGATCGACACCGGGGTGGCCATCGTGATACCGGCCGACCAGGTCGGCCCGAACGCGAACTGGTGGCAGAAGTTCCTCTCCGCCACTGTGGGGACGGGCGCGATGATCCTGACCTCGGCGTTGTGCCTGGGAGCCTTCAATGTCGGCGCCCCGGCGGCCGCGCCGTTCTGCGGAGCCCTCGGCGGATTCGTGGGGGGCATGATCGGGGAGTTGTTGAACGCCTATTTCGACAACAGGCCGTTCACCGACCCGGCGGTCTGGACGGAGGCGTTGGCGGTGGGCATCCACGGAGCCATCACCGGCGCCGTGCTGGGCAAGGCGCTCGCGGTGATGGAGACGGGGGCCAACCCCCTGCTCCAGAAGATCGCGCAGGGCGTGAAGAACCTGGCGGCGAAGTTCACCGCGTTCCGGAGCCCGCTTGAGTTCGTGGCCCAATATCTTGAGGGCCTCGCTCCAGCCCTTCTCGCGAATCTCCACAGGCTCCGCAACGGCATCGGATCCGCGAGCCTGCGTCCGATGGCACTCGGGTCGTCCAGCACTTACGGGGAAGGCAGTTCGGACGGGAACGGTTACCGCGACACCGCCGATCAGGGGTTCAACGATCTCGCGGAGCGCAGGGCACAGCCCGCCGGTACCGAGGTCAGTGACGACGTCACCCCCTGGGTGGACTGGGTGGACTGGGTGGGCTCGGTCCGGGTGGGGACGATGGAGGACCGGGAGGTCGAGGGCTGGCGTGGGTACACGATCGACCTGATCGCCGGGAAGGCCCAGTGCGCGGTCAAGGTGTTCAAGCCCAACGTCATCACGCTCATCGCCGGCGGCAACGATGTCCTCTACGACATCCAGATGGACGGTGCGATCGGGCGGCTCCAAAGACTGGTCGAGCAGATCGCCGGTGACTCTCCGAGGACCGTCGTCCTGGTGGCGGGGATGCAGCCCTTGAACTCCCCGAAATTTCCCGGCGCCAACGCGCGGGGTGAGGCGTTCACCGCCCAGATCCCCGCCATGGTCGATCTGCTGGTGAAACGCGGCCTGCGTGTGGTGTACACCGACACCACCGGATTGGAGCTCTCCGACATCGGCACCGATGGCATTCACCCCACTGACCAGGGCTACGAGAAGATCGGCACGGCGTTCGTGAAGGCGGCCGGTCAGGCGAGTGACAGAGGTTGGCTCCGGCCGCCGGCCGAGCAGGATCCCGGCCAGGTGTCCGACGCCTGTGGCGGCCCGAGGGACGACGGTACCGGCACCGGTGACAACAGCTCCAAGCTCGGCCCGAACTGGGAGGACCGCGGCGTCATCCAGGACCAGCAGTACCCCTCCTCCAGCCGATTCTGGATGGTCGACGTCAACAAGGACCGCAAGGCCGAGTTCGTCGCGGTCGACGAGAAGCAGAACTTCCGGTTCTGGTGGAACAGCGGGCCCTCCGGCAAGAACTGGATGCCCTTCGTCGAAGGCCAGAACTCCTACAAACCCGCGGCCGGAGCGGTGGGCAACATGCTGCGGTTCGGTGACGTGGACGGCGACGGGTTCCCCGACTGCATGGTGGTCTGGCTGACCGGCAAGGTCGAGGTCTCCACCTGGAAGGGCGACAACCCCTCCGGCCAACGCATGTGCATGAACAAATACGGCGGCATGGCCAGTGTCTTCGACGAGGGGTCGCAGGGTGAGATCCTGAACATCGACCCGGCCACGAAGATCCGGTTCGCCGACGTCACCGGGGGCGGCCGGGACGACTACCTGCTGATCAAACCGGACGGCACGACGACCGCCGCGTACAACAGGGACTTCCAGAACAAGGACGGCCGCAAGTGGCTGGACTGGACCGCTCCCCAGCAGATCAGTGGCGCCCTGGCCAACCCCCGGGAGATCCGCTACGCCGACATCAACGGTGACAAGCGGGCCGACCGCATCCTGATCACCCTCAAGGGCGGCGCCCGCGCCTGGATCAACGAGGGAGCCAAGGGCGCGGGCGGCACCTACCGCGACATCGGCAGGATCGCCGGGGACGGTGACCTGCCGCCCAAGGACATCCAGTTCGCCGACATCGACGGGGACGGCAAGGCCGACTTCCTGCGCATCGGCTGGACCGGTGTCACCCACGCCTGGCTCAACAAAATCCCCGCCGACTACTTCGACACCTTCCACCCCTGAATGAAGACTCCGGGGTGCCCGATGCGCCGGTCACACCATCGGGCACCCCAGACCCGCGGTCACCGCTGTGGAACGGGCCCGGAACAGGAGTGCGAGAAGCCGTACGGTGGGCCTGGGAATGGCCAGTCAAAGATTCCTCGGAGGAGGTCAGCCGGAACGCCCCCGTCCAGCCGGCCGTTCTCTTCAGCTCTTGTGAGTGACGTATATCGCGTTCAGCACCTGCTGGAAGAACTCGCGTAGTAGACGCTCCGGCCGGTCGGCTCGGGCCAGGTGGCGTAGGAGACGGTCTTCGTCGAACGTCCGGGGACGGCGTGCGGCCCGGAGTCCTGGTTCCAGACCTTGTCGATGCAGACGTAGCGCGTGGAGGAGCACTCGTTGGAGAGGTCCACCCTCCTGGCGTACCCGACGTCGTAGAAGTGGTGCTGAACCGCGCAGGCGGCCTTGTTCACAGAGGACGTCGGCAGGCCGGCACCGGCGGAGCTGGCGCTGGAAGGGGTGGCGAAGACGGACAGGGCGAGCGTGCCGACCGCCACGGCGAACGCGAACTTTGTCGTGGTGTTCAATTTCTCGGCTTTCTCTGTAGGGAGTTCAGGTTCGCGGTCGACCGTTTCGCACAGCCCACCGTTTCGGCCTGAGATTCGTTCCGACCCTACGAACGCCCGCTTTTGTTTCGCTATCGACCCGATATGACGGCGACGCCGGTCGTGACCTCCGGAGAACGATCCCTTTTCGTGCTGGGTAACGGCCCTCGCCCCCGCGTGAAACGACCACGGTTTCTCTCCGGACGGACGGGACGCCCGCCCTCGCTATCGTGATCACATGGGGCCTGACGTACGGTTCAACATCCTGGGGCGGCTCGAAGCGACGGTCGACGGCAGGCCGGTGCGGCTGGGCGGTCCGCGGGCCCGGGCCGTACTGGCCATGCTGGTCGTCGGCCACGGCCAGGTGCTCAGCATCGACCGGTTGGCCACCGCCTGGGGGCGGCACCCGCCGGCGACCGTACGCAACCAGGTCATGATCGCGGTGGCGGCCCTGCGCAGGGAACTACGCGGGATGGGCGCCGGACCGGAGATCATCAGGACGGAGGGGTCCGGCTACCGGCTGGCCGGTGGCCTGGTGGACACGCACCAGGCGGAGCGGTGCATCGATCGGGGCAGGCAGGCGGCTCGGGCCGGACGACAGGCCGAGGCCGCCGACCTGCTGGGGCAGGCCCTGACACTGTGGCGGGGCCCGGTGCTCGCCGACCTGGAACTGGAGGAACTGGCGGCCTTCGCCGGACGGTGGGAGGAACTGCGCCTGAGCGTCCTTGAGGAGCGGGCCGAACTGGGCCTGGCCCTCGGCCGGCATCGCGACCTGGTCGGTGAGCTGTCCGAACTGCTCGCCGAGCATCCCCTGAGGGAACATCTGCGGGCACTGCTCATGACGGCGCTGCACGGCTCCGGGCGGCGGTCCGACGCGCTGGAGGTGTACCGCGAGGGGCGAGCCCTGCTCGCGGACGAACTCGGCCTCGACCCCGGGCCCGAGCTGCGCCGGTTGGAGGCGACCGTCCTCGCCGACGCCCCCGACCCCGAGCCGTTCCACGGACGCGAGGAGGCGAGGCAGGTGCCCGCCGAGCTACCCGCCGACGTGACCGGCTTCGTGGGGCGTGAACACGACCTGGCTCTGCTGCGCCGGAATGCCCTCGCCGCGGGCGCCCCCTCCATCGCGACCGTCACCGGCGCGGCCGGCGCGGGCAAGACCGCCCTGGCCGTACGGTTCGGCCATCTCGTGACCGAGGAGTTCCCCGACGGCCGGCTCTACGTGAACCTGCGAGGGCACGCGGCCCGCCCGCCCATGCCGCCGCTGGAGGCCCTCGTGCGGATGCTCGGTTCGCTCGGGATACCCCCGGAGCGGATCCCCGAGCAGGAGGAGGCCGCGGCCGGTCTGTACCGCTCGCGCCTGTCGGGCCGCCGGATGCTGGTGCTGCTCGACGACGCGCGGACGGCCGAACAGGTACGGCCCCTGTTACCCGGCGCTCCCGGTTGCCTGGTCGTCGTCACCAGCCGCAACGCGCTCGCCGGGCTGACCGTCTCCCACGGCGCCTGGAACCTGTCACTCGGCGTGCTCGACCGGGACAACAGCGTCCGGCTGCTGGCCTCCATCGTCGGGGACCAACGGTTGTCGGCGGAGCCGGAGGCGGCCGAGCGGATCGTACGGCTGTGCGGAGGACTCCCGCTGGCCCTGCGTGTGGCCGCCGCGACGCTGGCGACGCGTCCGCGAAGGTCGCTGGGCGAGTACGCCGCCGCGTTGTCCGCGCGAGGGCTGGACCTGTTGCGGATCGACGGCGACGTGGCGGTCCGGGCGGCGTTCGAGCTGTCGTACACGGGCCTGCCGGAGGCGGAGCGGCGCCTGTTCAGGCTGCTGGGGCTGGTCCAGGGGCCCGACGTCACCGCGTCGGCCGTCGCCTCCCTGGCCGACATCGAGATCGCCGAGGCCGAACGGCTCCTGGACCGCCTCGCCGCCGCCCACCTGATCGAGGAGTACCGGCCGTACCGGTACACCTGTCACGACCTGCTCCGGCAGTACGCGGGAGAGCTCACACTCCGCGACGACGACTCCGCGACCGGCGTCCGGGCCCTCGAACGCCTCGGCGACCGGTACCTGGCCGAGGCCGTCGCGGCGGCGGAGAGCGCCTATCCCTCGATCACCCGCCTGCCGCTCCCCGTCCCGTCCGGGCTCGGGCCCCGCGCCGAGGCGATGGCCTGGTTCAGCGCCGAGCAGGCCAACCTCGTCGCCTTCGCCCTGCACGCCGCCGGCGCCGTCGACCCCTCCTCCGCCGCCCGCAGGCCTCCGGTCACCGGCCCCAGACGACACGCCTGGCTGATCGCCGACGCCCTGCGTGGTCACCTCGTCCACCACACCGCCACCAGCCTGGCCGACATCGTGGCGATCGCCGACGCCGCGACACACGCGGCCACCGTCGAGGACGACCCGCTCGGCCTGGCGGCGGCGCACCTCTGCGCGGGCACGGCCGCTCTGTGCCGCGCCGACTACTCCGCCGCCCACGCCGCCTGTGAGCTGGCCATTCGGTACAGCGAGCACGCGGGCTGGTCCGCGGGCGCCGCCGCCGCGCACAACAACGCCGCCACCGCCTGTCATGACCTGGGCAGGCTGCGCCAGGCCATCGACCACCTCGTCAGGTCCGTCGAGCTCAACCGCGAGATCGGCGACACCTACGGCGAGGCCCGCGCCATGGGCAACCTGGGTACCGTGCACCTGGAATGCGGCGACCTGGAGGAGGCGGAACGGCACCTGCGCGACGCCCTCGCCCTCCACCGTCACCTGCGCGGCAGCGAGCTGAGCCACTCCCTCAACGAGCTCGCGACCGTCCGGCGTCTCAGCGGCGACCTGGACGAGGCGCTGGCCCTCGCCACCGAGGCGCTCGGCCACGACCGCGAGAGCGGCCTGCACGTGCCCGAGGCCAAGAGCCTGACCACACTGGCGGAGATCCACCGTGACCGCGGCCGTCTCGACCTCGCCCTTGAGGCCGTGGTCTCGGCCGGTGAGCGCGCGGAGGGCGCGCGCCACGTTTACGCCATGTGCCGCGCCACGCACGTCCTCGGCACCGTCCAGGCGATGACCGGACAGCACGGCGAGGCTCTCGACGCCCACCAGCGAGCACTCACGTACGCCGTCACGGCGGGCATGGTGCACCTGCAGGTCAGGCCGCTGCTCGGCCTCGCCCGCGCGCACGCCGACCTGGGCACGCACGACCGCGCGATCCGGTACGCCCGTCAAGCTCTGGACCAGGCGTCCTCGACGGGCTACCTCCTGCTGGAGGACCTGGCGCTGTCACTCCTGGCCGACCTTGAGGGGAAGCCGCAGTCGGCACGCCGCGAGGAGGACGGGCACCGTACCCGGCGGTGACGCGGCGCGAGGACCTACGGTCACCGCGTAGGTTCCGGGCACGACGCAGAGCCAGTCTCCGACCTCGGCGACCCAGACGGAACCGTCGTCGATGTTGCGGTCGAGGATCTCGCTCAGACGGCAGGGTGTGCGGGTGCTCGGGTCCAGGGAGAACTTCGCCGTGATGGCCGCGGCGTCCATTCCCTGAACCCATGTGGCACCGAATCCCAGCGCCCACAGGTCCATGTCGTGGTCGAGTCCCTCGGTGAACACGGTCGACACGAGGAGCCGATAGAGACGTGTTTCCTGCCGAAGACGCATGGGGGAAGTCAACCATTCGATCAACGCGGAATGGGGATGCGCAGGGAAGGCAGGTCAGGGGGGACGGGGGTGGCGAAGGCGTCGGTGAGCATCGTGGAGACGGTGTAGAGGTGCCACAGGACGTCCATCCGGGAGTCCGGCAGCCGTGCCACCTGGGCCGCGTCCACGACGTGTGCCAGCCCGTCCGCCCGCAGTTCCCCGCGGTCGTCGATCACGGCCGCGCGCAGCAGGCCGGTCAGCTCGGCCGAGGGCTCGGTCCGCCAGTTCCAGGGCTTCCCCGCGGAAGCCGCGGAGGCTTTCAGGAAACCGGCAGGAGAACCGGCGGAAGGCCCGGAACGCAGGGGCAGGCCACGTGAGCGGAGCCGGTCCCACAGGCTCGGGCGGCTCTCCTCGGTGAACCGCCACGGACGCCCCTCGACGGGCACGTCCCGCAGCGAGGGCGCGAAGGCGTTGATCACCCCGTGGATGAGCGCCTCCGAGCGTCGCCACAGCGGGTCGATCCCGAGCGCGGTCCTGACGACCAGGTTGTCGAGGAACGGCGGGACCGGGTTCTGGCCGCGCAGCAACGACGCCCGCGAGGCGGCGTGCCAGCGGCCCACACGGTGCGCCAGATACAGCCGGTCCAGGGCGCCGGGGCCGTCCAGGTCCCGCCAGGGGGAGGCCAGGGCCTGGGCGTGCTGTCTGCCCTGGTCGGTCAGCAGGTCGGCGTTCCTGCTGAAGAGGCCGTCGATCCGCCGCCTGACGGCCTTGGCGTCCAGACCGGTCTGGTTGTGCAGGAACCCGCCCCGCAGGACCTCCCCGCCGTGCCCGGACATCCGTGGCGTGGGGTCGAACCGTACGCCGGCCGGGATGTTCTCGTAGACCGAGATCATGCCCTCGCAGGCGAACAGGACGTTGTGGCCGCGAACGTGGGGATGGGGGACGACCAGCTCCGTGCCGTCGTCGGACCGTTTCGGCCGGGCGACGCTGTGCCGTACGCCGAGGGCCCGCGCGACACGTTCGGCGAGCACCACGTCGGGGCTGTCGTCATGTCCGGAGGTGGCCGTCACGAACGGGATGCCGGCCCTGTGCAGCAGCGCGGCGAGGAGACGGCTGTCACGGCCGCCGGTGAGCGACAGCCGTACCGGCTCGGTGGTGTGGCGCAGCGGTCGTACGGCGGTGAGCAGCGCGTCGGCGAGTTCGTCGACCTGGGCGCGTGCCGCGCGTCGGGAGGCGGGGGCCTCGCGGGCCTCGGGGAACGGGGTCTCGGTGACGGTACGGCGCCCGCCCTCGACCCTGATCTCGGCGGCCGGGGGCAGCGCGCCGACCCCGTGGAACGGCGTCTCGTCGGACAGGAAGTAGCCCGCCCGCACCATCGACTCAAGGGCGGCCAGGTCCCAGACGATCGCGGGGCGGCTCGACGACGTCTCGGCGGCCCTGGCGACGAGGTGCACGAGCAGCGCGCGGCTGCCGATGACGTGGACGTCCGGGGTCTCGGCGTGGAAGACGGGACAGGCCCGGGTGAGCCCGGTGGCGGCGCTCACCTCCGTCCCGGCGACCCGGAAGATCGAGAAGACACCACCGGTGCGGGTGACGGCCTCGCCGAGCCGGGGTACGGCGAGCAGCCGGTCCACCTCGGACGGTTCGGCCAGGTGCCCGGTGAGGGCCGCGACCCGGCCGCCACCGGAGCACATGATCGGCGACCCGTGCCCCTCGGGTTCGTTCGACCAGGACAGCAGCGCCGTGTCACCGGTGGCCGAGTGCCACTCGTCCGAGGCCAGGGTCGAGGCGGGCACCGGGAAGGCACGGGCGATCCCCTGGCGTGCCGCGTCGAGGACCACGGGCGGCAGCGGGACGCCCGTACGTCTGGCGACGATCATCAGATGGACACGCAAGGCGACCCTCCCGGACATCGGTGATCCACATCCCTGTTCCGCCGATGCCCGGGTTCACCTTCACGAAGGACGGGTCAGTCGCGCTTCCTGGGGATGTTCCAGCGGCGGCGAAGGTGCTCGACGCCCAGGTGGAAGGCGACGATGGTGGGCAGCGTGTAGAAGGCCGAACCCCAGCCCTGGGCGAGGTGGACGTTGACCGCGGCGAAGGCCAGCACCGAACCCAGGGGCCACCAGGTGCGGTGGTTGGAGGCGAGTACCCAGCACGCGGCCCTCAGCAGCAGGGTGCCGAGGTCGTACAGCCTCATCAACAGGGCGGCGCGGACCAGGCCGAGGCCGTACCGGACGGGGTTCGGGGAGGCCTCGACGGCGGCCTGCCAGTCTTCGGCCTGCCACCGCCGGGCGCGGCCGCCGACGCGCAGGGCGAGGCGTAGCGCGAGGAGGCCGCGTGTCCTGTTCCGGAAGGCCGGACTGTCGAGGACGTTGACCGAGACGATGGAGCCACCGACGAACAGGGCCATCCCGGCGAAGGACAGACTGCCCGACAGGTCGCCGCTGTCCAGCCAGACGTAGACGCTGAAGGCGAGGAGAAGAAGGGTGGCGGCGACGGCGATGCCGATGATCATGAGACGTTCGTGGTCGCTGATCTCGGCGGACGCCGAGTCGTCGGAGTCGAACCAGCTCGCCGTGCCGACCGGGTCGTCGATCACCGTCCGGCCCTCCTCGGACTCCAGGACCACAGCGAGGTACGGCCCCGCCGGAGGGCGGCGTACTCCTGGCGGCCGGTGCCGGACAGGGTGTAGAGACGGCGCCGGGGCCGGCCCTCGGGGACACCCGCCTCCCAGGAGCCGGTGATCCACCCGGCCTTCTCCAGCCGTTCGAGAAAGGGATAGACCGTGCCGGGACCGAGCCCGGTCTCCTCGGTGACGCGGTATCCCCACAGCGGGTCGTCGGGATCGGTGGCCAGGAACAGATCAAGGACAAGTCGTGTGGTGGTGGTCAATCGAATCTTCGGCGGCGGATCGATCATCGGGCACCCCCATATTGATGAAGATACGTCCGCTGTGTCCCGGACGTGGAGAACGTCCGGGGCCGGGAACGGGCCGCGAAGGATTTGTCAGCGAGAGATCGGCAGAAGACCGTTCCCGTCACCTCACGTCGTCCCCGGACGTAGTTGGACTGGGGGACACGCACTCGGTGCGGTAGCCGTGGAGCCACGCGTCCGCCTGCGGGCTGGGATGTTCGACGCGGTAGGAGAAGGCGTACCGGCCGTCTCCGCCGCTGCGGTGCTACCAGGCGGTTCCACCCGTTCCGGCGCGTTCACCGCCGACGACGAACCGGTGACGCTCTCCACAAGCTGGGAACCCTTCGCCCTGGTCAAGGGGACGCCCATCGGCTGACATCGTGATCCCCGCGGGCCGGTACCAGGTGAGCTACGGCGCAGCGATCGACGAAACACCGCAGACCTGAGACATCCCACGGCGCGTTCACCGGTGCCCTCTTGTCCAAGGGCTTCCTGGGCTCCTGCGGCCCTGCCGTACGTCCACATTCACCTGTTCGCCTGTGGACAACGTGTCGGTCGAGCGACACAGGAGCGATCGGCGGTACGGCTCCGGGGTCGCCGCTCTGGCCGGTTCGTGGGGCGCCCGGCGGTCCGGGGCGCAGGCCGCCGCCGTCGGGAACGGAGGCCGAACGACGGCCCATCTGAATGGCCGCCCTGACGTCCCGGCACAACGGTAATCGCATGCGGCACGCCGTCGGCGAATAGGTGAATTGGCGGGGAAAGCCGGTTCGGGGTTTCTCGACAGTAATCTGAAAAGGTTGCGGACCGTATGTTGTGGCCACACGGGTTTTCGATGATTCGGGTTCCGATTTGCGATCGTGCACTTGGGCCGCCCTGAAGTGAAAAAGGCCTTGCCAAGGTTCAAGTGAACAGCAGGGTTGCCGTGGGGGAGGCCTGGGAACCGCACCCGCCCACGGGGCATCCGTAGATGCGGTAGAGAGGCTAATCGCGCAGCTCTCCCGGGCGGGACCGCCTCGGTGGCTTTTGCGCCGCCCTGCTCGCCGCCAACGCTGATTACAACGGTGGCTGCGCCATTGCCCACTGTCAGGGCTCCGGTACCGGCTGGTGTGACGGCACCGGGCCGCAGAAATACCAGATCGGCGTCAAGTGTGGGAACAACGTCTGGTACTGGAGCGCCGGAGCGAAGGCCTTCGGTGACCGGACCGGCCTGAGTGCCTACTGCCCGAGTGGGTACGCCTCCCTCAACCACGGCTGGCGCCGGTACTGACATTCACTTGTCGCGGTTGGTCGATACGTCGGCCAACTGCGGCGTTTTCGTTCAGTATGGAGCGCATGCGATCAAGAGCCGAAGATGAAAGCGTGCGGACAGAGCCGTCCTTGGGCCTCTCCGGCGGTTCCCCGTTTTTTCGCCACCGGGTTTTCGTGGGTTTGATGGTGGTCGTGGGGACCGTCGTGTACGGTACGCTGGGGCTTGTCAAGTTCTACACGTTCCGCGTGGGCGTCTATGATCTGGTGATATTCGATCAGGGCGTCCGCGGCTATGCGAATTTTTCGGAACCTCTGTCGTACGTCAAGGGAAACTGGGAAACCCCGGGTGTTCCGTTCTCCCTGCTGGGGGATCATTTATCTCCGATGCTGGTGCTGCTGGCGCCCTTGTACTGGATATATGACGGTCCGGAGACACTGATCGTCGCGCAGGCGATACTTTTCTCCCTGGCCGTGGTGCCCCTCTGGACGTTCGTGCGCCGGACTCTGGGAGTGCCCGCCGCCTATTTCGTGTCCGTCGCCTACCTGATCTCGTGGCCCATCGCGGAGGCGGTTTCGTTCCACTTCCACGAGTACGCTTTCGTCCCTCTCCTGACCGCCCTGGTTTTCGAGAGGATAAGCGCCGGGAAGCTCGCTCAGACGATCCCGTTCCTGGCCCTTGTCCTTGCGGTCAAAGAGGACATGGGAATTTTCGTGGCCGGACTTGGCGTCGGGCTGGCATTGACGCGTGGAAGGCGTTTGTTCGGGGCCACGCTGTTCGTCTGTGGTGCCCTCTACATGTATCTCGCCACGCATGTGGTGATTCCGTTTTTCGGTGGTCAGGCCGATCGCTACTGGTACTACTCGTTCTGGGGGGCCGATCAGTCGGATGCGATCGTCGGTGTCATCACCCGGCCGCACGATGTGGTGACCACTCTTTTCAGCCCCGGCGTCAAGGCGTGGACCGTGCTGCTCCTCCTGGGGCCGTTGTTCTTTCTGTGCCTGGCCTCGCCGTACATGCTCGCTCCGGGAGCGGTGTTGCTGGCCAGGATGCTGGCCACCGACCCTGGCGCGTCCGGCTGGTGGAGTACCCACTACCACTACAACTCCGCCGTCGTCATGGCACTCGTCTGTGCGGCGGTCGACGGCCTGGCACGTGTTCGGCGTCGTGCGCGTAAGGAGGTGTCGCGCCCTGCCACGCTGTACCTCCCGGCGGGAATGGCGCTCATGATGGTCGGGACAGTGCCGTTCTTCGCGTTGGGGAATCTGTTCTCACCAGCGTGGTACAGAACGCCCGACCGCGTACCCGCCGCCGTCGCGGCGCTGGCCACTGTCCCGGACGGGGTACTGGTCGAGACCGCGAACAGTCTGGGGCCACAGATCTCGGCGAGAACACACGTCGTGGCCTGGGCCGCGAAAACCGCCGAACGGCCCCAGAGAGCGCCGTGGGTTGTCGCCGATCTCGACGAGAGGCAACCCCATTTCGCCTCGGTCGCCGACCAGGCTTCGGATGTGGCGGCTCTGCAGAAGCGTGGTTACCGCAAGGTCTTCTCCGAAAAGGGATACGTGGTCCTGTGCGCTCCGGCGGCGTGCCGCTGACGCCACGGGTGCCGACACCTGGCCGGGCGTCAGCCCGAGGACGGGCGCGGCCTGGGGGAGCAGTGTCTTCAGGTCGGTGAACGAGATGCGGGTGGAGCCGACGAGGGCGAGAGCCGTACTGGGCGGCCCAGAACCGGTCCGGGGCCGCCGCCGAAGAGCGGGAAAGGGCGGTCGGCGCCCACGGTGACGGACGGCAGAAGGCCATCCGGGTCGTCGGGGAGGTCCGGGCGAGGCATCAGGACAGATCGGCCCAAGGGGCCGGCGGAGCTGAGGCGAAGAAGCGGAGGAGGCCGAGAAGCCGGCTGGCCGGAGGGGCGGTCCAGTGGCGTTCGTCCGGGCGCGGGACGGGATCTTTCAGGCGTCCAAGTGCCCAGGTGAGGTGGAGCCACAGCACGCGGGCTTCCCAGGTCGGCGCGCTCGTTGGGGTTTCCTGGCCGGTTTGCTGTCGGTAGCCGTCGAGCATGGCCGGGACGCCGGCGAGGGGCATCTTGGCGAAGTCGACAGCGGGGTCGGCCCATGCGGCATCGCCCCAGTCCACGATGCCGTTGAGCTGGGTCGTCTTCGGGGAGACGAGCAGGTTCTGCGGAGCGATGTCGCCGTGAACCAGGACCATGGGCGGGCTGGTGGGGAGATGGGGCGAGAGCCGGTCGAACCATCCGGTGAGCCAGCGGGCGGTCCCGGTGTCGATCCAGCCGTCCTTGAGGAGGCGGTCGGTGAGTGCCCAGGGGTCTGTGACGTCGTTGTCCACGGGAACGCCGGTAAGGGCCGGTGCGGTGGCCGGGGAGAGCCGGTGCAGTTTGCCCAGCTCTCGCCCCACGTTCCGGAAGAGACGTTCGGTGTCGGCGGCGGGTGGTTCGAGGCGTGCGAGATCTACTCCCCGCGTTCGGGTGAGCACCATGTAGGGCACGTCCACCACCGAACAGGTGTCATCGAAGGCGACGACTTCCGGAGTGCGCACGCCGACGTGCAGGGCGAGGGGAATGACCGCGGACTCCTTGACCAGGTCCGGGAGGAACCGCTCGGCCCGTGGGACGCGCAGGACCAGGTCGTCTCCGAGAAGGAAGACATGGTTGGCCACCCCCTGCGGCAGGGGCCGCACCTGCTCGGCGCTGATCCCGTGCAGGCCGGCGATGGCGGCCAAGGTCTCGTTGCTCGTCTCGTGTTCCACCATGACGAAGCATGCTGGCACAGACGGCTGGGCGCCGTTTCCCCCTTTTCGACCGCTGACGGCGGCGGGGTCTCACACAAGGTCGGGGTGATCGAAACGCCCGGAACCCTGGACCTCCTGGTCTGATCGATGCCCTGCGATGCGCCCGTTGTGCCCGCTGAGGTCGCCCGGTCCCAAGGCGACGCGACAGCGGCGGACCAGGACGAACCTGCTGCCCGACAGGCTTTCAGGCCGCCGGCCGGCAGGTTCGCTCGACGACCCTAGATGACGGTCGACCTCGCTCCTGACGTGATCAACATGCCTGACAACCCTTGGATACCGGTCAGGCGTGTTCCCCGAACCCTCACATGCCCTACATGTCTGACCGCCGAGAGTCACTCAAGACAACGGTGCCCCCGGCACGCGAGCCGGGGAGCCTGAGGGCGGCCAGGACGGCTGTCAGCATGACGGCGCCCAGGACGTGGACGGCGACGCGCATTCCCTCGGCGGAGGTGGCGGCCAGGGCCTGCCCTTCGATGTCACGGTTGGCGACGGCCACGAGCACCGCCAGGCCCACGGCGGTTCCCACCTGCAGCGCGGTTGAGGCGACCCCGGAGGCCAGGCCCTGTTCGTCCGCCGAGACGCCGGTGCCCGCGGCGATCCACATGGCCTCGTAGGTGACGCCCATGCCCAGACCGATGACGACGACCCCGGCCAGGACGGTGAGGAAGGATCCGCCCACGTGCATGCCGGGGGCCAGGAGCACGGCGCCCACGGCGTTGAGGACGATGCCGACGACCAGCGTGTTCCGGGTGCCGAACCGGTGGATCAGCCGCTCACTGAGGAAGTTGCCCGCGGTGATCGACAGCGTCGGGCCGAGGAACGCCAGCCCGGTCTCCAGGGCACTGAAGCCAAGGACGTTCTGGAAGTACAGCGTCAGGAAGTACGGCACGGCCTGCATCGTCAACCCGAAGACGAGGATGACCACGACCCCTCCGCTGAACGCGCGGTTGCGGAACAGCCGCAGCGGCATCAGCGGTGTCCGGCCGCGGGCCTGGACGCGCAGGAACACGACCAGCAGGACCACCGCGAGAGCGGCCGCGGCGATCACCTCGGTCCGTCCCCAGCCGACCTCGGAGCCGTGTGCCACCGCGAAGATGAACAGCGTGACGCCCGCGGTACCGGTCAGGGTTCCCGGAACGTCGACGCCTCCTCTGGTGACACGGCCGTCGGAGGGCAGCAGGGCGAAGGCGGCGACGGCCCCCACGGTGGCCAGCGGGACGTTGACGTAGAACACGGCCTGCCAGCCCAGCGCCTGGGTGAGCACTCCGCCGACCAGCGCGCCCACGGTGAGCCCGCCTGCGCCCGCCATGGCCCAGACCGTCAGGGCGCGGTTGCGTTCCCTGCCCTCGGCGAAGGTGGTGTTGACCAGGGCCAGCACCGCGGGGAACAGCACCGCGCCGGCGAGGCCCTGCAAGGCGCGCGCGGTGAGCAGTACCGCCGGGGTCGTGGCCAGGCCGCCCAGTACGGAGGCCACGCCGTACAGCGCCATGCCGAGCACGAACATCCGCCGACGCCCGATCAGGTCGGACAGCCGGCCGCCGAACAGCAGGAAGCCTCCGTAGAGGACGGCGTACGCGGTGATCACCCATTGCAGGGTGTGCGGTGTGAAGCCGACATCGGTCGCGATGTCGGGCAGAGCCACATAGATGATGGTGAAGTCGAGACTGATGATCAGATGCCCGAGCGCGAGCAGCGCGAGGCTCCGCCCCGGCCGTCGGCTGCGGGGCGGGGACTGGGTTGTGGACATGGGTGTGCCTTTCGTCCGTGTGCGGTTCGGTGGCCTGTCATGGCTGCACCGGGACCGGCGGACACTTGTTGGCACACCCTCTGAGGGCGCTGGGGTGGGCGGCGCCCGGACTTGGCCCGTCCGGTCCGGTCATCGCCCCTCCCCTCTTCACGTGCGCTGCGCTGTCTGGCACGACTATGCCGCTCGCCGTGTTCCACGGCATCGGACGCCCGGTCGGCGCGATCCGGGACCTTGGACCTAGGACCTGTTTTGTGGACCTTCCGCTCCGAACGACCCGAGCCCTGGAGGGCTTGCCTGGGTGATCCCGTCTGCCGTCCGGTGCGGCGACGGTCGCGTGTGATGTTCCTTTGATGTTCTGGGGTGTTCACGGCGGGACGGGGCCTTGGGCGGTGGCTGCTCGGCTCAGGTGGTGGCGGGCTCGGGGCGGCCCAGGGGGCCGGCGAGGTAGTGCTGGACGGTGGGGGCGACGGCGGCGAGGAGGACGGGCAGGTCGCGGTCGGCCAGGGCCGGGAGCCGGAGCAGGTGGCGGCCCAGCGCGATGCCGAACAGGTGGTTGAGCGCCAGGGCCAGGCGCAGGTCCGGGTCGTCGCCGGGCAGCAGGGAGAGGACGTCTTCGGGCAGGGCGGCGGTGAGCTGCGCGCGCAGCTGCTCGCGGGCGCCTTCGTGGGCGAAGGCCGACGTCACCGTGGCGCTCAGGGACCCGGCCAGGCCGGGGTCCTCCCACAGCGACAGGTAGGCGAGGGTCAGGCGCTCGCCGAGCTCTCCGACGGGCCCGTCGAAGGCCCCCCGGACCTGCTGGACCGCCTGGCCGGGCAGCTGGAGGGTGGCGGCGAACAGGCCGTCCTTGTTGCCGAAGTAGTGGGCCAGCAGCGCGACGTCGACCCCCGCCGCCGCGGCGATCGACCGCATGGTCGCCCCCCGGAACCCCTTGGCCGCGAACTCGTGCCTGGCCGCGGCCAGGATGCGGTCCCGGTTACGGCCGTCGCCGCCGGGCGGCCGCCCGGGACGCTCGGAGTCCTTCTCGCCCATGTCAGGCACTCTATCCGATATCAACAGCTGTTGACATCAACAAGTGTTGAAATACAGTGTGGTGGTCCGGATCCCGATGGGCGACCCGCGTCCGGCAGCGGATCCGCACCGAGAACCCCTGGAAGGCACCCCGCGCATGTTCTCCACATTCGATCTTGAATTCGCCTGGATCGGCCTCGGAGCCGCGATCGTCCTGACGGCCGCCCTCCTGACGACCGATGCGCTGCGCGGCGGCCGCGCCCTGCCCCGGTGGAAGGACCCGACCTGGCTGGGCTGGGTCGCCGTCGTCGTGTACCTGTTCCACAACATCGAGGAGTACGGCATCGCCGCCGACGGCGCCCACCACGCCTTCCCCGACTCCCTGTGCACCACGCTCAACCGGGGCGCCTATCCGGAATGCCCGATCCCGACAGAGTTCTATCTGTTCGTCAACATCGGATTGGTCTGGGTCGTAGCGGTGATCTGCGCCCTGCTCGCCGGCAAGTACGTGATGATGGGGTTCGCGTTCTACAGCATCGTCATCGTCAACTGCTTCGTCCACATCGTCCCCGCCCTTGCCACCGGCACGTACAACCCGGGGCTGCTCACCGCGGTCGTGATGTTCCTGCCCGCCTCGGCCTGGATGATCGGCGTCTTCCTCAGGCACCAGGACCCGCCGCTCGGCAAGTGGCGCCTGCTCGGCGTCGTCGGCGTCGGTGTGGCCGCCCACGGCGCCCTGCTGCTCACGATCAACCTGTTCCTGAATGACGTCATCTCCGGACCCGTCCTCGACCTGCTGCAACTCCTCAACGCAGGCCTCGTCCTGCTGGTCGGCGCCCTCCTCCAAAGGTCCCTGCCCCCGGCACGCGCCGCGACGGCGAAGACCGGCACCCAAGCCGCCCGCTGAACGACGTGGGACCCTTTCCGCACACGGCCGCCGGCCAGGAGCCGTCGGCGGCCGAGGGTCGCGGCACCGTGGTCGTCGATGACGGGGCACCATGAAGAACCGGCTGCGCGAACCGCGTGCGGCCCGCCGATGGGGTCAGGCAGACCGGTGCCAGGTCTCCTGGCGGCCGTCAACGTCATCGAGACCGAGCGGTACGACCCCGGCCCGCCCCTGGCCTTCGCCATCGCCGACGTCTTCGGCCTGAGCGGTCTCCTCTGCCATCGAGAATGGCAGTTTTGCCGTCTGGTGTGGCGATAATCGCGCGTGATACTTCTTTGGTTGGTAAGCGACCAGGAGCTCTCCGGCCATAATGCCGAATATATGCATGGTTTCGGTTCTTCAAGTGGCCGGATGTAATCAGGCGCAGAGTCGGGCCTGAAACTGGATAAGGCGGAAACAAAGGCCTTGGCCGGAATTCTGGCGCATGGCAGGACTGCCGCGGGCGGGAGGCCTGGAAAACACACCCGCCCACGGAAACATCCGTAGACGTATTAGGGAGGTTACTATGCGGACACGCATACGCGCAGCTCTCCTGGGTGGGATCGCCTCGGCGGCCTTCGGTGCCGCCCTGCTCGCCGCCCCCGCCGCCAATGCCGACTGGAACGGTACCTGTGCCATTTCCTACTACCAGCAGTCCGGAACCGGCCATGCCACCGGCTGGTGCGGCGGCACCGGACCGGAGAAATACCAGATCGGCGTCAAGTGCGCGAACGGTCTCTGGTACTGGAGCCTTTTCGCGAAGGACTTCGGCGACACCACCGGCCTGACCGCCGACTGCCCGACCGGATACGCCGCCGTCGGTTACGACTGGCGTCGTTTCTGACATTTCCGGGAACCAAGGGTCCCGGGCCGTTTCTGAGAGGAGGCTGAGAGCGACCTAAAGGTCAGTGTCCCGTCTCGTCATACTCCAGTACATGTCGATTCCAGAGGCGGCGTCCGTGGGGCCGAGGTGGCGTGCCGTACGGCAGGGCGCCGGATACTGCGCGGCCGGGACGATGTCGTTGTATCTGCTGGTCAAGGTGATCTGGGTGGCGAGGCTGCTGCTCGGCGGCGGTTCGTGGGAGGCCGAGACGCAGGTGGCCGACTGGGCGCTGCTCAACGCGTTGACCGTGGTGATGGCGGCGGCCGGGGTGGCGCTCGGGCTGTCACTGGCCCGGCCCTGGGGAATGCGGATCCCGGCGCCGTTGCTGCTGCTCCCCGCCTGGACGGCCGCGGGTTTCCTGGTGCCGATGCTGCCCTACATGGTGGTGAGCGCTCTGCTCGGCGACGGGAGCTCTGAGGAGGGAGCACGTGCCGTGAGCGTCGCCGAGCCTGCGGCGGCCGGATGGGAGATGGCGTTCCTGGCCATCGGTTTCGCCGGGATGGGGCTGGGCCTGGCCGTCGGCCTGCCGATCTATCTGCGGGAACGGTGGCCCTGGGCGTTCCTGGGCCGGGTCGGCGACCTCCCCCGGGTCCGTCCCACCTGGCGGGCGAACGCCGTACGGGCGGCACTTGCCGTCGCGGCGGGCTTGGGGGTGATGTGGTCGTTCTGGGCGGTCGGCGGCACCGTGGGGCTCCGCGCCGACCTCGGTCTGAACGGCCGGTTGCTCGCCGCCACCTCTGGAGCGTGGGCGTTCGCCGCGGCGGGAGGCGTCTGTGTGCTGACCGCCCGGGTGGCCAGGCGGCTGGCCGTGTGGTTCCCGATGGCGGTGGCCTTCGCCGGATCGGGCTTCCTGACCGCGTGGAGCGGCTGGAAACTGGGGATCTCCGCCTTCGGTCCCGACGGCTTCGCGCCCCGGGAACACCTTCCCGTCGCGTTCGCCGGGAACATCCTGGCGGTCGCCGCCGGGGTCGTCATGGTGGGCGCCGTGCTCCAGGTGTACCGGTCCCGGGCCGGAGCTCAGCGGGCGTCGTAGTGGTCACGGTTCGCGAGGACCTCGGCCATGTGTGTCTGCGCCCAGCTTCTGAGCCCGCGCGTCATGTGGTGGAGCGAGCGGCCGAGGTCGGTCAGCTCGTAGGAGACGGTGACGGGGACGGTCGGCGTCACGGTGCGGGTGAGCAGGCCGTCGCGCTCCAGTGACCGTAGCGTCTGGGTCAGCATCTTCTGGCTGACCCCGGCCAGAAGCCGGGCGAGTTCGGAGTAGCGCATCGCCCTACCGGGGCCGTCGTCGCCGCCCAGCGCGCACAGGATCAGGACGACCCACTTGTCCGAGATCCGGGCGAGCAGTTGCCGGCTGGGGCACGCCGCCAGGAACGCGTCGTACTCCACCTTGGCCTGGGCCGCCTTCGTCGTCACTGGTCGCACCTCTCACCGGCGGACGGGTTACGCGCTCCAAAGTACCTACTTCCCCATGGGAAGTTCCTCTCCGATGCCGATGCCGATGCCGATGCCGATGCAGGCGCCGCCTTGGGCGCACGACGAGAGGCGTCACGATGAGTACACCCGGTGGCTCCTGGACCCTGGGCGACCTGGCCGAACTGGACGGCATCGGCCGCTGGACGGCCTTCAGGAGGATGCCTCGTCGCCGATGGCGCGGAGGACCTCGGAGAGCCAGACGAACCCGTATCCCACGACGCGGTCGGGATCGGAGAGCATGTCGTCCAGGTAGCCCCACGAATCGGACAGCGCGCCGATCGTGAGGTCTCGCGGCTCGTTGTAGACGTCGTAGGCCTGGTCGCGGGGCACGGACCAGAACTCCTCGGCGTTGATCTCCACCACCTGCCCACCGGCGTTGATCCGTTCCATGAGCAGGTCGAAGACGCCTTTGAGCTTCTCCACGGGGATCTCGACCATCAGCGTCCTTCCTGCGGTGCCTGGCGTTTCCCTCGATTGTTCGCCGATCCGGTCTCGCCCCCTGACGGAGTCGCCGGTCGGCGGCCCCGGAAAGGTCACGCCTCCGAGCCCGGCGGTCCCGCGCGATCCGTTGTGAGTCAGTTGCCCAATTCAGGTTGGACAAGCAAGAGGCGGTCCGCTAGCGTTGATTTCAGTTAGTCAACTAACTAACAAAGCGGCGAAGCGATTCGCCATCCTGGAACGGGGAGAGTCATGATCGTTGTTACGGGTGCCACCGGGAACGTCGGCCGTGCGCTGGTGCGGGAGCTCATTGAGGCCGGGCAGCAGGTGACGGCGGTGGCCCGCCGGATCGAGGCGGCCAACGTCCCGGCCGGGGTTCGCTCCGTGGCCGCGGACCTGGGAGACGCCGACAGTCTTTCCGGCGCGCTTTCCGGTGCCAAGGCGCTGTTCCTGCTGGTCGCCGGGGAGGACCCGGCCGGGGTGCTGGCGAGGGCGAAGGCCGCAGGGGTGGCCAGGGTGGTGCTGCTGTCCTCCCAGGGGGTGGGCACCCGGCCCGGCGGCGCCTACGCGCACGCCGCCGGTTTCGAGCAGGCCGTGGCCGCCTCCGGGCTGGAGTTCACGGTGCTGCGTTCGGGCGGAATGGCCTCCAACGCGTTCGCCTGGGCCGAGCCGATCCGCGCGCACCGGACCGCCGCCGCCCCGTTCGCCGAGGTCGGGCTGCCGTTCGTCGACCCCGACGACGTCGCGGCGGTGGCCGCCGCCGTACTGACCGGTGACGGGCACGACGGCGCGACCTACGTGCTCACCGGCCCGGAGTCGACCACGCCGAGGCAGCGGGCCGAGGCGATCGGGCGGGCGATCGGTGAGCCGGTGACGTTCGTCGAGCAGACCCGCGAGCAGGCGCACGCGCAGATGTCGGCGTTCATGCTCGCCCCGGTGGTGGAGGGCACGCTGTCCATCCTCGGCGAGCCCACCGAGGCCGAGCAGGCGGTCAGCCCCGACGTGGAGCGCGTCCTCGGTCGTCCGGCCACGCCGTTCGCCGCCTGGGCGACGCGCAACGCCGCCGCGTTCCGCTGACCGGCCCCCGCGTCGTTTACGAAACCGGAGTTGCGTAATTAGAGGGCGGAGGAGTAGCTTTTATTTCGCAACAAGGGTTTCGTAAATGAGGGGGTCGCGATGGCGCCGCGCGGACGACCGCGTGACACGCAGGTGGACGAACGGGTGCTCCGGATCGCCGCCGCGCTGATCTTCGAGCGCGGTTACGCCGGGCTGTCCGTCGACGAGGTGGCCGAGCAGGCGGGCGTGGCCAAGACCACGCTGTACCGCCGCTGGCCGACCAAGGACCACCTGGCCGTCGCGGTGGTGGCCCGGCTGCAGGCCGACGACGAGATCACCGACACCGGGGACATCCGGACCGACCTCGTCGACTACCTGGAGAAGATCGCCGCCGGGCTCAACCGGATGCGTGCCGCGGGTGGCAACAGGGGCCCGTCCGCGGGAGCCGTCGGTGAACTCGTGGGCGCCGCGGCCAGGCACGAGGACATCGGCCGGTTGGGCCGTGAGCAGTACGCCAGACGCAACGCCATCGCGCTCGCCCTGATCGAGCGCGCCCGGCTACGCGGCGAACTGCGCGCCGACCTCGACGCCGAGGTGCTGTTCGACCAGCTCGCGGGGGCCCTCTACTACCGAGTAATGATCACCGGCGCACCGATCGACCGGGCCTACGCGGAACGGCTCGTCTCCTGCGCGCTCGAAGGGAACATGACATGTCGCTGATCGCGGAAACCGCCGTCGTCCGAGAGGTCGACGCCGAGACCATCGTCTCGGCCACCGCCACCGGGCGGTTGCTGCTCGACTCCGGCGACACCGGCGGCGCGCTGAGCACCCTCAGGATGACCCTCACCGAGGGCGCGGACGGTGCCGTGCCCCACCACCACGCCACCTCGACCGAGCTGTTCTACATCCTGGACGGCAAGGCCCGCATCCTGGCGGGCGAGGAGATCGTGACGCTGGGGGCGGGTGACGTGGCGGCCGTGCCCCCGATGACGCCGCACGCCTTCGCCGCCGCTCCCGGCCACACCGCCGACCTCCTCATCGTCGTCGCCCCGGGCATCCAGCGCTTCGAGTACTTCCGGCTGCTCGACCGGCTGCGCAGGGGAGAGGCCACGCTTGAGGAACTGCTGGCCTCCCAGGAGCTGTACGACAACCACTTCCTCGACAGCCCGGTCTGGACCCGTGACCGCCAGGCGTCCACCAACGGTGGAGGAGGGCTCTGATGCTCACGAAGATCGGTACCGTCCTCGCCGTCGTCGGCGCCCTGTTCATCGGCTACATCGGGGTGAGCTACCTCGTCGCACCCCAGTCCATGGCGCCCGACTTCGGCCTGCCGAGCTGGCCGCAGGGCGAAGGAGCCGGCTTCCTCGCGGTCAAGGGGATCCGGGACGTGGTCTCCGGCCTGGTGATCCTCGCGATCACCCTGACCGGCAATCGCCGAGTCCTGGGGTGGGCCATGCTGGCCATCGCGCTCACTCCGGTCGGTGACATGCTCCTCGTGCTGCTCTCCGGTGGAACGCCCGCGATCGCCTTCGGCGTGCACGGCGCGACCGCGGCCATGGTCGCCCTCACCGGAGGTCTCCTGCTGAGCGGCCCCCGCCCCAGGCCCGCCACGTCCTTCACGACCCCGCTGGTCTCGTGATCCTCGCTACCGGCCGGGCCGGGTGAACGCCCCTCGTGAGTCCACGGCCTCACGAGGGGCGGGCGAGGTAGGCCGTCTTGGCGTCGGAGGAGAAACCGCACGCCCGGTAGAACGCGTGGGTGGCGGGCCTGCTCGACCCCGTCAGCAGCATCACCTTGTAACAGCCCGCGTCCCAGGCGGCCCGAAGCGTACCGGCCATGACCTGTTTGCCCAGCCCCGTGCCCCGCAGGCTCTCCTCGACCACGACGTTCTCGATGACGGCGTACGGCGACGCGGAGCGGGTGAGATTCGGGATCACGTTCAGATACGCCGTGGCGACCACGGCCCCCTCGGCTTCGAGTACGAACAGATGCAGGCCGGGCGAGTCCAGGATCCGCGTGAAGGTCGCCACGTCGGACCCGTCACTCAGGACCGGGTCCTTCGGCTGCAACTGCCGATAGAGACGCATGACACCGGCGAAGTCATCGGGTACGGCCTCACGGAAGACGATCATGGCCGCAGACTAACGCCTCCGTACCCGGCCTCAGGCGTCCTTGTCGGCGTATGAGAAGAGACAACCGGTCTGTACCGGCCGCCCCTCGTGCGCACGTGTAGGACGGGCGCCCCGGCTCGGAACCGCCTGGCCGGATCAGGGCTTCCAGTCCGCGCAGGAGTATCCCCATCCGGGCTTCAGCTCGCAGAGCTCGATCCTCCGGATGTCCTTGGAGAGGTTCGCGCTCAGGCCGGGCCCCGGGCCGGTGGTGAGCGTTCCGCCGCCTCCGTCACCGGCGCCGAATCGGCATCGAGACCCGCTGTCCATATCCGGCCATATCCGTCTATTGCCGACGGTTGGGTGGCCGGGAGGCTCCCCAGGCGGAGCGGTCACTTCTTCCTGGGGAAGGCGGGGCCGCGGGTGATGACGGCGACGGCGACGAGGGCGAGCCCCGACAGGCCCTGGAGCACGGCGTACCACGCGGGGCAGAGGCCGGGGATCAGGTCGACGCCGATGATCGCGATCGGCATGACGACGGACAGGGCGCGCACCCGGTCGAAGGCCTTGGCGGACCCCTCCGCGGCCCGGACGACCATCCGGTGGAGCAGCGGGGCGATCGCGAGCATGACGACCGCCCGGACCCACATGAACGAGGTCGTCTCGCCGCCGATGAGGGCCATCACGGCGACCGTTCCCAGGACGACGGCGCTGATGGCACCGAAGAGCAGGACGTACTTCCTCGCCGCCGCGAAGGCCTCCTGAGCGCGGGCGTCGCCAATGCTCGTCATCTCGTTCATGGGTCCTTCTCCTCCGTGTCGCTGTGGTGACGACGCTACGGAGATCCCAACCGGCCCAGTATGAGGGTGGCCGTACGGAAGGGTGGGGCTAGACCCACTCCCGAGCGGGCCGTCGTTCGGCCGCCCGCGTCGGTGTCCGTGTCGAAGGTTTCCACAGCTGACGTCTTGGGTCACCGGTCCTTCTCGATGAGTGCCGATCGGTCGGATCGGTTGTATCGGATGCCGGAAAGATTCAAGACATCTCGATTTCAGGGATAAAACACGCACCGGGTTCGAGGTCGCCGAGGGCGTTGATCCTGCTGGACTTCGGCCGATAAATCACCAAAAAGTCGGCAATCCTGCCAAAAGGTAGGTAGGCTGATCATGTACCGAAGAAGCTGCCGGTCGAATCCCGTCACAGGGGGAGATCGGCAGCTTTCTTGTTTTCCCGAGGTCTCCGTACGGAGAGGACGCATGGCCGGAACTCTGAGCAGAAGGAAATCTCCGGCGGCGTTCCGGGCCCCGGAGGAGAGGCTGAGCAGGGCACCTCTTCTTGTCCTCACCGTTCTTTCCGCCGTGTTCTACTCCGCGTACTCTCTCATATCGTTCGCCAGGTTCCGGGCGAGCGCCTACGATTTGGTGATCTTCGATCAGGCGGTGCGTTCGTATTCGCACCTGGGGCCGCCGGTGGCCATGGTGAAAGGTGTCCACAACGGCTTCGGCGACCAGTTCTCGATATTGGGGGACCACTGGTCGCCCATCCTGGCCCTGCTTTCCCCGTTCTACTGGGTGCACGACGGTCCGGAGACCCTGCTCGTTCTTCAGGCGATACTTCTGGCGTCGGCGATACCGTTTCTCTGGAGATACGCCTTCAGGGCGTTCAGTGCCGGGCCTGTGGTCTCCAGGTATGGCGCCGAGCGTATGGCGTACTGCGTCGCCGTCGTCTATGCGATCTCCTGGCCCGTCGCGGAGGCCGTCGCCTTCGACTTCCACGAGGTCGCCTTCGTCCCGCTGCTGACGGCCGTTCTCCTTGAGCGCCACCAGGCGGGCAGGAGGTGGCACGTCCTGCTGGCCGCCTTCCTGATCCTGCAGGTCAAGGAGGACATGGGGCTTCTCGTGGCCGGTGTGGGACTGTTCTTCATCACCAGGAAGGGGGACCGCGCCCTTGGGGCGCTCTTCGTGCTGGTCGGCGCGGTGGCGGCCTATCTGTGCACCCAGGTCCTCATCCCGCACTTCGGCGGCCGGGCGGACTACTACTGGGCTTACTCGGGGCTGGGCCGTGATTTCAGAGAGGCCGCGCTGCGTGCTTTGGCGCATCCGTTCGACGCCGTCTCCCTGCTCGCCACGCCTCCCGTCAAGATCCAGACCGTGGTTCTGCTCCTCGCCCCGCTCCTTTTCGCCTCGGTCATGTCGCCCGTCACCGTCGCCGCCGTTCCGTTGCTGATGGAGCGAATGCTCTCAAGCTCTTTCCCGAACTGGTGGGAGCCGAAATACCACTACAACGCCTTCATCGTGATGGTGGTGTTCGTCGGGGGAGTCGACGGATATCGGAGAATGGCGGCCCGCATACGATCCCGGACGTCACCGGAGCCAGCCGCGAAGAACCCCGGACGGCTTCTCCGCGTCGTTCGAGGATGGCCTTCACTGGTCCTTCTGGTCAGTGTCGCGATGATTCCCTTCTTCGCGTTCGGAAGGTTCTTCGGCGTGGGTTTCCACGCCTCCACGACCCGGACGGAGGCGGCTGCCGCAGCCGTTGCCGTCGTTCCCGATAACGCCCTGGTCGACGCCGCGAACAATGTCGCCCCCGCCCTCTCAAGCCGGACCAGGACGTTGTTGTGGGACAGAACCGTACGCTGGGCCCCCTGGGTGGTCGCGGACGTCGGAAAGCACGCCTTCCCGTTCCCGTCACTCGACGAGCAGACCGCACGGGTCGACTTCCTGCTCAGGAACGACTACCGCGTCGCCTTCTCGTCGGGCGGCTACGTGGTGCTCTCCCGGGTCCGGAGCTGATGCTCAGGGGGTCGTGAGGATGACCAGGCGTTGGGTGGCCCGGGTCATGGCGACGTAGCGGTCCACGGCTCCCGCTATGCCTTCGCCGTACCTGTCGGGATCGACGAGGACGACCAGGTCGAACTCCAGGCCCTTGGCCAGTTCCGGGGTGAGGGAGCGGACGCGGGGGGTTTCCCGGAAGGCGGGGTGGCCGATGACGCAGGCGACCTCCTCGGCGTGCTCGGCGAGCCAGGTGCCGAGGATCGTGTCCAGGTCGGATACGGGGCCGTGCAGGACGGGGACGCCGACACTGCGGATGGAGACCGGCACGTTGGCGTCGGGAAGCGCGGCCCGGATGACCGGTTCGGCCTCGGCCATGACCTCCTCAGGCGTCCGGTAGTTGACGCTGAGGGAGGCCAGGGCGATCTGGTCGAGACCGACGCGTTCGAGGCGCTCCTGCCACGACTCGGTGAACCCGTGCCTGGCCTGGGCGCGGTCTCCGACGACGGTGAAACTGCGGGACGGGCAGCGGGAGAGCAGCATCTGCCATTCGGCGTCGGTCAGCTCCTGGGCCTCGTCCACGACGATGTGCGCGAACGGCCCGGCCAGCGGGTCCTTCTCGGCGCCGGGCAGTACGGTCTCGTCGTCCAGGGAGTTGCGCATGTCCTCCCCGCGCAGCATCGTCACCAGCCCCTCACCGTCGGGGTCGGCCTCGATCAGGTTGTCCACGACCCGCGACATGCGCTCACGCTGGGCGGCGAGGGCGGCGTTCTGCCGACGCCTGCGCCGGGCCGCCTCGGGGTCGCCGAGCCGCTGGCGTGCCGCGTCGAGCAGCGGCAGGTCGGAGACCGTCCAGGCCTGGGCGTTCTCCCGCTGGAGCCTGCGGATCTCGTCGCGGTCGAGCCAGGGGGCGCACAGCCGCAGGTAGGCCGGCACCGTCCAGAGGTCCCCGACGAGGTCGGTCGCCTCAAGCAGCGGCCACGCGCGGTTGAAGGCCGTGACCAGCTCCCGGTTGCCCGTCAACGACCTGCGCAGCAGATGGGCGGGGGCCTCCTCGTCGCCGTGCTTGTCCACCAGGATCGTGAGCAGCTCCTCCCAGATCTGGCCGCGTGCCTCGTTGTGCGGGGTGCCGGGGTCCGGTACGGCGAACGCCTCGGCCCAGTCGTCGGCGCCCAGCCAGATGTCCGACCAGTGCGTCGTGACCGTCATCCCCTCGGTCGGCGGGTTCTCGTAGAACCTGACGGCCTTGTCGATCGCCCCCACCAGGTCGGCGGACGACTTCAGCCTGGCCACTTCGGGATCGGCCTCGACCGCCGCGGAGCCCCCCTCGGGGACGAGGTCACGCAGGGTGCACAGCCGTACGCCCTCCTCGCCGAGGCTGGGCAGGACGTCGGCGACGTAGGCGAGGTACGGCTGGTGCGGGCCGACGAACAGCACGCCGCCCCGGTTGTGCCCGAGACGCGGGTCGGAGTAGAGGAGGTAGGCCGAACGGTGCAGGGCGACGACGGTCTTGCCGGTGCCGGGGCCGCCGTCCACGACGAGGGCACCACGGGACCCGGCGCGGATGATGGCGTCCTGGTCGGCCTGGATGGTGCCCAGCACGTCCCGCATCCTGGCCGACCGGTTGGTCCCCAGGCTGGCGATGAAGGCGGACTGGTCGTCGAGCGCGGCGTGCCCCTCGAACCCGTCCTGGGTGAACACCTCGTCCCAGTAGTCGTTGATCCGGCCCCGGGTCCAGCGGTATCTCCTGCGGCTGGCCAGTCCCATCGGGTTGGCGTGGGTGGCGCCGAAGAACGGCTCCGCCGCCGGGGAACGCCAGTCGAGCAGCAGTCTGCGGCCCTCACTGTCGGTGAGACCGAGCCGCCCGATGTAGACGGGTTCGGGGTCGTCCGTACCGACCATGTGCCCGAGGCACAGGTCCAGGCCGAAGCGGCGCAGGGTGCGCAGGCGGGCGGTCAGCCGGTGGACCTGCATGTCCCGGTCCATCGCCTGCCGTCCCGCGCCGCCGGGAGCCTTGAGTTCGGCGTCGAGCCGGTCGGACAGTTCGGCGATCGACTGTTCGAGACTCTCCGCGATGGCCGCGAAGTGCCGCTCGTCACGGGCGATCAGCGCCGGTACGGCCTTGGCGGCGAGGCCCTCGGGAAGGTCGAACGCGCTGACGGTCTTCACATCGGTTCCGATCTTGTTCGGCGGTTCTGAGCGGTTCACGGCCTCTTCCCGCCGATCATGTCGAGCAGCAGCCGCGCGGCCACCGCCGTACCGTCGGCGCGGACCGTGTCGGCCACGGCGGTCGCCCGCGCCCGGGTCTCGGGGCTCAGTATGGCCCCGAGCGCGGCCGACAGGGACTCGGCCGTCGGGGCCGGGCCGTCGTGCGCCACGCCGACGCCCAGTTCGGCCACCCTGCCCGCCCAGTACGGCTGGTCGGCGGCCTGGGGCACGACCACCTGGGGCGCGCCCGCCCGGGTGGCCGTCGTCGTGGTGCCCGCGCCGCCGTGGTGTACGACGGCGGCCACCCGGGCGAACAGCGCCTGGTGGTTGACCTCGCCGACGACGAAACAGTCGTCCCGGCCGCCGATCGGGGCCAGGTCGGCCCAGCCACGGGCGAGGACCACACGACGGCCCCGTGCCCGGACCGCCTCGACGACCGCCTCGGCTTTCACGGACCGCATGGGCATGCTGCCGAAGCCCACGTAGACCGGGGGCTCCCCGGCGTCGAGGAAGGCCGTCAGCTCGGCCGGGAGCGGCCGTTCGTCGGGCAGCGTCCACGCGCCGGTCTGCACGACGTCGAGTTCCGGCGTCTCCCGCCACGGGTCCAGGACCGGGTCCGTGGCCAGCCATGGCCGCTCGCCGACGACGTAGCCACGGACGTCGTCGACCGGCGGCAGCCCGGCCGCCGTCCGGTTGACGTTGAGCGCCTCACCGAACAGTTCGTTGATATTGCGGGCGTCCAGGTCCCACAGCGTCCGCCTGTCGGTCACCTCGGGCGGGAACGGCCTGCCAGGATAGGCCAGCGGCGCGTGGTACGGCGACGGCAGGGTGAGCTGCTGGAAGGTCACGGAGACCGAGGGGACGCCCAGCCGCTCGGCCACCGAGAGCGCGCCCGCGGCGGCGGGCATCATGCCGGTCGCCACCAGCGCGTCGCACCCCTCGGCCGCCGGGACGAGCGCCTCGAACTGGCCGGCGATCACCTCGGCCGCACGCCGGGGCAGGTCTCCCGCGGACGGCGGAGCCGCCGTCGTCAGCGCACGGGCCGACGGCCCGACCGGAACCAGCGGGACACCGACCCCGGCCAGCCGCCGGGCGAAGTCCTCGTCCGGCGGCGCGCACACCCGCACCTCCACGCCGTGTTCCCGCAGCCGCACCGCCAGCGCCACCAGTGGTTCGACGTCCCCTCGCGAGCCGTACGTCGACAACACCACACGCATTCCGCGTCCCCCGTTTTCGCAGATCCTGGCCTCGGCCGACGATTCTGCGGCATACCAGGGGCCTTGCGGCAAGTCCCCCCATGCGCTATACGTTGAGAGTGGAAAGGGGCGAAGGCCCCTTTTTTCGTTCTCGCCCCCTCTCCGGTCCCGGCGTCGCCTCTTCTCCTGCTCCGCCCCGCGCCGGCTCTCGGTCCTGCCTCGCTCTTCGATGTTCCCCTGTTCCGGCGCCGCTCTCGTCGCCGGGCGCCGGACGGGCTACCTGGCCGCTCCCGGCAGGACGGCGGGGAAATCGGCGAACCTCCGGAGTTCTCTGGCCCTGCCGGTGTGGACGTTCACCGCGTAGAGCACCGATTCCATCTCCGAGCGGTCGGGGACGGCGAGCAGGGCCACCTCCGTGTCGCTCACCCAGCCACCCAGACGGGCCAGGCTCATCCCGTCCGAGAGGCCCGTGACACGTAGCGCCGGTCCCTCGGCGCCACCGAGGGCGTCGAATGTGCTGATCGCCGTGGGGCGTCCATCCACGTACCGGCCCAGCCTGACGAGAGTGCGCCCGTCCGGGCCGAGGGCGCTGACTTCGTAGGGGAAGTTCTTGACGGCGACCGGCCTGTTGCCCACGATCCAGACTCGGGACGGCTTCACCAGCGTGATCGGGCTGCCGCCGTCACCGACGCTCACTGGGTACCACGTGGCGTTCAGCGTGGTCGTCCTGCCCTTCTCCATGTCGACCAGGACGCTGTAGGGCTTGGGCATGCCACTCCAGTTCGTGTAGATCAGCTGCATGCCGTCGGGGGACAGCCGCAGGAAGCTCTCACCGTCGAAGTCGCCCTCTCTGACCTTGAGGGGGGCCTTCCAGGTCCGGCCGCTCGCGAGGTCGCGCACCTCGAAGGTCTGCTTCCTCTCGCTGTAGTAGGCGATCCGGCGCCCGTCCTTCGTGATCGCCACCGGGCTTCTCAGCGCTCTGCCCGTGCGGTCGGGGCCCATGGTGTCGGCGAGCGCGTAGGTCGTCCCGGATTCGGTGACGACCCGCCACTGACCGGAGACGCACTCGTCGTCCGGCTTCCTCGGCATCGGGCACCGGCTGAGGTAGGCGTGGGTCAGCGGCCCCACCCCCCTCTCCGGCAGCGCGGTGACGTCCCTGGTGGCGGGGGCCATCGTGACGGACCTTCCGGTGCCCGTGCCGCCGCCGAGCAGGACGGCCGTACCACCGGTCATCACGGCCACGGCGGCGGCGACGGCCAGCGCCGCGCCGGCGACGCGTCTGCGCCTGGCGCCTCTTATGGCCCGTTCTGTCAGGTCGATGTGGGGGGCCTCGTCGGCCATCGCGTGGAGTTCGTCACGGAGCAGGTTCATCGGTGCGTCTCCGTCGGTACGTCGGTGAGCAGATCGGCCAGTTCGGGCGCCAGCGTGCGCAGACGCGACAGGGCGTGATGGGTCTGGCTCTTGACCGTGCCGAGTGAACACCCCATGAGCTGGGCGGTCTCGTGTTCGGTGCGGTCCTCGAAGAAACGCAGGACGAGCACGGTCCGCTGACGTGGGGTCAGCCTGCCCAGCGCCTGCCGCAGGGCCAGACGCCGTACGGTGGCCTCGTCGTGTGAGCGGCCCCGCTCGGGCATCGTGACACTCGGCAGTTCGACGTGTTTGCGTCTTCGCCACGACAGGTGCTGGTTGACCAGCGCCTTGCGGGTGTACGCCTCGACGTTGGCGTCCCTGGCGAGCCGGGTCCAGCGTGAGGCGACTCTGATGAGGACCGTCTGCAGCAGGTCCTCGGCGAGGTGGGCGTCTCCGGTGAGAAGGGACGCGGTCCGCGTCAACGACTGCTGGCGGGCCTGCAGGAACTCCCGGAACCCCTCATAGCGGTCCATACACCTAACAACTCCGGCGAGGATCGCGAGGTTGGAAGCGGAAGGCGGAAAGCACGGCCTAGAGGGAGGGCGGGGACTTGAGCAGTGACGCCGTCTCGGGCGGACAGCCGCCGCGCCGCCGCCGGAGCGCGTGTGCCGCGATGCGGACCAGATCGACGATCACCCCGGCGCCGCCGCTGGGGTCGTGCACCTTCAGCTTCAGGTCCAGGCTGACCGGGGCCCCGCCCCACGCCTGCGCCTCGATGTTGATGTGCGCCACCTTGTGCGACTCCAGGTGCGGCAGGTATCCGAGCGGGGCCAGCTCAACCCGCCCGGCCGTGCCCAGGGCGTTGAGCTTGGACTCCATCTTGGTGTTGTCGTTCTCCGCCAGGTTGCGGAAGTCCTCGGTGCCGCCCAGGTTGACCTGGTAGGAGCTGACCAGGGTGAGCCCGCGCTCCTCCAGCAGCCGCAACAGGGCGTGGTGCACGATGGACGTGCCGAACTGGCTGGTCAGGTCGTCCCCCAGCAGGGGAAGTCCGGCCTCGGTGAACCGGTCAAGCCACCGCGGATCACGGGCCACCGTGTCCGAGGTGATGTTGACGAACGCCGCACCCGCCCGCAGCGCCGCTTCGGCGTAGGCCTCCGCCGTTCGCTGCCTTCCGCTGGGGGCCGCGTAGAGCACCACCTCGGCCCCGGCGAACTCCCCGGCCACCCGCTCCACCTCGGCGGCGTCGGCACCTGCGTCGTCGGCCGAGAGGCCACGCCGTACCGTGACACCCGACGGCGGCAGGTCGTCGACGATCCGGGGGAAGTTGTTGGGCGGTGCGAAGATCGCCTCGGCGAGGTCCTTCCCGACCTTCCCCGGGGACATGGCGAACGCCGCCACGAAGTCGATGTCACCGACGCCCATCCCCCCGAGCACCGGCCGCCGGACCCCGACCAACTCCCCCGTGGCCCGGTACAGCGCCATCCCCTGCAGAAACGCGGACACGTTGTTACCGACACCGACAACCGCGACCCCAGCCCGTTCGATCATGCTCTCAAGGTACGGCGGCGCGCCCTCCGAAGGGCTATCCGGAGAAGCCCTTGTCCTTCAGGCGGTCGATCAGTTCGGTCATGTTTCTCGGTTCCAGCCATGGCGTACGGCCCGCGGCGTCGAGGGGCTCCTTGCCGCCGACGAGCGCGGGGCGGTCGGGCTGCCGGGCGGCCAGGAACGGGTCCTCGAAGACCAGGCCCTGCGGTGGCGCGCCCACGGCGCCCGGCGACGGAAATATCAGGCTTTGTTGAGATAGGTGAGGACGGCCAGGACCCGGCGGTTGTGGTGGTCGTCGGTGATGCCGAGTTTGTCGAACATCGAGGTCGTGTACTTGCTGATGGCGCTCTCGCTGAGGAAGAGCCGCCGGCGGATGGCCTGGTTGGACAGTCCTTCGGCCATCAGGGCGAGTACGGAGTGCTCGCGTTCGGTGAGGCCTTCGAGCCGCCTGTTCGTGGAGCCGCTGGAGAGCAGCCTGGCGATGACGGCCGGGTCCATGGCGGTCCCGCCTCCGGCGACGCGTTCCATGGCGTCGACGAACTGGTCGGCGTCGAACACGCTCTCCTTGAGGAGGTAGCCGACCCCTCCGGCGCCGTCGGCCAGGAGTTCCCGGGCGTAGAGCTGTTCGACGTGCTGGGAGAGGATGAGGACCGGCAGGCCGGGCACCTCGCGGCGGGCGGCGAGCGCGGCCTTCAGGCCCTCGTCCGACTGGGTCGGCGGCATCCGGACGTCGACCACGGAGACGTCCGGCCGCCACTTCAGCAGCGCGTCGAGCGTCTCGGGGCCGGTGGTGGCCGTCGCCACGACCTCGTGCCCGTACGCCTGGAGGAGGCGGATCATCCCGTCACGCAGGAGATAGAGGTCTTCGGCTACAACGACGCGCATGGCACCATCATCCTCACGTGGGTCGGACCGCCTGCCGGGCTGGTGACCGCCAGGGTGCCGTCGAAGACGGCGAGGCGGCGGCGCAGCCCGTCGAGTCCGCCGCCGGTCCGCATGTCGGCCCCGCCCCGGCCGTCGTCCTCGACGTCGACGACGACGCCGGTGTCGTCCCGGACGATGGAGACGCGCGCCAGGCTCGCGTGGGCGTGCTTGGCCGCGTTGGTCAGCAGCTCGGCGATCCCGAAGTAGAGGGCGGACTCGATCGGCAGGTCCAGGCTCAGCCGGGCGTCGGCGCTGACGGTCGTTTCGAGGGGGCTGTCCAGGGCGAGGGCGCGGACGGCGTCGAGGAGGCCCCGCTCGCTCAGCACCGGCGGGTTGATGCCCCTGACCAGGTCGCGCAGTTCGGCCAGGGAGGTGGCGGCGCCCGCCCGTGCTCCCCGCAGCAGTTCGGCGGCCTGGTCGGGGTCGGTCCTCATCAGTTTCTCCACGGTCGCCAGCGACATCCCGAGCGCGACCAGGCGTGCCTGCGCCCCGTCGTGCAGGTCCCGCTCGATCCGGCGGATCTCGGCGGCCTGCGCGACCGTGGTGTCCGCGCGCTGGGCGGTCAGTTCGTCGACCCGTTCCGCCAGCGCCATCGCGGACGACGGGCGCAGGAAGCGGACGGCCACCGGCTCGACGACCCGCCAGGCGTCCGGGGAGCGGAAGACGGCCACGGCGCCGCCGAACACGCCGAGGAGGCGCATGACGGGTGACGGCTGGGAGAGTCCGACGATCGCTCCCGCGATCCCGGCCGGTGGGATGACCGCGGACACTCCCGCGGTGAACGGCATGATGGCCACGAACCGCAGGTCACGCCAGTTCGCCGGGTCCTTCCAGCGGAGCCGCCACTTCTGGTCCATGAGGGCGTCGCGATCGCTGCGCTCGTAGGAGTGGCCGTTCCACCAGTATCCGGTGGACAGCTGTGTCACCGGTCCCGGCTGCCGGTACCCGGCGGGGATGACGGTTCCCGTCCACCTCGCGACGAGGGAGCGGACCATCCGGCAGACGGGGCGGACCAGGGCGAGGGTGCCGACGCAGGCCCACAGGAGCGGGACGATCCCCGACCACGGGTCTCCGTGCCACACCCGGATCCACAGTGCCACGGCGACCGCCCACACGGCCGGGACCAGCAGGCTGACGGCCACCACGACACATGACCGTACGAAGCCCGTCCCCGCACATGTCAGCCACGATGCCAGGCGTTTCATGTCTTTCCTCGCTTTTGTTCGGTGCCTCAACTGTGCACCGTGCGGGGCGAGCGATCACAGTGGGTCCAGCCCCACTCGTTCGTGCGTCCAGACCGATATTAGGCCCCCTGTCCGCTTTGTGAAGTAGATGGGAAAGCTCCGCCCGGCCACGCCGGATGAGGCGTGGCCGGGCGGAGTGGCCGTACGCGGGTCAGTCGGCAGGGCGGTCCTGAGGGCTCTGCTTGGCGGGGAGGTCGGGCTCCTCGTCGGTCCAGGTGAGGGAGCTGACCGCCGCGTAGGACTCGATCAGCTCGCCACGGTAGGAGTTGGCCGACTCGGACGCGAGTAGTCGTCCCGTGGTGGTGTCCAGCACGAACCGGGTCCGCGCGGCGGCCCCCTCCTGGAAACCGACCGCCTGACCGGTACGGCCGAGCGGATCGGTGACCGTGCCGAGGGACTTCACACCGGGCAACACGGCGCACATGCGGTAGACCGCGGCCCGCACCTCGGCGGAGACGGGGAAGTCCATGACGAGCTGGGTGCCGTACTGGAAGACGTTGGCGTTCATGTTGACCGGCTCGGCGCCGTACCCGTCGGCGACGACCTTCTCCAGGTAGGTCCGCATCCCCTCGGGGGTCGTCGGCAGCGCCTTCAACGCCTGCGGGGTCATGGGGGTGTCGAGCAGGGTCATCGGCTTACCGGTGTCGTTCCACACGGCCTGGCGTTCACCAGGTTCGGCGTGGAGCGTGACCTTCCGATCGGGGTAGGTCCAGCTCCGCGGGGAGCCCGCGGCCCGCCAGGCCTTCTCGTCCTCGGGCGTCGCCGGGACGGTTCCCTGCTCCTGCGTGATCGTCCACGCGCGTCCACCCGGTGCCCGCGGGACCCAGGACTCGACCGCGGTGGTCTTCACAAGGCGGTAGCGCTTGTCGGGAGAGTCGAGCCGGCGGCCGTTGACGGCCTTGCGCACCCAGTACTTCCCGGTCGTGGGCATCCTGACGGTCGAGTTCGCGGCGGCCAGGAAGACGTCCTTGGCGGACAGCGTCGCCACGGAGCGCGTGGGCGCGGGATCCGGGGCCCCCTGCGAGAGCACGACGGCCGTGGTGGCCGCGACGCCGAGCAGGCCCGCGCCGAGGGCGGTCCACCTGGCCGCCCGGATGGCCCTGCGGATCCGGCCGACGGTGGGCTCGGGGAGAACGGGTTCCCGGGAAACGGTTTCCCGGAGGGGCTCCTGGAAGGCGGCGGTGAGTCGTGCCCTGCCTTCGGCGACCACCTCCGGCGTGGGCGGTCGCACCGACATCAGCGCGCGGATCTGGGCGAGGTCATCCATCCGATGCTCCGATCAAGGGGTTGACGCCGCCGAGGGCGGCTCGCAGTTTTCTGCGGACGCGGTTGAGCCGCGATCCGACGGTTCCCGTGGGGACGCCGAGGGCGTGCGCGATCTCCTCGTAGCTGAGCTCGGCCAGCGCGAGGAGCAACAGCGCGTCACGGTCGGCCTCCGGCATCGCCTCCAGGGCCTCCGCGAGCGGCCCCCGCACGCCCGCGGCGGTGAGCCGTCCGGCCACCAGCTCCTCGTGTCCGGCGTCGATCCCGTCGTCGGCCGACATCCGGCGCAGGACGCTCAGGTGGTGTGCCTCCTGGCCACGGTGGCGGGCGAGGAGGTTGGTGGCGATGCCGTACAGCCAGCCGCGGACCGTTCCCCGGGCGGGGTCGAAGCCCTCGCGGCCGCGGAAGGCCGCGAGGAAGACCTCCGCCGTCAGGTCGTCGGCGGTCTGGGTGCCCAGCCTGCCCGCGACGTAGCGGTGGATGTCCGAAAAATAACGGTCGTAGAGGACGGCGAACCGTTCGGGGACGTGGAGGGACTCCTCGATCGCATGGGCGTCCTCGGCCTCTCGCGATGGGGTTGTGATCATCTTCTACCGGTGGCGTCGATGGCCGTCAGGGGTGTTCTTCGTGGGTTCACACCCCTACTTACTGAAACGGGCACATCTTCTTCACGGCGACCGCCGCGTCACCCCTCGTACGGCGTGCCCTCCTGCTCGGACTCGGCCAGGGTCTCGGGGAACAGCGCGGCGGAGGCGCCGGCGACCTCGACGCCCAGCAGGCGGCCGTGTTCGTCGAGGTCGAGGATCACCTCACCCCGCAGCGCCGGGTCCTCGACCACGATCCGGGTTCTCGCCGCGCCCGGGGCGATCTCCTCGGCCAGGTGGACGTAGGCGACGTCGTTCTCCCCGTCGTGTTCCACGCGCAAGGTCGGCCCCCGGATGTTCGATCGTGCTGTCACTGACAGAGTGCCCCGCCTCCGTACATCCTGGCCACGATCGGCGATGTAAAGAAAAGTAGACATGATGTTTTGTTTGATTTACATTGAAGGCATGTCGGCGGAAGAGAAGCGCGCCTGGGTCATGCTGGTGGTCACGGTCGTGTCCTACGTGACCTACGTGTTGGTCATCCTCGGACGGGTGGGAGAGGGCGCCCTGGCCGCCGTGCCGTACGTTCCGGTGCTGCTGTGGACCGTCGGCTCGGCGATCGTGGCGACGATCGTGCTCGATGTGGCGCTCGCGATAGCCTCACCCGGGGACGCCGACAGGAAGGACCAGCGCGACCGGGAGATCTACCGGTTCGGCGAGTACGTCGGCCGGTCGTTCGTCGTCGCGGGTGGCGTGGCGGCGCTCGGCATGGCCATGGCCAGGCTGGACCACTTCTGGATCGCCAACGTGATCTATCTGGCGTTCGTCCTGTCGTCGGTCCTCGGATCGGCGGCCAAGATCATCGCCTACCGCAGGGGTTTCCAGACGTGGTGAAGCCGACCAGGATCACGAACACGATCCGGTCCCTCAGATTCGCCCAGGGTGAGATGACACAGGCGGAACTCGCCGAACGCGTCGGTGTGACCCGTCAGACCGTCATCGCCATCGAGCAGGGCCGCTACTCGCCGTCCCTGGAGATGGCCTTCCGCATCGCCCGGGTCTTCGGCGTCCCGCTCGACGACGTCTTCCAGTACCCCGAAACCGAGGAGTGACCCCGCTCCTCGCGACCCCCAGTCAGTGAGGAGAGACGGTCATGCGCGCGATCACCCACGAGCGGTACGGCCCGCCCGACGAGGTGTTACGGCTCAAGGAGATCCCCAGGCCGGTCCCCCGGGACGGGGAGGTGCTGGTCAGGGTCCACGCGGCCCCCATCGGGGGAGACGACTGGCACCTCATGCGGGGCATGCCGTACGTCGCCCGGTTCGTGACCGGGCTGCGCAGGCCGAGGAACCCCGTCGCCGGGCTTGAGGTCGCCGGACGGGTCGAGGAGGTCGGCGCGAACGTCACGGAGTTCGAGCCGGGTGACGAGGTCTTCGGCTGGTGTGCCGGCTCCTTCGCCGAGTACGTCGCCGTCCCCGAGGGGCAACTCCTGCCGAAACCGGTCAATCTCTCCCTGGAGCAGGCCGCCGCCGTACCCATCTCGTCGTTCACCGCCCTGCAGGGGCTGCGCGACGGGCGCATCGGCCCGGGGCAGCGGGTCCTGGTCAACGGCGCCTCCGGCGGCGTCGGCACGTTCGCCGTGCAGATCGCCCGCTCGTACGGCGCCACCGTCACCGGTGTCTGCGGCCCGGCCAAGGCCGACCTCGTGCGTTCCCTGGGGGCCGAGGACGTCGTCGACCACACCAGGGAGAGGTTCGCCGACCGGGGGGAGCGCTACGACCTCATCCTCGACGTGCAGGGGAGCCCGTCCCTGGCCGAGTGCCGTCGCGCGCTGAAGCCGCGCGGGACCCTCGTGATCGTCGGAGGGACCGGCGGCCCCTGGTTCTGGGGGACCGACCGCTGGTTCAGGGCCTTCGCGCTGTCGCCGTTCGTCGGGCAGAGCCTGCGGGTGCGGGTGCACACCGACGACCGCGCCGACCTTCTTCTCATGAAAGAACTCATCGAGGCGGGAAAGGTCACTCCCGTCGTCGACCGTACGTATCCGCTGGAGCGGGTGGCCGAGGCCATCCGTTATGTCCAGGAGGGGAACGCGCGGGGCAAGGTGGTGGTCACCGTCCCCTGACCAGGCGTTCATCCCGCTATACAACGAAATATTGCCCTTAAGGGATATATCTTCCTTAAAGGTTAATATTCAGTTTTGGTATGGCTTTTCCGGCAGAAAGGCCATGGCGGGTGGGGCGATTCTCCGGCGGGAGGAGTACCTTCTGATACGCCTCATTCTCCCTTGGCATCGGGAGCGTCAGTGTCGCAACGGCGCACACCCTACGAAATCGTCGAGGCGGTCATCGCCGACCTCGGCCCCGAGGAACTCCCCTTCCTGCCCCGGCTCTGGGCGGTCCACGTCAGGAACCCCACGGACGGCCGGTCCCGGGAGCGGCTCATGGGCTCCGGAATCCTGGTGGAGATCACCGCCTGGACACCCGTGGTCATCTCCTTCGTCGGCGGTGCCCTCCTGGACGCCGCCAAGGACGAGATCTCCGACCAGACCCGCACCGGGATACGCGGCCTCTTCGGCCGGGTGACCCGGCGCGGCAGGAAACGGCTCATCGAGGAGCCGCTACCGCCCTTCGACGACCGGCAACGCCGCAGGATCGGGGAGGCCGTCCTGTCCAACGCCCTCGCGGCGGGCCTGGCCGAGCCCCGGGCCCGGCTCCTGGCCGACGCGGTCGTCGGCGCGCTCCACCGCGAACTCGGGCTCGACGCCCCACCCGACGCGTCCGGGGGGTGACCCGTGCGGGGGAACGGCCCCACCCTGCCCTCGACGAGCGTCGAACGCCTGCGGCTGCTGTTCCTCACCGTCGCGGCGGGGGCGCTCTTCGGCGGTTACTGGTTCCTGGTGCTCGTCCAGGACGGCTGGAGCGAACGTAACCGGGCCTGCGGCGCGCTGCCCGGGATCGAGGAGTTCCTCGACTGCTCGACCCGGATCCTGGTGCTCCAGGCGCTGGTCCCGCTGGCCGGTCCCGCGCTGGTCGCGGTCCTGACCGTGTCGGCCTACCTGGCGGCGCCCACCGTGATCACCCACCGGCACGGCGCCCGTCCGCTCGACCCCTGGCCCCGGGCCATACGGGAGACCGTCGAGCGGGCGGGACTCGACCGGACACCGACGCTGATGCTCAGCGAACAGAGCGGGCCGCTGTGGATGTTCGTCTACGGCCGCAGGAACCGGCACCGCGTCATGCTCTCCTCCGACACCCCCCTGTGCGCCGTGACGGACACCGAGCGGGTCACCGCGACGCTCGCCCACGAGCTCGGTCACCTGCGCAACCGGGACGTCGACCGTACCTACCTGGCCGTCTTCGCCGTCGTGAGCCTGGCGCTGGTGACGATCGCGCCGGTCGGGCTCTCCGCGCTGCTGGTCACCGGCCCCACCCCGGCGCTCGCCGTCACCTGGCGCGACCTCGTGCTCGCACTGCTGGTCACGGGCACCTGGGCCGCCGTGGTCAGGGCACGCGAGCACGACGCCGACCTGTGGGGCGGCGACCTGCGGCCCGGCGGCATGCTCGCCCTGCTGACCGGCGGAAAGCAGGAACGCCGCGGCCTGCTGCGCCTGCACCCACCCCACGAACGGCGGCTGAGGGTGCTGCTCGACCCGGACCTGCTGCTGCGGCCCTCCGCCGTCGAGGCCGTCGCCACCGGGATCGCGGCGGGCGTCGTCGTCACCGAACTCGGTGTGAGCCTGCGGACGCTGCTGCCCGTGCCGCCGCTCGTCGCCTACTGGGTGGCCGGTCTCGTCGCCGCGGTGCCCGTCTCCGGGATCGTCGGCCTGGCCGTCTGGCGGGCGGGGGCGGCGCGGGTCCTCACCCGGCTCCAGGTCCTGGCCTGCGGCCTCGGGCTGGGGGCGGGACTGGTGGCCGGGCTGGTCCTGGCGCCCAGGTCGGGTGTGCGGTGGAGCCGCTGGATCCCCACGGCGCCCGACTTCACGGCCGTCGCCGAGCCGACCGAGATCCAGCCGGGTACCGCGATCTGGATGACGGTGACGCTCCTGGCGCTGACCACGGCGGTGACCGGCTGGCTCGCCCTGGCCGCCCGCGCGTGGGCGCCCAGGGCGGGGACGCGTGCCTGGCGGTACACGGCGCCCCTGGCGGCCCTGATGCTCGCCGTCGTGCTGGGCACCTGGTCCCTCGCCGCCCGCCTGGCCGCCTCCGAGCAGTGGGGAGCCGCCGACCTCGCCCGCCTGATGATCACCCCCCAGGCGGCGCTGTTCCTGCTGGTCCTCGCGCTGGTCGCGCTGCTCGCCCCGCGCCTGCCCCTCCGTACGGCTGCGCCCCTCCTCGTCCTCGTCCTCGTGCTCCCGCCAAGCCTGCTGATCCTCTCTCCCGCGCCCCCTCCGCCCGTGACGACGCGCGCGGCGGCGCTTCCCGACTCACCCCAGGCGGGCGTGATCTGCCTGGGGCTGTTCACCGTCGGTGTGTCCGGATTCGGCGCTCCCGCCGACCACGCCGCCAAGGCGCGGCTGGGGGAGACGCTGCGTGACTCGGACGACGGCCTTCTGCGCCAGGTCGGCGAACTGTTCCTGCGCGGAGCCCGCACCCGGTCCCAGGACCTGGAGGGACTGGCGTGGACCGCGTTCGTCAGACGCTGCGACCACCTCAGGCGCTACCACGACGCACCAGTGCCGGAACCCGTCTCCCCGTTTCCCACCGAAGGGTGGTGACGCCATGTCCCGTGCCGGGACGCTTGGCCGTACTCTCCTGGCCGTCCCTCTGCTGCTCGTCCTGCTCGTGCCGTCGG
>NZ_JBHSBC010000021.1:0-156444 GCF_042650425.1 Streptosporangium jomthongense | reverse complement strand
CCGACGGCACCACGGGCAGGGCCGTGCCCGCGCTCGGCCGCGGGCTGCTCACCCTCGCCGACCTGCCCGCCGGTTACGCCCCCTGGAAGCCCGAGTACAGGCCCTACAGCACCAGCACCAGTCCGGAGTGCGCCGCCGTACTCGACGAACTGGAGTTCAGCAGGCCCCGATACCGTGGCGTCGACTACGCCTTCGCCGGGTTCGCCGCCAAGGGGGCCTTCGGCCCGTGGGTCGTGGAGAACCTGCGGCGCTACCCGACGGCCGTCGTCGCCGACCACGACCTCGACCGCGTCCTGAGGGTGCTGCCCCGCTGCTCGTCGTTCAGCCTCGCCTACCGGGGTGAGCGCCCGGCCGTCTCCGTCGTGCGGGTCACCCCGATCAGGATGGCCGCCCTCGGCGACCGGAGCCGGGCCATGTGGATCACCGTGAACGTCAACGGCGAGTGGGCCTACGGGGAGGTGCTGGTTCTGGCCAGGGTGCGCGCCACCCTCATGGTCCTCAGCCAGCTCGCCTTCCGGCCGCCGAAGGCCGCGGCCGCCCAGGCGGTCGCCGCCAGAGCGGTCGCGAGACTCCGCGCGGCCAAGGTCTGAGACGTGTTCCGCGGGTCCTCACCATGGTGAGGACCCGCGGAACAGGTCAAGGTGCCCGCGTCCCACGAGTGCCGGACCACCGTGGGACGCGGGCACGGCTCACCGTCGCCCGCCTGGGGCACCGTCCCTGTCGCAGACGGTGTCACCGCCGGGCAGGACACCGTCGACCAGATACCGGTTGACGGTGGCGTCGACGCAGGTGTCGCCCGCCGCGAGGTAGGCGCCGTGACGGTAGGCGCCGCGCAAGGTGACCATACGGGAACCGGTCAACGCCCGGTGCATGGCCCGCTGGCCGGGGTAGGGGGTCACCGGGTCGCCGGTCGCGCCGACGACCAGCAGCGGGACGTCGTTGCCGATCGTGGTCGGCGCCTCGACCGGTGCGGTCGGCCAGAAGGAGCAGGGACTGACGTTGCGGGTCATCGGCCCGAACAGCGGCTCGTCGGCGCGGTGGGCCTGGATGTCGCGGAAGTAGGACTGCGGGTCGCGGGTGGCGGGCTTGTCGGCGCAGATGATCGGGGTCCCCGCCCGGTCCTCCGCCGACCCCGAACCGGTGAACAGGCCGTCGAGCGTCTCCTTCAACGACGCCGGGACGGTGACCGTTCTCCCCCGTGCGGCGTCGGCCAGCACCCGCACCTCGGCGGCGAGGCCGGCGTACGCCTCGGGGCGGTCGTCGTAGAGGCGGACGAACAGCAGATAGGGGACGTGCTGGAAGCCGAGCCGATACGGGCCGACCCGCAGCGGACGCCGGGTGGCGGCCTGGTTGACACGCTCCACGGTGGCCAGGACCTCGGCCTCGGTCGTGCCCAGGCCGTACTCGGTGTCGCGCGCGGCGGCCCACGACGCCCAGTTCCGCAGCGCGGCGGCGATCGCCGGGCCGTTCTCCGACAGCAGGTCGGGGCCGTAGACGTCCGGTCCGACCGCGCTGTCCAGCACGATCCGGTCGGCGCGGGCACCGAACATCTGCGTGTAGACGGCGCCCAGGTAGGTGCCGTAGGAGTAGCCGAGATAGGACAGTTTGGGTTCGCCGAGGACCTCGCGGACGACGTCCATGTCGCGGGCGGTGTTGCGGGTCGTGGCGTGGGGCAGCAGGTCACGGTCGCCCTGGGCACACCCGTCCGCCAGCTCCTTCATGAGGGTCACGCTCTCGTCGAAGGTGCGGCGGGTCGGACCGGCGGACCGGGTCGGGGTGTCGGTCGTCCACCGGCAGCGGATCTGCCTGTTGCGGCCGACGAAGCGCGGGTCCATCCCGATCAGGTCGTAACGGGCCGCGACGGCGGGCATGTACCCGGCCAGGAGCACCTGGGGCACCCCGCTTCCGCCGGGACCACCGGGGTTGATCAGCAGGGCGCCCCTGCGCCTGGCCGGGTCGGTCGCCCTGATCCGGGAGATCGCCACCGAGATGGTCCGCCCCCGGGGATCGCGGTAGTCCAGCGGGACGGTGACCTCGGCGCACTGGGCGCCCGCCGCGTCCAGCTTCTCGCCGGTCTCGTCGTCCGGCCCGGTCCTGCAGCCGTGCCAGGTGAGTGTCTGGCGGTGGAACGTTCCTGCGGCCCCTGCGAGGTCCGCGGCGTCCGCTGACGCCTGGCCGGTGACCGCCATCCCCGTCATCAGCGTCGCCCCCGCGGCGACGGCTGTGACGATCTTTCGTGCACGCACGGAAAGCCCCCTGTCGAATGTCGTCACCCCGAAGCTAGGTTCCGCGCGGTTGATCATGATCGGTCATATGGTCGATGGAACTCGACCATATGGACATTCCTCTCTCGTCCGCCCCACGAAGGCCGGCATGATCGAGATCATGCGGACCCGCGTCCTTTTCGTGCGACACGGAGACTCCCTGCACAAGCACGAGCGGGTGACAGGCGGCCCGAAGGGCTGCCGGGGGCTCACCGAGACCGGCAGGCAGCAGGCGGAACGGCTCGGGAGGCGGCTCGCCGCCGAGATCGGGGAGGCCAGGACCTCGGTCTACTCCTCGATCCTGCCCAGGGCGGTCGAGACGGCCACCGCGATCTCTGCGGCCTGCGGCCTGCCCTTCTCCCAGGACTTCCAGGACTGCGGGCTGTGCACCTGGCACATCCCGCCGGAGGCGGACGGGCTGCCGAGCGAGGAGTTCCTGCGGCGTTTCCACGCCGACGGCGGCGGTGTCCACCGGCCCTTCCAGGCGGGCAACGAGAGCTGGGCCGAGCTGGTGACGCGCGTCAGCCGTACCGTCGCCGACCTCGCCTACCGCCATCGCGGTGAGACCGTCATCGTCGTCGGCCACGCGGAGACGGTCGAGGTCTCCTTCAACGTGTTCGGGCTGCTGCCCGCCTACCGGCCCTTCGACCTGGAGGTCTCCCCGGCCTCCGTGACGGAGTGGGTCACCGACGAGGACCCGGGCCGGTGGCCGCCGCCCCGGTGGACGCTCACCCGCTTCAACGACACCTGATCCGGGGCGTACCATGGGGCCGCACACGAAAACGCGGTCCGGTTGGTAGCCCGGGCATGTCGCTCTCGTAACCGCCCTCTCCAGGGATGTCCGGTGTGCCGGAAACGGTCTCGTCAGACCGTTCGTCGGCATACACCTGGGAGGGCGTTGTGATCTCACTGGCCGTTTACTACGAGGGCCCCTTCTGGGTCGGTGTCCTGGAGATGGTCGAGGGCGACGAACTGCGGGTGACGCGGTTCGTCCTCGGCTCTGAGCCGACCGACCCGGAGCTGTACGAGTTCCTGATGCGGCACGGTAGCGCGCTGCTCGCGCGGACCGCGGAGTCGCGCGCCGTACCGGCGGGGGAGCGCGCCGAGCGGCGGGTCAACCCCAAACGCGCCGCCAAGCTCGCCGCCCGCCAGGCCGCCCGGGTCTCCACCAGGAGTACGGCCTCGCAGGAGGCGATGCGGATCGAGCTGGAGGGCCGCAAGCGTGAGGCGGCCACCGACCAGCGGGAGAGGAGGCGGGAACTGGCCGAGTACAAGCGCGAGGTCGCCAGGCGCAAGCGCGTCGAACGGCACCGGGACACCTGACCGGCGGGCCGGTTTCGGCCGCGTCACCGGTTCACCGCCCGCCCCGGGAGCTGCCTGCCCTGGTTCACCGCCCGCCCCGGGAGCCGCCTGCCAGGAGAGCCGCCTGTCCGGTTCGCCGCCTGTCCGAGGAACCGGCGTCCCCGGCGGGTTCGGGCGTCGCCGCCGGGGACGCGCGGGTCAGACGCCGCCGGTGACGGAGATGGTCTGGCCGGTGATGCCGGTGTTGGCGGCCGAACCGAGGTAGACGACCGCGTTGGCCACCTCACGGGCGTCGAGCAGCCGGCCGACGGCCGACAGGTTGATGTAGCGCTGACTGAACGGCTCGATCCGCTCCTCGTTGCGCGCGGTCGCGGTGAGGCCGGGCAGTACGACGTTGGACAGGATGTCGCCGTCCCGGCCGAGGCTGAAGGCCGCGGACCGGCTGAACCCGTGGACCGCGGCCTTGGCCGTCGTGTAGTACTCCGCACCGGCCATGCCCTCGTCGACGAGACCGCTGGAGATGTGCACGAGGCGTCCGAAACGGCGTTCGCGCATCCCGGGGGTGACCAGTCTGCTCAGCTCCAGGTAGCCCTCGACGTTGCGCCGCACCATCTCACGCCAGGCGTCCTCCTCGACCTTGTCGAACGACTCGCCGGGCTCCCATCCCCAGGTGAAGAGGGCGTTGTTGACCAGCACGTCGATCCGGCCGGTCCAGTCGAGGGCGGCGGAGACCACGGCGCGGGCCGAATCGAGGTCGCCGAGCTCGTAGGGGACGACCAGGGCGTGTTCCCCGATCTCCTTGGCCACCCGCCCGGCTTCCTCGGGTGAGCTGCGATAGGTGAGCACCACGTCGGCACCCTCGGCGGCGAAACCCCGCGCGACCTCCCGGCCGATGCCGCCCGACGCTCCGGTCACGATCACGGTACGGCCGTCAAGTCCCAGGTCCATGAAAACCCCTTAACCGATTGGTTTGCTTCGCAACATCGAAGCATCGGGGCAGGGGAGGAACGTCGCCAGGGTGGGTACCCCGGGTGTCCGGCATTGGTGCGGGCGGCGCCTGACCCCGCCCCTCCATACTCCGCTCCCCTCGGGCACTGTCAACGGCTGTTCGAATTAGGCTTGTAACGGACGCCCCATATATGTAATTTGCGTTTCGCACAAAGGGGCGGCGGGCATCTGGACCCCGCGGGCTCTCCCCTCCTGCCGGGGAGGGCCCGCGGACTTCCCTCGACTACGGTGTGCCGTATGTGGCGGTTCACTCCTTTCGAAGAGCGGCTCCACGCGGCGCAGACAGGAGGGGACCTCGCCCGGTGCCTGGGCCTGCTGGCCGCGGCCGACTTCGCGATGCCGATCTCCAGAGCCGCGGCGGCGGGGGACGAGCCCGTGGCCTGGCCGACCTGGACGGACGGCGAACGGACCTGGCTGATCGCCTACACCTCACAGGAGGCGCTGCTGACGGGCACCGGCGGAGCCGTCGGCGACCACCGGATCGTCCTGATGGCCGAACTCGCCGCGGGATGGCCCGACCCCCACTGGGGACTGGCGGTCAACTCGGGGCTTGAGCCCTCCTTCCTCCTTGAGTCGGGTACGGTGGCCCGGCTCGCGGCGCCCACCCTCGCGCAGGACAACGCGGTCGATCCGGGGATCCCGATCGTGCAGAAACTGGTCGGGCCGGAGGAGATCCGGGCGCTGCTCGACGACGGCGCGCCGAGTGTGTCCGGATACTGTCACCACGCCCTCGACGTGGCGCACATCGCGACGCCGACCGTGCTCGCCGAGGCCCTGCTGCAGGAGGAGATGATCACCGATAGCGGATCGGTGAACGTCCTGCGCTGGCCCGCGATCGGGTTCGACCTCTACCGGACGCCCTACGGCGGGGTGGACGAGGAGACGATGCGCGCCGTGGGCGGGTGGGTGGTCGAGGAGCCGCCCTTCGTCGGGCTGGGGCTGGTGCCGAACGTCGACCAGACGATCAGGGAGTACAAGGTGGCCGGGGTCGCGTTGCCGTACGGGGCGGAGATCGTGGAGCTGGGCGACGACGGGGTGACCCGGCGGCGCGCGGTCTACGACGGGGACCTCGGAGGATGGATTCTCCTTGAGGCGGCGCGGTGACCGGCTCCTTCTACCGGGCCCACTGGCGCGGGAGCCCCTACCGGGCCTCTCCCGAACTCCGCGGGGACGGACTGTGGCTGCGTCTGTGGAGTCCGTACGCCGTCGAGGGGGCCGAGGAGGTGGTCGCCGGGCGGTGGATCGTGGTGGTGCCCGCCGGGGAGTGCGAGCGGATCGACCTCGTGACCACGGTCTGCGAATGGCGCGGCGAACCCTTCCTGGTGGTCGGCGAGAGGGAGGACGAGGTGCTGCTGGAGTATCCCGGCGGTCTGGCGCCGGTGGCTCTCTCGCTGGGGTTCGAAAGGGTCGAGCGGGGAGTTTATCGCCGCTGGACCCCCCGCGTGGAAACGGGGAATGCGAGGGAAGAGGCGCGTTCTGTCACGATTTCGTGACTTATGTACGGCTTCTGTAGCTGTTCTGTGATTTAAATAACAGAAGCGAACTTTGTGGTGGACGTTAGGTAGCTTGATCGTGTTGTTCGAGTGAACACAGTGACAGCGTTTACCACGGGGGAGAACGTGCAGCCGGTCGAGAGAGCGGACGCGACAGGTATGCGGGCCTACGCCGACGAACTGCGTCGGACCTTCATGAGCCTGCAGGACGAGGGACTCGACCTGCTGCGGAACGCGAAGGCCGTACAGGTGACCGAGAGGTCCAAGGACGGCCTGATCACGGTCACGGTGAACTCGCGCGGCGAACTCGTCCGGCTCGACATCGACCCGAGGATCTACCGCCACCCCGACGCCAGGGCCCTGGCCGACACCATCACCGACACCGTCCACCGCGCGGGCGAGAAGGCGCAGCAGAAGGTCGTCGAGGTGTTCGAGCCGCTGGTCCCCGCCGACCAGATGCGGGCCTACATCGAAGGCGACGTGGAGAAGATGATGGACCAGCTGGCCGGCATGATGGCGGGGAGGACCAGTGGCGACCTCTGAGCCCGTCCTCTACCTGGGCGCGGTCATCGAGAACGGGATCTCCCAGTGGGACACCATGGCCTCCGACCTCAACGAGGCGTTGTCGCCGGTGTCCGCCGAGCTGAAGGCGCTCAACGCGACGGCGCCGTGGGGGAACGGCCCCGAGGGGCGGGCGTTCGCCGCCCAGTACCTCAAGGGGGACGGCCCCAACCGGCTGGTCGAGACGGGGGCCGAACTGGTCGGCCACATCACGGACGCCGGGACGCTGCTGCGCAAGACCATCGCCAACTCCCGGGCGGCCGACGTCAGGAACGTCGAGGACATGACCCGCCACGCGAAGGCAGTGGCCCAGGGACGTGTGACGGCCTGAGATGGCCGGTAGGGGGGACGTCAACTCACAGACGCCGGGCGGTCTGCCGTCGGAGGACGACTTCGGCGGCGTGTCCGCGACGGACGTGCGGCCGGTGTGGGAGACGGAACAGCTGCCGGACTGGGTGGTCCACTGGCTGATCCCGATGCTCATGTCGGGACAGGCCTGGCCCGAGGCCAGCGAGAGCGGGCTGTGGAAGCTGCGGGAGGTGCACCGGCGGGCCGTCGAGGTCTACGCGGCCTCCTTCGAGCCCACGAGTACGGCGGTGCGGACGATCGCGGCGGACTGGGAGGCCCCCGTCAAGCCCGTCACGTTCTCCCGAATCGGGCAGATGTACGACGAGAAGACCGGCGTGCTGTCCAAGATGGCCGGTCACCACCGGTACGCCCAGCAGACGGACGCCTTCGCACTGGAGACGCAGTACTCCAAGATCTCCATCAACGTGGCCTTCTGGGTGGCCGTCATCGCGATCGCCATCGCACTGCTCGCGGCCTTCTTCTCCGCGGGGACGACCACCCCGATGGTCGGCTCGACCGCGACGGCCCTGCGGGAGGTGATCAGGAAGATCCTCACCCGCCTCGGCATCATGGCGGCACGCCCGGCCGGGGTCGCCGCGGCGAGCAAGCTGACCACCCTGGCGGGCGGCGCGGGGGGCAAGCTGCTGTCCGGCGCGCTGGCCCGCGAACTGTTCGAGGAGATCGGTGAAGAGACCTTCATCGACGCCTACACCCAGTACAAGCAGATCCAGCTGGGCACCAGGAAGAGCTGGGACTGGAACAAGACCATGGCCGCCGTCATCGGCGCGGGCGCGGGCGCGGTCGTTGGAACCAAGATAGGCGGCTCGGTCTCCGGGCTCACCAACAGCCTGCCGGGCATCCGCCAGTTGAACCGGAGCGCGGGCGACCTGCCGGGGTGGGGCAACGCCTTCAAGCGCTTCCCCGGCCGGGCGTTGAACACCGGCCTGAACAACGTGGTGGCCTCGCCCGCGGGCAGCTTCGTCGCCAACGGCCTGGTGTACGGGCAGTGGGCGCCCCCGACGGCCGACTCGCTTGTCGGCGGCTTCATGGGCGGAGCCGGCCGGACGAACACGGTCAGCCCGTTCAACGCCGACGTGGTCGGGGCGTTCGTGAACCCGGCGGGCGCGTTGAACTCCGCCATCGACGCCGCCGCGGCCACCGACCTGGCGAGCGTCGGGACGGACCCGTCATCCGGGGGCGCTCCCGGGAACGACTCAGGGGGCGGCCCGGGGACCGGCCCCGGAACCGGGCCTGGGAACGGACCCGGGAGCGGGTCGCACTCCTCGCAGGGGCCGGTGCAGGGGCCGGTCTCCCCCACCACGCCGAAGTCCTCCTCCACTCCCACGACCCCGCCGGGTACACACGCCTCCCCCGGTACGGCCCCGCACGTCTCCCCGGGGACGAAGACCTCCTCGACCACGCACGTCTCCCCGACCACGCACCCTGCCCCGGACACCGCCCCGGACGCTGCCTCGGACACCGCTCCGGACACGCAGGTCGCCCCGGACACGCAGGTTCCCCCGGGCGCGCAGGTTTCCCCGGACACGCAGCAGACGGACACGCAGCAGACGGGCGCGCAGCCGACGGGCGGTGTTCCGCAGGCCGGGGGGACGCAGGGGAACGGCGCCACCACGACGGAACAGCAGGGACGCCCCGACCAGGCGGCCGCACCGGACGTCACCGACCCCACCTCGACCACCCAGTCCCCCACCTCGCAGAACCCGGCGAACCCGCAGAGCCAGCAGAGCCCGGCGAACACCGGTCACCAGGGGACCGCCGCCGCGAACCCGGCCGACACGACGGCCCCGGCGACCTCGACGGCACCGGAGGGCCCGGCGGGTCCGGCCTCCGGTGGGCAGGGGAACACGGCGCTCGCCGGGCCGACCCCGTCCGCCTCCGCACCCGTGGCCGACCAGCAGGGCGACCCGGTGCCGGACGGGACACCCGCGCGGACGGCCCCGGACAGCACGCCGGGGGCCGCCGTACCGCTCGTGGGTTCCAGGGGCGGAATCCGGCCCGCGGGGAGCATCGACGCCCTCATCAACAGGGGACGGCCCGCACCGCCCGAGGAGATCGACCACGGGGTCCGGGTACCGAAGCTCAACGTGGAGCCCGCCTCGGGGCCGGAGCAGGCGCTGGCCAACGCCCATGACCCCCGCGAGGTGCCGTCGGCCAGGGACTGGGAGGGGCTGCGCGGATCGGTCGATCCGGAACCGGTCACCGTCCCGCACGCCTCGGGGGCGGTCCGCCTGGAGGCGCGCAGACTGTCCGTCCCGTGGCGGGGACAGCGGCGTCCCGTCACCGAGATCACCGTCCGGGTGAGCGTCCGCGCCGATCCCCGGATGAGTCCTGAGGAGATCGCCGCCGCCTACGCCAGGGTGCTCGAAGGGGTTGACCTCTACTGCAACCACCAGCACCGGCTGCCTGACGGTTCACAACTGCACGTGCGGATGGAGTTCGTGGTCGCGCCTGACTCGGCCCCGACCGGCGAGGTCGTCCACCTGCACCCCGGGACCGGGGTCCGCGCCTTCGACTTCGCGGACCTCCAGAGCTGGTCGGGCGAGGGCGAAGTGATCACCGCACCGCTGGACCAGCTGGCGGACTACCGCTCCCGCGCCCCCATCGACCACACGAGCTGGTACGCGGAGATGCCGCCCGTGGTCTTCGCGCACGAGACGATGCACCTGCTCGGCATGCTCGACGAGTACGTCGACGCGCGTGACGGGAACCGGGCCGACCTCGGCGCGGCGGGAGTCCGGGGCGACGCCAACCTGCTGGGGCACACGGTCCTCCTCTGGTCGGGGGGCAACCCGGTGCTCGACCGGGACGGTCACCCGGTGCCGGAGGCCGTCGGGCTCCGCGACCGTCACCTGGAGCACGTCTACGGCCTGCTGCCGGAGAGCGGAGCCTTCACCGCCCGCCCCGAGACCGCGCCCGCGACCTCCGGACCCGTGACCTCCGGACCCGTGAACTCCGAGGCCTCCACGTCAGAGAACCTCGCTCCTGAGAACTCCACGACCGACAACCCCGAGACCCGGCCCGAGACCCAGGACGAGACTCAGGACGAGACCCGGCCCGAGGAGTGGTCGCGGCCCGACTACGAGCCCGGCCGGTTGCCGGGGAACCTGCGGACGCTCCTTGAGGAGTTCCCCGCCGGAGACCGTCCGCTGCTTGAGCACCTCAGGCTCCTGGAGCGCGCCGAGGCCCTCTTCGCCGACGAGGGGCCGCTGACGCCGTACCACCTGGCCTACACCGACGCGCTGGTCCGGATGGCGCAGGAGGTCTACGACACCGGACCGGAGTACTCCTTCTCCACCACCGAACTGGCCCGGCTGCGGGGCCTGTCCGAGCTGCTGCTCGGCGACGCCCCGCCACGGCTGGACGCGCTGGCCGAACAGGTCAACGAACTGCTCGGCCGGGACCGGGACACCACGGTGGAGAACCGGAAGATCCACACTCTGGCCGGCATCGTGGCCGACGTGACGCCCAGGCCGGGGGAGACGGGCAGGCAGACCGCGCGCAGGGCCGTTCTCGAACGCCGGGGCTCGCTGAGCGGTGTCCTCGAACTCCGCCGCGCCGGGATCAGGATCCCCCAGGTCGCGACGGACCCGGCCCTCGCCATGCGGTCCGCCCTCAGCCCGGACGACTCCCGTGGCGCGGACAGTGGCTCCGACAGTGATCCCAGGGTTTTCCAGAGGTTCTGGAACACCCTGATGAACCAGGTGCGGGCCGAGGCGCACCGCCGTGGGACGGGGGTGCTCGACGAGCTCCAGCAGTTCACCCTCCAGCGCGCGCTCGGCAGGATCTTCACCGCCAACCCCGACGACTGGATGCTCAAGGGCGGCCAGGCGATGCTCTCCAGGAACCCCGGGGGGCGCGCGAGCAGCGACATCGACCTCGTCAGGATCTCGGGGGACACCGACCCCGAGGTGATGGCCGCCGAGTACGAGGCCGCGCTGGCCCGTGACCACGGCGACATGCTGCGGTTCGAGCGGGTGTCGAAGGTCCCCATCCTGCACGGCAAGGCCGTCAGGATGGTGCACAGGGTCTACTGCGGCGACATGGAGATCATGCAGCTCAGCGTCGACATCGCCCCGCCGCGCACCAGGCCCGTGTGGAAGGAGCCGGACCTCATCGCCTTCCCCCCGCAGATCATGTCGACCGGCCACCCGGACGAGGCCCCCGCCATCAGGGTCATCTCCTACGAGGACACCCTGGCGCACAAGGTCTCCGGCATCTACACGCACGGCATCAGGACGCTGGAGACGCGCTGCCTCGACTGCACCGCCCGTGGGGGCGGCCTGTTCAGCTGCAAGTCGGGTGACCTGCCGTACCGGTGCCAGGACCTGGTCGACGTCCTGATGATCATCCTGAGCTCGTCGTGGGACGGGCCCGCGACGCACGCCATGCTGCACGCGGAGTTCGCCTGGCGGCTCGAACAGGGCGAGAACATGAAGGTGCCCGAGTCCTTCGAGATCCCCAACCCCGACTGGTTCAGGAAGTTCGACCAGTACGCCAGGACGACACCCGGCCTGCCGTACGGCGGGCTGGCCGAGGCCATCCCGGTCGCGCAGGCGTTCCTCGACCCCCTCCTGCGGCCGGAGGCGCCGCCGGCCAGCCGCTGGGACCCGCAGACCCGCCAGTGGGTCGAGACCGACGGGACGACCCCCGCTCCCATGACCGACGCCGGGGAGTCGACCGCCCCCACGGGAACGCCGAGGGTCCGGCAGCTGGAGGGCCCCAGCGTCGCACCGGCGTCCACGGTCCACGCCGACCCCGACATGGTCGAGCGGTGGGACCACCTGACCCGGGGAGGCCTCGACGAGGAACTGCGGCTGCTCAAGGAACGGACCGACCTCTCCCCCGAGGAGAAGGCGGAGTTCGTCAAGGGTCGGCTGATGTACGACAACGGCTACACGGAACTGACCCGTGTCCCCGGCCCGGAGAACGAGAACTACAAGCACCTGCGCTTCTACGCGCACCAGCGTGGCGAGCTGTACAGCCACGCGGCGGCGCTGATGGCGGACCCGGAGACGACGGTCGAGATCGCCTTCGAACCCGACCGGGGCTTCAAGACCTACCAGTGGGACTCCCACCAGACCCACCTGGCCTTCCTCGGCGACCTCCCGGCGGGCCTCACCGCCGACCAGGCCAACGCCGCCTTCCTGCGCGCCCTGCTCAAGACCCCGGACGTCACGGGCCTCGACCCCGCCACGCTGGCCGACCACTTCGTCGACCTGCACGCCCAGCCGCTCAAGGACGCCCTGGAGCTGCGGCGGCGTCTGATCGAGGACTACGGCATCGAGCCGCACCGGGTCCGGCTGGCCTTCGCCAACACCAGTCAGAAGAGCCACTACGCCGAGACCCAGTGGATGCGGGCCCAGCTCCTCACGCTGCAGGCGATCCAGACCGACGCCGAGCAGGCCAGGCGGCGCATGGTGGACAGGATGCTCGGACCGGACGAGGAGAGCGCCGCCCGCCGTACGGCCCGCGCGCAGGCGGTGGTCGACCGGCTCGGCGCGGCCAACGGGAATCCCGAGGAGTACGCCCTGCTCTGGGTGCGCGACACCAGGGGACAGCCGGTCGGCGGCAGGCACGGCCCGCACCTGGACACCCGGCCCGAGATCCTGCGTCAGACGATCGAGACGCTGCGCGAACGGCACCCGGGGCGGCGTGTCGTCCTGCTCGGTGACGACGTCTTCGCCGGTCGTCCCGGGCTTGAGGAGGCCTGGCAGCGCGAGGGCGTGCTGGACGGCGTCGACATCCGGACGCTGGTGGAGTTCTGGAAGCCGGAGCACAACGAGGGGGTGGCCCTGAACTACGCGGAACAGGGCCTGTTCTTCGCCCGGCTGGCGGCCCAGCACGACGTGGTCCAGATCGGCATGGAGAGCGGGGCGCTGGAGATCCCCGCGATGCTCGGCGTGCCCACGGTCTACTTCGAGGCCCTGGAACACGACGGGAACAAGGGCAACCGCTGGCTGCTCTACTGGCAGGACTGGACGTTCGGCAGGCCGGAGCAGGTCCTCGACGACCAGGGCAACCCGCTCTTCGACCGGATGGGACGCCCCGTCACGAGGTTCGTCGTCGAGGAGACGAGTCCCGCCCCGCTGACCGGGATGCGGAGGGTGTCGTTCGGTCCCGACCTGTCCGACCCCACCAACCGGAGAGGGCAGCCGGTCGCCGTCTACCACTCGGCGCGGCTCGCGGTCACCGTGGACCGGATCGCCCGGCTGGTGAGCAGCGGCCAGCTCGACCAGTGGCCGCTGCGGCTCGGCCGGAGCTCCTCACTCGACGGCAAGGAGTGGATCGACTGGACCGCCGAGGACTGGAGGCGCAGCGCCTACTACGCCGACCAGCTCCGGCTGTGGCTGGGCACCGACGCCACGACGCCCGACGAGGTCGGCAGGAAGTGGCACGGCGTACGGCTCGCCCTGCTCGGCGTGCTGGAACCGCAGTTCATCGCCGACCAGGAGTACGAGGGCCTGTCCCTCGCGCACCCCTACGCGGTCCTGAGCCTGGAGACCTCCCCGGCGAACACGTCGGCGAACACTGAGACCGACCCCGCCGCCCGGATCGCCCAGGCCTACGACACCGCCCAGGAGGAGCGCGGCGTCGCCGTCACCGAGGCGCTCAGGCCGCTGCTCGCCTCGCCCGACCTGGCCCGGCGGGCGCTGGAGGAGCTGCGGCTGTTCCAGCTCACCCCGGCGGAACTCCTCACCCTGGGGGAGGAGATCGACAGGGCGACCGGCAACGCCGTCCGGCCGTACGCGGAACGGCTGGAGATCCCCATCGCCGAGGGGCAGCCGACGCCACGGGAGGTGCTCGAACGCTTCGACCCGACCGTCGCGGGACTTCCCGAGGTCACGCCGGAGGAGGCCGCGCGGTACATCGCCGACAACGTCGCCACCCGGCCGTGGCTCGCCGGCGTCGCGGACCTGGACCCGGCCGTCCAGCGTGTCCTGGTCGCCGTCGACCAGGGGCAGGGACACCACCTCGCCCGGCACGAGGGCTTCGCCGCGGACGGCAGGCTGGAACGCCGCGTCACCTGGCTGGAGGACCCCGCGCAGCTCGACGAGGGGGAGCGGGCACGCTCGACCGACGCGTTCAAGCCGGGGGACAGGGAGCACGGCTGCGCCGACGCGGCCACGGCGATCAGCGACCCCGTCGCGTTCGCCGTCGCCGTCGCGCGGAGCATCGAGCACCCGGCCGTGCGGAACGCCCTGACGACGCCGTTCGACCCCGACAGGCGTCCGGACCGGGTCACCGTGCCGATCGAGGAACTGCTCGGCCCCGACGGCCACCTGTACTTCTCCGGATACAGGATCGTGCCCCTCAACGGTAGCCTTGAGGCCGCGATCTCGAACCGGGCGTCCTGGGTCATGGAGCGCCGCGACCCCGCGAACCTGCCGGAGGACCGCAGGCCGACCGGCCCCGAGCCGCAGGCCGTGCCCATCGCGAGCATGGAGGGGGGAAGCATGCAGTACTTCTTCCAGCCGAACCGTCAAGGTGACGGCTACGAGATCACCACCATGTTCGCGGACCCGGCATGACGGACTCCGTGCTGCTGCGGGTGTGCGCCACCTACTGTCACCCCGAGGCCGACCAGGACGCCTACGACAGCCTGAGACGGCTGGCCGTACGGCCCGGCGACCGGGAGATGGCGCTGTTCAAGGCGGAACTGCGCCGTGCCCTCACCGACCCGGACCGGGTGCCGCCGTCGCTGTACACGGCTGTCCGCTACGACGACGGCAGCGCCGAACGCTTCCTGCGGCGACTGTGGGGGGACCTGTATCCGGACGAGCCGGTGCCTAACCCACCCGGGAGATGATCTCCGCGGCGATGTCCCGGCTCAGGGTCTCGTCGGGTACGGCCCCGGCCTCCGTGAGCATGTGGGCCACCCTCGGTTCGACGGCGGCGATCCGCTCCGGGTGGACCAGGGCGGCGTGACCCCGCCGGTTCCGTGGGGAGAGGGCCGCCGGGTCGACGTCCGGGATGAAGTACTCGACGAACCGCGCGCCGTCGCCGGGGAACTCGTGCCGCTCCGCCAGGGGGGCCAGGTCGGCGTGGAGCGCGCGCAGGTCGACGAGGTCCTTCAGCACGGCGTCCATGAGGACCCTGCGCAGGTCGCCGTGGTCGGTCCAGTCGGCCACCAGGTCGACGACGGTGCGGTGCGCGGTCGTCACCGGGATTCCCTCGACCACGGTCACCTCCTCCGGCGTGAGACGCGCGAGGTGGATCTTCACCGCCCGCGGCGCCTCAAGCGCCTCGGGGGAGGTGAAGATCATCAGAGGACTCGCGACCGAGCCGAGTCCCAGCAGGCGGCAGGCCGACTCGTGGGAGAGCACGGCGTCCTCGTCGGCCGAACGCGGCCGCTCCCAGCGGTAGAGCTCGGGCAGCAGCGCCAGCCAGGCGGCGTAGGGGTAGGCGTAGCGCGGCCCCGTCGACGACCACGCGAGCTGGTACACCGACCAGTCAAGCTCGACGAGCAGCCCCGAGGCGGCGAAGTGGGCGAGCCCCCGGTCGTCGACGCCGACCCTGGCCGCCTGCGCCGCGGTGACCATCCCGTTCTGGCGCGCGGCGACGGCCGACAGCTCGGCGAACCGCTCTTCCCACATCATTCCTCCACCGTCTCCCGCCCGTCTTCGTGGCCTTCACGATGTCCACGCGGTGAACCGTCGATGGCCAACCTAACGCGCGATCCGCCGTGCGGGGCCTCGCGGAGGCGGGAGAGCGATACGTCACACGACCCCTCCGCGCCGGTTCAGGAACGGTGGACGCGCGGGTCGGCCCTCAGCGGGCGCGGCAGCCGTACGGTGATGAACTCGTCGTTGTCGGGTTCGCCCGGAGTACGGCCCGCGGAGAACGGGAAGTTGTTGTCGTTCAGCACACCCAGGGTCCGGTCGTCGAGGATCACCACGTCCTCGATGGTCTGGAACGGGAAGCGGAAGGTCTCCCCGAACCCGCCGAGCCCGGCCGGGTTGGCCAGGTCGAGCAGGTCGGCGACCAGGGTCTTGCGCCCGTCGCGCAGGTCCACCTGGTAGATCCGCTTGAACGCCGCCGCGTCCCCCTGGAGGTTGTCCCGCTCGATGACCAGGAAACGGCTCCCGTCCACCGCGATCATGTCGCCGATCGCGTTGCCCGGACTCTCCAGCCGGTAGGTCCACCGCCTGCCGGTGTAGGAGCGCGAGCGCAGGTCGAACTCGTTGATCCGCAGCGTCCCCGCGGGGTCGCCCGCCACGGTCCCCTCAAGCAACGGGTAGAGGGTGCGTCCGTCGACCGAACGGGCCATGCCCTCGAAGCCCTTGCTTGAGGCGAGGTTCGGCTGCTCGCCGTTCAGGGACGGGTTCTCCGGCGCCCTGACACCGGGCAGCGGGACCGGCGTCTCAAGCAGCCTGCCGGTGGCCGAGAAGTGCAGCAGGAACGGGCCGAACTCGTCGCCGATCCAGTAGGTCCCGTCGGAGGTTCGCACGATCGACTCGACGTCGAAGTCGGCGCCGGTCAGCTTCCGGTCGGGGCGGGTCAGCGGCCAGGTCACGCGGCCGTCGGGGTCGCTCAGGTCGAACCCGCCGAGCACCCTGACCGTCCCCCGCCGGAGGTCCGGCCTGATCCGGTGGACCCGGAGCAGGAAGTCGGCGCTGTTGGCCTTGGCGCCGTAGCCGTTGTCCGACAGCACGTCGAAGGTGCCGTCGCCACGCCGTACGACCCCGCTGAAGCCCTGCACCGGCTGCCCGGGGAAGGGCGGAGTCACCCCGTTGACCGGCGCCGTGCCGAGCTGGGCGCCCGAGGGCTCGCTGCCGGGCACGAACGTCCGGGCAGGCAGCGAGGCGAACCCCGTCAGCACGGCCCTGCCGCGATCGGGCCGGTGGTCGGCCACCGCGGGGGTGGACATCGTCAGCGCCAGTACGGCGGCGCCGACCGTGATCGCCATGCGTCGTCTCATGGCGGCACGCTAGGCATCGCGTGTGAACGGGCGGTGGTGCGCCGCGGGCCGTACGGAGAAGAAATCCGGGGTGCAACAGATGGGCGGGGTCATACGTCCCTGGAGCGTGGAATTCGCCGATTTCGTCGCCGCGCGCGGGGACGCGTTGTACCGGTACGGATACGTCCTGACCGGCAACGCCGAGGACGCGGCCGACCTGACCCAGGAGGCGTTGATGCGTTTGGGGAACGCGTGGCCCCGGATCAAGAAAAAAGATGATCCGGAGGGATATGTCCGTACGACCATGGCACGGCTGCACATCAGCATCTGGCGCAGGCTGCGCAGGGAACGGCTGGTCGCGGCCGTCCCCGAGGGAGCCCACGCCGATGTCCATCCGGACGAGACCGGCCTGTGGAACGAACTGCGGGGGCTGCCGCCGAAACAACGGGCCGTGCTGGTCCTGCGGTACTACGAGGACCTCTCCGACCAGGAGATCGCCGACCTGCTCGGCATCTCCCGCGGCACGGTGCGCAGCCAGGCGTTCCGCGCCCTCGAAAAGCTCAGGGTCCGGATGACCCCCGTGAAGGCGGAGGCGTTGTGACGAACGACAGGAACGAGGCGGACCTGATTCGCGTACTGGCCGACGCAGCCGACCACGCGCCCGCCCTCACCCGGGACCTGGCCGGGGCGGTCCGGGTAAGGACCCAGGCCAGACGGCGCACCCACAGGGCGCGGGTGGCGCTCGTCTGTGCGGCCGTGGTGGCGATCGCGACAAGCCCTTGGGCGATCAGAGGCGTCCTTCCCGGCGGGAGCGGACCGGAAGGCGGTGTGTTCGCGGGCGCCTCCGAGGCCCCCGGCACGGTCGAGGTCTCCAGGAGGCCCGTCCCGCGTCCCGTCTCCGAGGTCTGGCCCAAGGCGGTGTCCAGGATCCCGACGAAAGCGGCGGACGGTCTGACGTACCAGCCCGCGGCGGCACTGAGCCCGACGACGCTGCTGCTGATCGCGGAGTCCTCCTTCGAGAGGGCGGCCAGGCTGGACACCTACGACACGACGACGGGCCGCAGCGAGCCACTCGTCCGGCTACCCTCGCCCGAGGGCAGGCGGAACTACTACGTCCAGAGGATCGAGGTGGGGACCGACACCATCGCCTGGTGGGGCGACGTCCAGGACGACGACACGTGGGCCGACTTCTGGGTGGCCCCCAGAACAGGCGGTACGGCCAGGCAGGTCGGCGAGGTCACGGGGGCGCTCGCCAAGGTGGAGGGGTTCGGCGTCACGCGGGACTCCCTGGTGTGGTCGGTACGCGGCGGCGGGGTGTATCGCATGCCACTGGAGGGCGGCGCCCCCCAGCCGGTTCCGGGGGCGGAGGGACTCACGCTGATCTCATGGCCCTGGGCGTCCGACGTCTCCCTGCACGACGACAGGAACCAGACGAAACTGGTCAACCTCTCCACAGGGCAGACGCTCCCCGTCAACCCGCCGGAGGGAGCCGAGCAGTTCCGGTGTGGTCCCGTCTGGTGCTCCGGCCTGACGAAGGAGGGAAACATCGTGCAACGTGTCGACGGAAGCGACCGCAGGATCCCATCCGCCTTCTCCGGTCCGTCGGCGGCTCCTCTGCGCATGCTCACGACGGGTTTCCTGGGCCCCGCCCAGGGTCCGAGCCCCCGCCTGTCGGTCCTCTACGACCCGGAGACCGACAAGGCTGCGGGATTCGGTGAGCGAACCACGAAGGACCAGGGCTGGTACGGCGTCGGCAGGTCCTCCACGCTCCCTTCGGTCCTCTACACGACCCCCAAGGGGATCATCCCGAAGGGGCCGGACGCCTCGGAGCCGACGTGCGAGGAGAAGTGCACGACGGAGAAATACCTCGTCGTCAACCTCCTGGCCATCCTCACCCCCTGACTCGTCACCACGCTCTTTCCGGCCACCGACAAGACGCCGACGACCGAAGGAACCAGGCCAGACACCCCCGATGTCTCCCGAGGCCGTCCCCGACCCTCTCCACGGAGGGCCGGGCGAGGCGGCCCCAGACATCAACGGAGGAATCGGCCCGTGCATCCCCGGGTGCCCGCGCATCCCTGAGTGTCCGTGCATCCCCGGGTGTCTGTGTGTCCCTGAGTGTCCGTGCATCCCTGGGCGTCCGTGCGGACGCGCCCGGCACACCCCCTGGCCGCCATCGCGACACGGCCGGGCGTGCCGCGACGGCGTTCACATCGTCGGCTCCGACAGACCCCGCCCATCCTCCTGCCCCGATGCCTCCCGCAGCCGTCCCCGACCCTCTCGGGGTTCGTCCGCACGGAGGCCAGGACACAGGTTCCGGCATCGTCCGGTGCCCCGGCGTTTCGCCCACGCTGAGGCCGGGGGCCGTCAGGACCGGGCGCTTCGCGTCACCCGGCCCTCCCCGCCGGGGCCGGGTGGTCGTGGATGGGGGCCGGGTGGTCACCACAAGGGGCCGGGTGGCCGTCAGGGCCGGGTTCTCCGTGTCACCCGGCCCTCCCCATCGGGGCCGGGCGGTCGCTCTGGCGGGCTGGACGGTCGTGATGAGGGGAATGGGCGGTCACCATCGCGGGCCGGGCGGTTGTCACGGGTGGGGCGGGCGCGGGAGAGAGGTCAACCGGCCTGACGGGAGCATGAGGACGTGGATGGGGAGGGGCGAAGCCGTACTGAAAGGGGCGCGCCGTATTGAAAGTGGGCGGCCCCGTACGGGAACTGTATGGGGAGGGGCGGGGCTGGACTGGGAGGGGCGAAGCCGTAAATATCAGGAGATGTCGGGGGACAGTTCCTGGGCGAGGATCGCGGCCTGGACGCGGCTGCGCAGGCCCAGTTTGTTCAGCAGCCTGCTGACGTGGGTCTTCGTGGTCGCCTCCGCCATGTCCAGTTCGACGGCGATCTCCGCGTTGGACAGGCCCCGGCCGATGCACGCCAGCACCTCGCGTTCGCGCGGCGTCAGGCCGCCGACCTCCGGGACCGGCCCGCGCGTCGGAACCGCCCCCCTGAAGGCCGCGATCAGCCGCCGGGTCACCGTCGGAGAGATCAGCCCGTCCCCCCGAGCGACCACCCGCACCGCCTCGACCAGCCCGTCGGCGTCGGTGTTCTTGAGCAGGAAACCGGCCGCCCCGGCCCGCAGCGCGCCGAAGACGTACTCGTCGAGGTCGAACGTGGTCAGGATCAGCACGTCCGTGATCCCGCTCAGCGCGCGGGTCGCGGAGATCCCGTCGAGCCTGGGCATCCTGATGTCCATCAGCACCACGTCGGGCCGCAGGTCACGGGCCATCGCCACGGCCCGCTCGCCGTCCTCGGCCTGACCGACCACCTCGATGTCGTCGTGCCCGTCGAGGATCAGCACGATCCCACTACGCACCGCCGCATGGTCGTCGGCCACCAGAACCCTGACCGTCACAACGCCCTCCCCCCGGGCCCAGTACACACCCTCCGACGCTCGCACACCCCGGCCCCAAAGACCGCCACGGCACTCTTTCTCCGGGCGACATCGCCGATGGTCCGGCGTGACCCTGTGTCCTTGTCCGGGCTGGTCGTGGGGGTCGCCACGATGTTTTCCCGCGGGGCGGATCGGTGTGTTCTGTGCGGCCTGGCCTCGGAGGCCGCCACGGGACCCTTTTTCCGGGCGGCATCGTCGCCGGTTCGGCGTGGGCCCGCGTTTTTGTCAGTCTTGGCCCTGGTGGTCGTCACGGCGCTTTTTCTCCGGGTGGCATGGTCGCCGGTTCGGTGTGCTTTGTTCGGACTGGCCTCGGAGGCCGTCACGGTGCTTTGCCGCCGGGCGGTACGGTCGCCGGTTCGGTGTGGGCTCGTTCCCCTGTCCGACTCGGTCCTGGAGGTCGTCACAACACCATCCCTCCAGGCAGTACCGAGGACTCCTCGGTCGGCAGTTCGGCGTGGACCCGCCAGCCCTCCTCGTACGGCCCGGCCTCGAAGGAGCCGCCGACCAGGCTCGCGCGCTCCCGCATCCCGACGATCCCGGCTCCGGCGCTGGGCAGGTCGGGGGAACCGTACCGCCTGGAGGCCCTCCTGGCCGCTCCCACCGGGTTGTCGGCGACCAGGGTGATCGTCCCGGCGCCGTACTCGACCACCAGATCGACCTTCTCCTCGCCGTGTTTGAGGGCGTTCGTCAGGGACTCCTGAATGATCCGGTATCCGGCGAGATCGACGGCGGCGGGCAGTTCCCTGGGCTCGCCCTCGACGCGCAGCCGTACGTCCAGGCCCGCCTCCCGGGCCCGCGTCGCCAACTCGTCCACTTCCGCCACCCGGCGCCGGATCGCCTCGGCCTTCTCCCCGTCCCCGCTCTGCCTGAGCAGCCCGATCATGGAACGCATCTCGGCCATGCCCTGGACACTGTTCTCCCGGACCGACTCAAGGATGCCCCGGACGGTCGCCATGTCGAGATCCTTGCGGGAGAGCACCGCCGTGGACTGGATGGCGATCGCGCTGAAGTGGTTGGCGATCATGTCGTGCAGCTCACGGGCCATCCTGGCTCGTTCGGCCTCCACCGCCTCCCGCCGGTCGAGCTCAGCCAGCCGCGCGACCTGCTCGGCTCTGGCCCGCTCAAGCTCGGCCTGGGTCCTGAACTGCCTGACGATGAGCGCGCTGACGACCGGCGCGGTGCCGAGCAGGCCGAACTGCGCCGCGGCGATGGCGAAGACCCTCACGTCATGGGAGAGGATCGCGATCACGCAGCCGATGAGGATCGCCAGGGCCGAGATGGTGCCGAACATCCACCTGCCCAACCTGGACGGGCCGTACAGGGCGGCGGAGTAGAGGTTGTCGGTGAAGACGACGATCGTGCCCAGGGAGTAGCCGAAGATCAGATCCAGCGTCATCCCCGTCGTGCCCAGCGCGAGGGCGCTCACCGGGTGGCTGCGCCGTACCACGACGCCGAGACAGGTGAGCAGCAGCGGGACGGCAAGCAACTGGACGGGCACGGTCGAGGGCAGGAAGGACACGAGTTCCGCCAGCGCGGCCGACAACGGCTGGCGGTTGTAGGCTCCGGCGGCGAGCAGGATCAGCCCCATCACCAGGGCGATCACGGCCCACAGGGCGTCCCGTCTCATGGGTTCCATCCCATCATCCCGAGGCCGGCGACTCATCCGGCGGCGGGCGGGTTCGTCGTACACACAAGGATGTAGGCGGGGCCACGGACTTCGTCAGCGCAGACGATGCCCGAACCGGGGGAGCGCGCCGATCCTTGAACCATGGTTCTGGCGGTGATCATCGGTTGCGAGATCGGCTTCTGGGTTCTTCTCGGACTCGGTCTCGTCACGCGTTACCTGCTGCGCATGAGACGTCTCAGTACGGCCCTGCTGCTCGCGGTGCCGTTGCTCGACGTGATCCTGTTGGCCGCCTCGGTGGTCGACATCCGCGGCGGCGCCGAGGCGGACTGGCGCCACGGTCTGGCCGCGGGCTACCTCGCCTACTCGATCGTCTTCGGTCATCGGACCCTCAAGTGGGCCGACCAGCGCTTCGCCCACCGCTTCGCCGGAGGGCCGCCGCCCTGGAAGCCCCCACCCGGCGGCAAGGCCAGGGCCCGCTACGAATGGATGATGTGGCTGCGCACCGTCCTGGCCTGCGCCATCGCCGCCGCCGTGCTGTACGGCCTGGGCTGGCTGGTCGGCGACTGGTCGAAGGCGAGCGGCCTGCTGGAGTTCGGAAGCGTCCTCCCAAGGATCGTCCTCATCTCCCTCCTGTGGCCCCTCAGCTACACCCTCTTCCCCAAGAAGGAAGCCCCTGTGGAGAACTCCGTTCCCTCGGACCACTCCGTTCGGTAAGGACCCGGGGCCGCTCCCATGGGGGCTGTTCTTTCGGGGGCGTTCTCAACGGGTGACGGGGAGTCGTTCTCTTGGCGGGTGCCGCTGCCCGGGGTCCGGGTCGTTCTCTCGAAGGGCTCCGTTCGCTGGTGGGGTGCCCGGGGGTTTCCGGACAGGTGGCTTTGCGGATGTTGATCCAGTGGCGGTTCATGCCGAACTCCCGGGCCACCGCGGCGATGGAGCGAGGGCCGTCCAGCACCATGCGGACGGCTTCCTCTCCGAACTCGGGCGAGAACTACCTGCGACGTCGCGTCACGTGTTTACCTCTTCCAGGCTCTCGGTCAGGACTGTCCGGAAATCGTGAGACTCCCTGTGGGGCCCTTAATGTGCTCTGTTCAGGAGGACCGCGTAGGCACCCTCGCATTGGTGACCGGGGAACCCTCCCCCGCGTCGACGACGGCTGAATCTCTTCCTGGAACCCGGGCGTCGCCACAGGGCCAGTCCTCACCCGTCGTCGACACCGCAGGGCGTTCACACCGATCACGGCTCCCACCACACCAACGACGCCTTCGACCAGTCCTGCGCCAACCGGCAGATCCACCGCTCGGCTGGCCGTACCGGCGTCTGACACGACAGCCGAATCGTTCTTCGCCATGATCAAGACCGAGTGGCCGGACCGGTTCGTCCTCATCACCCGCACCACGGCCAGACAGCAGGTCATCCGCTACATCGAAGGCTTCTACAACCGGCGCCGCCTGCACTCGGCACTTGACTACCGCACCCTCTCGAAGTACTCCCTGAGCACTCCACACGCCCACAACCCACCTGTCCGTAAAAACCCAGGCACCCCGGTGAGCTTCGCTGAGTTCTGATGCCTCGATACCCGTCAAAGTGGCACCATGCTCGCCAAGGCCCCGCTGCGTACCATGCGGGATATGCGTCCCCTCCAGCACCCGGATGTCTCGACGATCACACTGCCCATGATGCTGAGCGCTCTGGCCGACGAGGTCCGCCTGACGGTCGTCCGTCGGCTCGCCGAGGCCGGGGGTGTGGTCTGCGGCCAGTTCGACGTCCCCGTGAGCATGTCCACGCTCTCCCATCACCTGAAGGTCCTGCGCGAGGCCGGGCTCCTACGCGTCACGCCCGAGGGGAGTTTCCGTCGTCACGAACTCCGCCTCCCCGAGATGGAGGCCCGCTTCCCCGGCGTCCTGTCCTCGATCCTCAAGACCGCCCCCTGAGGACTTTGGGGACCTCCGGTGCCACAGCCGATAATTTGGCTGAGCACCCACCCACGCCTGGTAGAGTTATCCCCGTCGCCAAGGCCACCAGGCCAAAACGACAGGCAAGCGGCCGTAGCTCAATGGATAGAGCATCTGACTACGGATCAGAAGGTTAGGGGTTCGAGTCCTCTCGGCCGCGCAGCAGGTCAGAGGCCCTCCGGGATCATCCCGGAGGGCCTCTTTCATATCCGTACAGCAGCGAAATCTATCGCCTCCGCCGCCGTCTCTGACGGTGTGCCAGAGATGGTTCCTGAGAGCCCGCTGACGAGCCCCTGTTCTGTCTCATCCGTCTGCGAAGATCCTGGACTCCGCGTACGTCCTGACCGCCCGCCCCATCAGCGGCGAGCCGACCCCGAGCGACGAGTCCCGCGAAGTCCGCTGAGTCCCCCGCGATCAGATCGCCTCACTGACTATGGACCGGTCGATGCGCCTGCGGTTCGGTCACTTCCTCGACGACACCGCCAGTCGCACATCGGGTAAGTACGCTCACGCCGTCGAGTGTCACGACGAACCGAGATGTCTGCGCCCATATACCCTGAACGTTCCCTCGTTCTGGAAGGCGATCTTATGGCCGAGCGCACTCTTACCGATGAGCTGTATGAGGCAGAACGCCGCTTGCAGGCGGCCATGCTCGCCGGAGACGTCGAGGAACTCGACCGACTGCTCGACGAGCGGCTTGTCTTCACCGGCCCGCCGGACGGCGCGTGCCACCCGCAGGCCAAGCAACTCGACCTAGACAACCACCGTTCACGCCGACAGGCCATGACCAAGCTCGTCGAGGAAGACCTGACCGTGGTCGTCGCGGACGCCACCGGCGTCTCCTGCTTCCTCGGCACGCTGGAGGGCACGTTCGCGGGGGAGCCGTTCTCCATGCGGCTGCGTTACACCCGTACCTGGGTCCACACCGACGAGCACGGCTGGCGCATCCTGGCCGCCCACGCCAGCCCGGCGTAACGTCAGCTCCCCGCGTCCAGCGCGGCCTGTACGGCGTGCACGGCCGCAGTGATGCATGGAGTCGCCTTCGTGATCGACCGGCTGACCAGATGCTCCGGGCCGTACCGGGAATGGATCTCCAGCAACCGGGCCTCCGCCTCGACCAGCTCCGGGCGTTCCTTGTCGAACTCGGTGTTCAGCACGTCCAGCAGGCCGCGCTCGGCCGCCTCGTACTCCGCGCACGTGTGGTGAGCCACCAGTCGGGCAATTGTGTCATCGGCCCGCTGAACGTCGCGCAGATACCGGGCGCCATCCAGTGCATGGGAACCCGTGTCGACCAGCGCGGGGGAGTATCCGATGTCGTGCAGCCAGGCCGCTGCGGTCAGCAGGTCGGCCTCCGCGCCGAGGATCGGCGCCAGCGACACTGCCCGCGCAGCCACCCCCTGACTGTGCGCCCACCGGCGCGGCAGCGGCTCTTCCAACAGTTGCCGGGCCAGCTCACGTGCCCATTCGGCTTGTCCCATGCGCTTCACCATAGAAACCGTCCCCAGAACCCTTCCAGATATGACGCCAGACGTCCTAAGACGTCTCAAAGCACCGCAGGGCGGACTAACCGCCCCTTACCGTGCCGCGTCACAACCAGTCCCTCGCTCTCCAGTTCGGCCAGGGCCTGCCGGACGGTGTTGCGGGATGCCCCGTACCGCCGCCGCAGCGCGCTCTCACTCGGCAGAGCAGTACCCGCCGCCAAGACACCCGTGGTGATCTGCTCACGCGACTCGGCGGCGATCGCCTGGTAGCGGTACAGCGCTGCCCGCTGCTCTGGGCCTTTCACCCGGCGTCCCGCGCCGGGCATCGTGTCGATCAGGCCCTCGTCCTCCAGAACGGCCAGCGCTCGCCGGACCGTACTGCGGGCCACGCGAAAACGCTGGGCCAGCGCCGCCTCCGAAGGCAGGGCGCCGGCCGGAGGGTAGTGACCGGCAGTGATCTGCGCGCGGAGCCGTTCGGCAATCCGGTCGTAGACCTACTTGCCGGTCAGCCACCCGTCGGTGCCGTCGGTCATACGTCAACGGCCATGTGCGCCGCGGATGTTGCCCAGGTCAATGTTGAGCGTGCCCTGCTCGCCCTCGCGCCAGCCCCGCCGTGCGGCGGCGGCGATGTCCTCGGCGGCCATCGGCAGGTGGATGGTGGAAGTGCGCTCGTCGGGCTGGTCACCCTAGTAGAACCAGTAGAAGACGACCTGGACGTAGCTGCGGCGGGTACGGGCGTTGTGGTCGGTGATCTCCAGGCAGGGCTGGCCGTTGTGATCGGCAGTCAGGAAGGTCGGCACGTACAGCGCGGCGAGGTAGCTGCGCAGCGTGGTCAGCAGGTCCTGCTGGCGGGCGATGATCTTCTCTCGGTTCATGGGCGGGTGCTCTCGTCGGCTCAAGACCCCGGTAGGAGGTGCCAGGAGCGATGCCGCTGAGTTTTCTGCGCGGGGTCGGACACGGGCACCACGACTTGAGGGACGCCTAGGGACGTCTTATTTTAGCGTCGCCGGTACCGACCTGCTCCGGGAGGTGCACCCGCATGAACGAGAACCTTCGTCACGCCCTCATCCGGGCCCGCCTGCAGCCCCTCGACGTGGCCACCCACCTGACCGTCGACCCCAAAACCGTCTCCCGTTGGCTGGCCGGCCGCGTCCCCCACCCGCGCCACCGCCTCGCCGTCGCCGACCTCCTCCACGTCGACGAAAACGACCTATGGTCCGAAAGCGCCCGCCGACGCCCGGGAGTGTCAACCGAGATCAAGGCCGTCTACCCGCACCGCTGGGCCGTACCGGCCGACGTCTGGCGCACCTTCTTCGTCTCCGCGCAGACCGAGATCGGCATCCTCGTCTACAGCGGCCTGTTCCTCGCCGAAGACGCCGGACTACTCCGCATCCTGACCCAGAAGGCAACTTGCCGGAGTACGGGTACGCATCCTGCTTGGCGACCTCACCAGCCCCCACGTCGCCACCCGTGGAGTCGACGAAGGGGTCGGCGGCGACGTCATGGTCTCCAGAACCAGGAACGCCCTCACCCTCTACCAGCCCCTCCAGGCCGTCGACGGGATCAAGATCCGGCTCCACGACACGATCCTGTACAACTCCATCTACCGCGTCGACAACGGCCTCCTGGTCAACCTGCACATCTACGGCACCCGCGCCCCCGAAGCCCCCGTCATCTACGTCACCGGCAACGAACCCGACAGCACCGCCACCACCTACCTCGACAGCTTCGAACGAGTCTGGTCCGGCGCAGTACCCGCAGCTCAGAGCAGCTGACGACACTCATTCCAAGATCGAAAGAAACTTATCTGTCCGTCTTCAAGGGCGATCCGCCTTCGGCGGCCCGCCGCGCGTCGGGCGGTCGCTGGCCGCGCTGCGGCTCTCCGGCCGGTCGCGGCCAGCACCACCCACGCGCCAATTGTCCGTCTGAGCAGCGATACCGCTATCGTCTCTTCGAAGCTATCAAGGTGGGACACACAGGCAGGAGGAACCCCCTGCGCGCTACCCCAGACCGAGTACTCTGTGCGATCCTGCTCAACCCACCACTACGGCCTGCAGAGGAAACTGTAACGTACCGTAATGTCACAGCGGCTCTCTCTATAACTGGTTGCCAGAGCCTCTCTCTCGTCAACCTGCTAGCTGTCCCGTCCAAGGATCTCCCATCGCTCAATCAGACCCCAATCTCCGCGCGTGAGATCGTTATCTCCCGTGAAAAGTTAAGGAAGTCGATCACGCATAGTGATGAGGTGTTAGTGGCGTGGGGCATGGGTGGTGGAACTGGAATGCTTAGGCAGCTCCTTAAGGACCAAGTGACGTACGTTCGAGAGGTGCTCCGTGAACAAGGGGTTCGCTCCGTTTGGACACTTGAGGGGAAACCACGGCATCCCTCACGCTGGCACCAATATCTAGGGCCTCAAAAAAACCGCGTCCCAGGCAGTTCCTTCCAAGATCGCCTTAACCGCGCGCTCGTCCCCTTGCTGCTCGATCAGCCAGGGATCACCGTGGCCGAAGACTCCTTCTGAACAACAGGGGAGCTTCGCCGCTCCGCCCGCCTTCACCCCCCGGCCAACCGTTAGCAAGATCGCTATACGCCATTCTGATTTCGACCTGCCTACAAGCATGCGACACACTAAGGTCTTCCCTTAGCGAGTTACGAGGAGCCTGATGACCAAGTTGTTCGACCATCTGAGTTCTGGCACCGTCCTCTACACTACTGAGGTCGGAGCTCAGCTCTGCGGAGAGAGTCAGAGCCTACTCGCTGAGCTCCCGCCCGAGAGCGTCGACCTGTTCATCACGAGTCCTCCTTTTCCTTTGCTACGTAAGAAGGCATATGGCAATGAGGACCAGAAAGAGTACGTAGCGTGGCTAACGGCGTTTGCAAAACTGGCTCATACTGCACTCAAGCCTACGGGAAGTCTGGTCATCGACATTGGTGGTGCCTACCAGCGAGGGCGACCAGTGAGGTCGCTTCATCAATTTCGAGCCCTGATCGCCTTTATAGATGAGCTCGGCTATTTTCTCGCCGAAGAATTCTACTGGTTTAATCCAGCGCGACTTCCATCTCCAATTGAATGGGTTAATAAGCGCAAAATACGAGCCAAAGACGCAGTTAACACAGTCTGGTGGCTCTCAAAAACCGATCTTCCCAAGGCAGATATCTCCAAGGTCCGGATACCGTATTCAGATTCCATGCAGCGTCTCCTACGCAACCCGGAGGGGTATTATCGCCCCAAAGATCGCCCGTCAGAGCACGTTATCGGCAGTGCATTTGGACTGGACAACGGCGGAGCTCTTCCACCCAATCTCCTTGTAATACCGAATACAGAGTCCAATAGCTTTTATCTTCGGATGTGCCAATATCTGGATACACCTAGTCATCCGGCACGATTTCCCTCAGCCCTGCCTGAATTTTTTATCAGAATGCTGACCGAGCCAGGCGATGTAGTAGTTGACTTTTTTAGCGGCTCAAATACCACGGGCAAAGCAGCAGAAGATCTCAATCGCCGATGGCTGGCTTTTGAGAAAGATCGGAAATACGCGGCTCTTTCAGCTCTCAGATTCCTAGAGGATCAGCCACCAGAGACAGTCAAGAAGCACTACGAAAGTATACTGGCAGGGCAGAAAATGGAGCTTTCAGCAGCTAAACCGCCCCAGTCTTCTGGCGATGCTGAGGCCAGAAGAACGGACGAGCCCTCCGCCTTATTCTAAGCTTTTCAGGCTCTCGTCTGATTCTTCATAACCTGGCACTATATCGCTGAGACTGCCGATAACCCCCTCCTCCAAATGACGCAACAACAAAATCAGCCCCTTACTCATCAAGGTTTCGACAGCTCGTAATGGTTCTCCGAGTATTTGGGAGTCTGGGTAAAAAATCTTGACTGCGGATCGCATCAATCGGTCAGGGTCAATACTACCCTCGTTATAACCCGTCCGACCTGGGGTGCCAAATCCGGATCCTCGATCTAGGTCCAGCCTATGTTGAACGGCATAGGCAAAGCCAAGCCGCCCGAGATCGAGCTGATGATTAAAAGAAAACCGCTTCTCCAACTGCTGAACAGCCTGCAGCGCTTCGACACTGAAAGCTACCGTCTTGATATCGCTCATTACATATAACCCTTGGGAACAATTTTGGTGTGTCTAGAAGATACTCTCTCAAGCTCGTATTCAGCAATCAGGTGATGATCGAGAGCCCGAGCAGCTTCTCTTTCGTCAAACTCGCCTTTGAAGGCTAGTAGAATTACTTGATCTGCCATTTGAGGCAGGGCTGCGACAACTTTTCGTGTGTTCTCATGGTCTAGACGCCCGAATGGAGAGTCCATTACGACGGGTCCACGAACGGACGCTGAGTGCTGGAGTGCCGCAATCAACGACAAAGCAACAAGATGCTCATAGCCAGCCGAACGCCCACTTACTATTTGTCCGTTTAAGTCTAGAATCTCTAGGCCATAGTGCTCTGTAATCTTAAGGCTATTATAGTCCGGCTCTGAAGCTATCCGACGAAATATATTCGATGCTGTCTCCTCCACGCGCAGCCTTAGTTTATCTCGATAAACATCGATTGATCTTTCGAAGAGGGTAGACAGCTTTCTGGAGACGTCCTCCTTGCGGCTGGTTGCCGGTTCCGGAGAGAACCGATTCTTACTCAAATTCGCCTGCAGGTCATCGATGGCAAGTTCTTTATCTTGGATTTGCCGTGCGATACTGTCAATATCACCCTTGAGACGCCCAACGAGGTCCTGCCGCTCCTTCCGCTCTTTAACTAGGCGTCTCACTTCCTGCTCGTCTGCGATGTCTGCAAGCTCCTCTTCGAGCTCCCGAATATCAGTCTGTGCAGTGTCCAACTCTAGCCGCAGATTTCGCAGCGACTTATCGCGCTCGCGGACGAGTCGCCCATCATGTCCTGCTAGACCTTGCAAGATCTCCATACGCTCTTGAACATCGCGGCGCTGACGCTCCAGTGCTTCGCGTCGCTCGCTGCTTGCACTCCTCCTGATGCGCTGCAGCATCGCGGCCTTATCCGCAGCGTCCAGCGAGCTCGCACATACAGGGCAATCATCGCGTGACTCGAGGTGATACAAATCACGAAGTGATGCGTAGGTCGTATGCAGGTCTGAGTCGGTATCTCTAAGGTCTCGCTGAAGGTTGACCAGCTCTCGTCGGGCGGGAGCAGCTAGGACAACCTGCCACAACTCTGTTGCGGATTGCGCCAGGTCTTCCTCCGCCTTGGTAATCTTCCTCAAAAGCTCCGCCTCTTGATTGCGGAGCATATCCAGCTGAGTCAGCAGCCGCTCTGAGCGCTTTGCCTCTCTGAGTTTCTCCTCAATAACGCCGATACGTTCTTCATGTCCACGAACTTCACGTTTCTGCTTGGAGAATTCCTTGAGAAGTTCGTCCCGGAGATCCTGTGCCTCCCTTAGCGCGATACCGAGTCGCTGAGTCTTCTCATTTGCTGCCGCTAGATCGGCGAGTCGCCGGCCAGCCGCCTTCCGCACTTCCTCTATATCGCGGCGGGCATTAGCTACGATCGGCACGCCAAGGACCCGTTCAATAGCCTCCTCTAGCTTTGCACCCTCCTCGCTTCCCTTGTCCAATAGGTCCTCATACTGACGCAGTAGTTCTCCGTCAAAGAGAAAGAATTGACTGATGCTCACAGGAGCGATTGTCTGCAGCAGACGCTCCGCCTGAGTCTGCGAAACCGGGGTTCCGTCCTTCTCTAGCCGTAGCATGATGCTCGGATCACTATTTTCGTCGTATCGACGCGTCAAACGATAACGAGAATTTTCGTGAGAGAACTCTAGGATCGTAGCAAATTTGCCATACCCAATTTGTTTTCTCGCCTCACTATTGACTAGGTCTGCCGCAGCCGCCTCCCCGCGTCGACCGAAGATTCGGCCATACAGTGCCCAGCGAAACGCGTTGTGTAGTTTCGTTTTTCCTTGCCCGTTCTGCCCATAGACAATATAAACCCCCCGAGACTTCTCGAAATCCAGGCTTTGCGTTCCGAAATAGGGGCCGAAGTTTTCTATTGTGAGACGATGAAAAACCAGCACAGACTAGACCTCCTCTTTGCCAAGGTGCTGGGCGACCCAGCGGCTGATTGCTTGCTCTGTTTTACTTCTCGCTTCTGCTTGATCTTCAGAATGAAGTCTCTGCATAGTCAGCACTTCTGCAACAAGGTCCGCATCCAGATCAGGGAAGTCGCGTTGCCGGATTTCTTCGACCGTGGCATAAAGTTCAAATCCTTCGATCGGCTGATCATTGTTCACCTTGTCCCCCGTCCCCAAGCAGATGTGACGCCTCCTCTTCAAGCCCAGACTGCCTGAGCTCGTCCAACTGATCAAGGGGTAGGCCCATCTCAATCCACCGTCGTTGCAGAATCGACATGCCCGACTTACCCAGCGACCACTCAGCGAACTGGACCGCTCTCGCTAGCTCACCCACAACCAGCGACAGGTTGGGATCATTCTGTTCTATGTGGGAAGGAAACGCGAGGATGTCTATCAAAGTAGCTGTCACCTTGCCTGGCGCACGGCGAAGCACCCGTCCCCTTCGCTGGATGAATTCTCTTGGATTTCGGGATGACGCAAGGATCAGCGCATGCGTTGCAGAGGGAATATCTACTCCCTCATCCAGGCACCTGATTGCCACAACTATCCCACCGGTCTCTTCAAAGAGTTTAAGGGTGGTGTGGGCGTCACCAGCCATCTGACGATGGTATTCCCATGCGACAATGCCTCGCTGTCGGAGCCCTGCGATAACTTCCTGAAGTTGCCCTTGGTTGTCGCAGTAAATGAGCCATTTCGCGTTAGCGTTTGGTCTGTAATTTTCGACGACAACGTCTACAGCTTGATCAATCTTCCTGCTTGCATTTTTGGCTATCCGAGCTCGCTCGATTAGTTGCATCAGAAGACGCTCGGCAATTTCTGGCCCAGAGCCTGTCCGGCGCGACTGTGCGTATAGCCGGCGGATACGCGACGTTCTTAGGTCCCACTCCATCTGCTCGGAGTTGGTCAGCTCAACCCAGTGCGGGATATACCTATATGGAGCAAGAACTCCATCATCCAATGCTTGTTTAAGGGTATAGGTGTGTACGATTCCACCAAAATAATCTAGAATCGCAGCAGTACCGCTAGGGTCATTCGCGCGCTCCGGCGTAGCGCTTAGTCCAAGCCGTACGGGAGCATCAATCTTGTCGATGATCCCACGGAATATTGGACTACCGAGGCGATGGACTTCATCGGCTATAAGAGCAACCTTCTTCGAAAGTGGACGAACTTGCGCTATAAAATCAGTCGATGCCGCACTATTCATAATTGCTACCACTGCATGCGGCTTCTCTCCTGCAGCTTGCTCGAGCGCCGCGCGTACAAGGCCGTTCCTGTTCCAGCGGTCATTTCCTCCGCCACAGAGGATCACCCGTGCCCCGATGATGTCTCGAAGGTTGCCAGCCCACTGATCGAGAAGGAGCGTTGATGGTACAAGTATTAATGGGACATATCCTCTTCGCAAAATGACATCAGCGCAATAGAGGGCACTCACTGTCTTGCCAGCGCCGGTCGCATGCGCAAAGATTCCTCTGCAGTCATTATTGCGCCATGCCGTCACGGCTTCCTTTTGGTGCGGTAGAAGCGATAGCCCTCCAATTGATGGCTCTTCGGTCGTGTCGCTGGGGCGAGGCTGATTATCTCGTAGCTGTGTTAGAGCCTCGTTTAGATCAAAATCTTCTGCGACGCGCTCAAGTTCTTCCCGAAAATGATCGGGTAGGCTTATTATGGTGACGCCATGCGCTTCCCCTCGCCATAGGCGTTCGAAGCGCGAGGCAGCATTCTGGGCGCGTTCACTGTCACGTTTATCTTCCCATGAGGGCCAAACATCGATTGACTCGATATTTCCTGCAGGCGAGAGCCCTAGGAAGCTTTCGTTCAAAGAGCCGCGGAAGCCTACAATGTTCATTTCACGATCAGAAAAGAGGCCAACCTTATCATGAAACATGCGTTTCGCTTGCGATGTAGCGCGATTTGTGACGCGGGCTAGCCGAATGTCTAGATGTTGAGAAGCGATCAATGCTGCAAGCAGTCGCGTACTGTCTCCTTGAAGCGGGTCCGCGAGCATCTCGCGTAGCTCACGATGCAGTCGTGCTGCTAGGTCATCTATGTCGCGTGCTTCGTAGCCATAAATCAAGCCATCGGCGTCTCTGTTCGATAGCTGCGGTGAACAGATGAGGCGTATCCGGCCAGCATTATTGGTTACAAATTCGCTCAGACCTGACCAAATTAGATGATATACCGTCGAGCTGAAGAACCCTGTTATGCGGTCGTACCGAACCGACGCCCTAAGGCAAGGGTCGTAAAAGTCTCGCGCTATGTTGTCTGATTCAGATGTGTACTCTGTCTGCAAGTGTCCTATATCTATCAGCATACTTCAGACCACCCCATCCAAGAGGGACTTATTGCTCAAAGCTATTCGCTTCTCAATTGCCTCAATTAGTCGTTCTGGCCGTGACGCCAACATTTCCTCTGTGCGTGCTAGGCGCTTTAATGGCCTTTCTGCAATCGCCAGCCCGTGTGTCACTGCGCTATAAATTAAATCGGGAGGTGCCTGGCAGCTGGATGAGAAGGCGAATCCTCCTTGGGCATCGTGTAACTCTGCATCCCACAGGATGAAAACGCGGAGATCGGCGTGATATCCGATCAGAATCGGACGTATTCCACCGGTTCGGTCAAAGGTAAACCTTTTCCCGCTTTCTCCATTTACGGGATTGCCGGAGGTGAGCTGTATTTTAAATGTATCTACCTGGCGTTCAGAGGCGTGTTGCGTAACTGAATATAGATAAAAGCGGAGTTGTCGAGGGAGTGGGATGCGACATTCCAAAAGAAGGGGTTTCGTCTTCATCTGGTCATCGGAAGGCGCTTGACGAAGACATGGGCGTAGAGCTCTCGTCAAGGTCTTCGGTAGGTAGCTCTTGGTGCCTGTGTAGATTGGGCGCGATGTACCCTGAAAGACCTCATCGGGCTCCAACGCCCACTTTGGCCATGCAACCTCAAATGGGAGGGCCTGTTGGCTGCTCTGTGCTTCGCCGAACTGCTGCGGCAGGTGGGTTTCGGTCATCTCCCTTGTCATACCTCTACGCCTGGGGGCTTGGCAGACTTCCCTTCAGGCGATAGTAGACGCCTCCTCTGACACTTTCCTGCGGATGCGGTAACGCTCAGTGCGTTACTTCTTGTCGAGAGCCGTTTGTCCGACTACGCAGAATAAGTTCATAGAGTAGCGAAATTGTGACTGATTGTCACTGTGGGCGTACGGCGGAGACATGTGGTACGGACAGAGGAACAGGTACACGCCTGTTGAACAGGAGGGATAGGAGCGGTCACGTCTTCGCGCGGGTGAGCGGTTCGAGGGCGGAAGGCCACCCGTGACATCGCCCAGGACTTGCGGGTTAGGCGGGTTAGTTGGAACTCCTAACGCAATGAGCTGAGGCGGCGCCAGCAGATCAAGGCGCAGCCGAGCTTAGGAAATGCCTCGTAGATGTCGTCGCGCACCTCCCAGCGGATACGCAGACGGCGGAGGTGGTGCAGCAAGGCGAAGGTCGGCTCCACGACCCAGCAGTGTTTGCGCAGGTTGAAGCCGTGCTCGGTGCCGCGTGGGCGATCAGCGGGCGGATGCCCAGGCCGCGGACCTGCCTGCGGTACTCGTTGTGGTCGTAGCCGCGATCGGCCAGGACGACGTCGGGCCGTCTGTGGGGTCGGCCGCGCTTGCCGCGTACCGGTGGAACACGTGCAGCAGTGGCATCAGCTGGGTGGCGTCGCCCGCGGTTGCCGCTGGTCAGGATTGCGGCGAGCAGGATGCCGGTGGCGTCGACGATCAGGTGGTGCTTGCTGCCGGATCGTCCTCGATCGACGGGGCTCGGGCTGGTCTTTTAGGGCTCTGATGTAGGAGGAGTCCATCACGGCCGGGAAAGGTCGATCGCTCCTGACGGCGTGTTTGAGAGCTGATCGTGAGGCTGTCCCGTGGTGGGGTAGGAATGCAGACATGACACGACAGCCCTTTCTATCCCTCTGATCTGACCGATGAGCAGTGGGCGCTGATCGAACCGCTGCTGCCTGCTCCGCATTGGGACGGCCGCAAGGAGAAACATCCGCGCCGGGAGATCGTGGACGCCATCGTGTACGTGGTGCGCACCGGCTGTGCCTGGCGGCAACTACCGGTGGACTTCCCGCCCTGGCAGACGGTGTACTGGCACTTCGTGCGCTGGGAGGACCAGGGCGTCACCCAGAAGGTCCTGGACGTGCTGCGCCGGCGCATCCGCAAACGGGCCGGTCGGGATCCGGAGCCGTCGGCGGCGGTCGTCGACAGCCAGAGCGTCAAGGGCGCCGACACCGTCGGTGTCGGCGCCCGTGGCTATGACGCGAACAAGAGGGTCAACGGCCGTAAGCGGTTCGTGGCGACCGACATCCTTGGTCTGCTGCTGGCGGTGATAGTGCGTCCGGCCGGTGTGCAGGATCGGGCCGGGGCCACGACCTTGCTGCTGGGGCTGTATCTGACCGGTTCGTGCCGGGTGGTCTTTGCCGATCAGGGGTTTGCCGGGCGGTTGGTGGCCTGGGCGCGTCGGGTGCTGTGCATCGTCGTGCACATCGTGGCCAAGCCTGCTGACCAGCGTGGTTTTCAGGTGCATCCCAAGCGGTGGGTGGTGAAGCGGGCGCTGGTCTGGCTGATGTTGCATCGGCGGCTGGTGCGTGATTATGAGCGCAGTCTGCCGATCAGTGAGGCGATGGTCCGGTGGGCGGCGATCAGCACGTTGCTGCGGCGAGCCACGCAAGACCATCCCGCTCAGCGGCCCGGACCACGGCCGCTCGAATGGGTGGTCCGGTGAAGCTAACGATCAGCTCTCAAACACCTACTGAGACCTGAGCTTGGTCAGGAGCATCTCGTGCAGACGCTGCCAGACCCCGGCCTTGTGCCACTCGTTCAATCGACGCCGGCAGATCATTCCTGAGCTGTACCCGAGTTCTTGGGACAGGGGTTCCCAGGCGATGTGGGTGTGCAGGACGAATAGGATGCCTTGCAGGGCCAGGCGGTCATCCAGATGCTTTCGCCCTGGCCAGTGTGCCCACCGCTGGTATTTGGTAGCAATGGCTCGATGACCGCTCACGGTTCGTCGCCGATGCCCCATGGCTTCGGCCGTGCCAACCGGCTAACCCCTCCTGCCGCCGTTCCAGTGAGAGATCAAAGCACAACAGAGATCATTCTGTTAGGCGCTTTAAGGGCTTGCAGACAATTAACTCGCCGAGTTGATCTCTTGCGGGAAAGCGCCGGTGCTGAGGGCGTAGGCGGCGAGGTCTGATGTCGAGTAAAGACGTTTCTGAGTGGGTGTGATGGTGTAGCCAGCCCGGTCGAGCAGGGGCTGGATCTGCCGGATGGCCCGGTTGGCGGTCATGAGGGTGACCTGGAACAGGTCGGCGAGTACTGCTTGGGGCAGGCCAAGGCGCTGGTGCAAGACGGTGATCAGAAGGCGCTCGGGGAGGGTGAGGCGGGGGTGGCGGCCGGTTCCGGCCGCTACTTTCCGCGGGCCGCCGCGCTGGCGGTGCAGATCGGCTTCTCGCTGGTCATGCGCAGGAGAGCCAGCCGGTCGATGAGCCGATCCCATTCTCGCCGCGGCAGGCCGGTCAGGGCAGGGTGAGCCAGCCAGTCCCGGTCGTCTCGATGGCGCCGTGCCGGCGGGCTCGGGGATGGCTGCCGGCCATGCGGGCAGCAGGGTGTAGTTCCACTCGCCGTGCCAGTCGTGGCTGGTGATGGGCAGGCCAGCCATGTGGGCGTCGCTGATGCTGACGCCGGTGGCGTATTGCCCGGTGTCCAGTTCGGCGTGCACCCTCAGGCCGGTCGTGGTGGTGGTCGCAGCGATGGTCGGCACGATGACTTCATGGCTGGTCAGCGGCTTGGCCTGCCAGTTCATCGTGATGTGGCAGAACAACCGGTGCTCGATACGGTTCCATTTGGAGGTGCCGGGCGGGAAGTGACAAACGGTGATCTCCAGGCCGGTCTGCTCGGCCAGCATGGCGAGTTCGGCCTTCCAGGCGCGGGTGCGGTATCCGTTGGAGCCCCCCGCATCAGCGGTGATCAGCAGCCGCCTGGCGTCAGGGTAGGTTCCTTGCCCGGCGCCGTTCCACCAGCGGCGGATGGATTCCACCGCGAAGGCAGCGGTGTCATGGTCGGTGCCGACGTTGCCCCAGCCGCTGTCGGCGGCCAGGTCGTAGACGCCATAGGGGATGGCTTTGCCCAGGTCACGGTTGGGGAAGTCGTGCACGGCGACCTGCACCGGCCGGCCTGCAGGGCGCCATTGACGGCCTGCGGTCTTGAACTCGCCGATCAGTTCCTTCTTCTTGGTGTCCACGCTGATGACCGGCTGCCCGGCTGCCTGGTGGGCTTTGACCTGCTCGTTGAGGTAGCGGAACTGGGCGTCCCGGTGGGGGTTCTGCTTGCCCTCCAAGGTCTTGACGTTGCCTTGGAGGCTGAAGCCCTCCTGGCGCAGCAGGTCCGCGACCGTGTCCGCGCCGATCCGGTGCCCCTGATCGGTCAGTTCCCTGGCCAGACGGCGGGTCGACAGCGTCGTCCAGCGCAGCGGAGACATCGGATCGCCTCGCGTGTCAGGCTCTACCAGCGCCAGCAACGCCGCACGCAATCCTGAGTCGACCTCGATCAGGCGTTTACGGCCTCCACCAGGCCGGCGAACCCGGCTCAGCGGTTCCGTGCCCGCTTCCAGTTCATCGACGCCCAGCGACACTGTCGCCGCTCGAACCCCGGCGGCCCTGGCCACCGCCGCGATGCCACCATGTCCCAGCGCACGCGCCTCGGCGCCCATCAGCAACCGACGCTGCCGCTCATCCAGGTGCGGGAGGATCACCTCGAACTTCGCCGCCAGCAACGCCTCAGTCTCAGCCGCTACGCCCATACCACACCAACGAGCGGCATCTCCGAAAGTTACGGGTTAATTATCTGCAAGCCCTAAGCCTCGGAACATCGTGATACGAGCATGTGCGGTTCTATGGCTGCCGCGCCGCTTCCGGTGCGCGGGCCTGACGGCCCTGTGCTCCGGGTCGGCTTGCCACCGGATGACGAGTTACTCTCACGATCGGATTCAGGGATCATCGGGGGATGATCTTTTGTGGCACAGGTGGTAAGCAGCCTATTTGCGCAGTTCAAGATACCTAACGAGCGGAGTAACCTCTACGCTTCTACAGCGGGTGAAGGGCCTACTGACGTTTCCGGATAGGCTGCTCTGAGGTACGGATCACGACTTGCCACCCGCCGTCAGGTAACTGCTCGATCGGGATTTGCTCTATGACACTTGTGGGGCCAGAAATCGTGATGTCACCAGCCAAGATTTTTATCGCAATGTCTCGTGCGGTATCGATGAGGATGACTGGTCGTGCTTCCCGCTCCATCAGAGAGAGAACTTCGTGTTGCCGCGCTTCGCTAAGATCCTGGACCAGCATGCCCAGTTCCTGAAGCACCTCCGATGGGCTTCCGCGTTCTACTCGGTTGAGGACTGGGGCAACCTTCCCCGGGAGATCTTCGCCGCACTCCTCTAAAGCTGCAAAGAGCGCAGTTGTCCCTGCACTGGGCCGACTAAAAATCTTGATCCCGAAGGCTTGTGGAAAGTAGCTGGCTTGGCGCGTGAGCCGGTCTCCGCAGAGTACACGCCCATGGGCAAGGTTTGTGGCTACCAAGGCCCCCTTTTGGAGATCGCCGGGCTTCTCAAGGACGTTGGTGATGGCAGAAAGTTTTACATCTCCGGACTCTAGTTCCTCCAGTGTAGCTCCGTTAGGTGCGACGACCTGAAGTTTGAGAACACCAGCGATCCGCTCGTTCTCCTCCTGCGCGCGAAGGCTGATCAGCAGCCCAGGGGCGGTCCGACCGTTCATCCGCTCAATCAACCGCTTAGTGAGCATGTCAACTGACGTGAGGAACTCATCATCGCTCCCCGTGTGAAGCTTCCGGAAGAGGTCCTGCGCTTCAGAGTCTTCGAAGACAGCAGGTGGAGGCGAGTCGGACTTGGAGGTCATCCTGCGCATGGCTGCGATGTGTTCTCGTAGGAACTTTTCGACCTCGCTCTCGACCAGCTGCAACTGGGGGGAACGGGGCGAGACGCCCGGGGCCACGCGAGTGTAGGTCATGTGGGTGATGTGAAACATTGCAGCCCCTCTCGGCCAACAGAAGTATCATTATCCATGATTTTGCCAGTAGCTACTCACCGATGATGACCTCTGAGACGGCTAAAGGCTATGCCACGGAATGTGGACAAACTAGGGCAGATATGGCTGATTACGACTTCAAAACACTGTCTCCAACGGATTTCGAGTACTTCGTTTGCGACCTTATCAACACTGAGTTCGGGCTCAAGCTCCACTCTTACCCAGCAGGGCGCGACCAAGGGGTCGACCTGCGGCAAGTTGATACTCAGGACAAGATCACCGTGGTGCAGTGCAAGCACTATGCAGGGTCCACCTGGTCGGACTTCCGAAAGTCGGCTCTTAAGGAAGCTGTCAAGCCCGGAGCGAGAGGCGCCGACCGATACATGATTGCCACCTCGCTTCCTCTAACGGCCTTGAACCACACCAAGATCGTTAAAGAGCTGCGGAGCTTGGGCATTGCGCTGGCTCACGACGATGTATTGGGCGCCCGTGCCCTCAACGATGCCCTCATGAACCATCCGGAGGTCGAACGTCGGCATATCAAGCTTTGGCTTTCCTCCAGCACCGTGGTGGAGGATCTTATCAACAGTGGGCGCTGGCGGCGTACCGAGGCACTTCTGGAAGAGACCCTTGATCGGGCAAGATTCTGGGTCGAGCCGCCAGCCTACGCAGAGGTTTTTCACGTCCTCCGAGAGGAGGGAGTTTGCGTTGTAGCCGGCGCGCCGGGTGCAGGCAAGACGTTCCTCGCAGAGATGGTGGCTTTAGCAGCAAGTCGTGAGGGATGGGAAGTCGTTCATGTGTCGAATTCGATCGAGGCGTGGGACCTTCTGCGGAAGGACGACACGCCACGCCTCTTCTACTATGACGACTTCCTCGGGCAAGCCGAGCTTAAGATTACGGCGACGGAAGAAGGACCTCATCTCGAGTCATTCATCGCGAGGGTCCGGAAGCTTAAAAAGCATAAGCGTCTCATTATGACTACTAGGGAGCAGGTTCTTAGGCAGGCGTCACTAGCAAATAGTGAATCACTGTCCAGGGTAACTAGCGCCCCCATTCCTTATTTGATCGCCCTGTCCACATACGACGTTAAGACTCGGGCTGAGATTCTATTCAACCACTTGTATTTTTCTAGTCTCTCAAATGTAGACCGTCGACAGCTAGCGATTGACAACAGGATCATTAGCCTTGTGCAGCATCCATCTTATAATCCAAGAGTAGTGGCAACAGTTGCCCAGAGGGCAACAATAAGCACGTCAGCCGATACGCTATTGGCTCAACTTAGCCAGATATTGGACGACCCCCACGAGTTGCTCAAAGTTAGCTTTCAAGCATTGAAAGCTCCGGCGAAGGAACTGCTATTGACTCTAGCGACCTTTCCTGCTCGCCCGATCCGACTTGAGGAGCTCAAAAAAATCTGTGGACAGGATGTTACTTCTCTAGAGTGGAAAGAAATATGGCAAGCACTCGAACCCGCTTGGGTCAGATTGGCTATCTCGAGCTTGGAAAAGTCATTGGCTTTCGCAAACCCTGGCTGCCGCGACTTCCTGCTTAACCTTCTAGATGACATCGACTTGGCGGGAGAGCGAATCGATCACATCCAGAGGTTTGAGCAAATTACCGCCTTAACTCAGGCTGCGGGCTTGCTCAGGGGAGTCCCCAACTCGCATCGTTTCCAACGGGCTGAACTCGCCTACGCTCTAACTAGCCGCCGAGATGAAATTGCCCGCTTGATTGGTAAGGTAATTCAGCGTGAGCTCTCCGCCGCAATAACCGAAGCCTCCTCAGCTAGGCTGCTGAGCGAGGTGGCTGCGCTCGCAGCGATATACGGATCTATAGACAGCACTAGATGGCTATGGAATCAAATCTCAAATATTAACTCCGCTCAAAGATTTATGCCGGTCATTGATGGTCTGTCCCTAGCGGTCCGGCTTCTCGATGTACCTCGAGAAGATGAGCTTGAAGCAAACCTGCAAATTAAGAGCCTTGTTAGGAGTGCGGTGACTAACATTGCAACATTAAGGGATCTTGATGCATATGAATCACTTCCAAGCGATCTTCATGATGCCGAGATACATGATGTTGCTCGAAATAAGGCGGCTCTGGTCATTACCCTTGAGCTGGAGCAGTTAATAGAATCAACCACATCTGCCGATATGTTAAGGGAGGCGCTGATTGACTTGCAAGAGCGTGCAGAATGGTATGGTCACTCACTTAGTTTCGATGCATATTTCGATCGCGTAGATGAGTTAGAAATCAACAGTGGTGATTATACTAATTGGCCAGAGAAGCCTCCTGCCTCTTCTTTGAAGCGGGAGACGGTTGCTCAGATTAGACATATCTTTAGCCGGCTTGATGATTCCACTGATTGATCTCTTGTGCTAGCTAGTCCATTAATGACTTATTTGTAGAGCTGAGGGATCGCGAAGTCCATGGGGCAGTGAATCCCCTAGACTCGACGTAGATCTTCGGTGTGTCCGGAGACTGTATAAGTGTCAACCTTAAAATTCTAGGCGGCCTCGCCAATGCTAAACTTTGATCGAAGTCTGCAGGCTGAGTTTTGGTTAATAAACGTGCCTGTCTTCCGCAACTCCTGATTGCGCTGAAGCGTGTTTTGTCAATCCACTGACACAAGCTATTCACGGCAATCTTGTTTGTCCTGAAGGGTATTGGGGTGGTCGTATTTGCCCGCGAGATCGAGTTCCGTCATCCGGGCCTCTCCCGGCGGACGTACAAATGAGGAGATGGTAAGGCATCGTGGTGACAATGTCCACGAGTGCTCGGTTCCGACAGATTATGCATTGCCGTACTGAGCGAGAGAGCTGAGGGTTACAGCAGTTCGAGGAGCGTGAGTCCGGTCTTGCTGATGAACCCGGTCAGCAGCTCAGGCTGGTGCTGCATCTGAGCTTGAAAGGCTGAAGTTACAGCGGTTCGAGGATCAGGCCAGTCTGGGCGATGAAGCCATCGAGCAGCGCAGGACGGTACTGCATCCGTTTGAGTTTCGTCTTGACCAGCATGGTGAGCTGATCGACGTCATGGGCAGCGAGGTTGGCCAGGCCGCGCTTGAGGACCGACCACACCCCTTCGGCCGGGTTCAACTCCGGGGCGTAGGCGGGCAGTCGGAAGACCGTCAGCCAGGCCCGCGCCTCGATCGCGGCGCGCATCGCCCGTGACAGGTGACGGCGGTCGTTGTCCCACACCAGCACCAGCCGCCCGCCGAGTTGAGCGTGCGCGGCATCCAGCAACCTCGCGAACTGCGCAGGCCCGAAGCCCTTGACCTCACCCGGCTGCCCGCGCCGGACCAGGACCCGGTACATCAGCCGGGTACGCTGCCCCGGCTTGGCGCACACCAGCCCGACCACCGCCACCCGGCCGTACCCCTTGCCGGTCACCGTGACCACCGGAGTGCGGCCGCACGGCGCCCAGGTCCGTGCCTGGGGCGGTCTCAGGTTCTGCCCGCACTCGTCTTCCCAGTACAGCCAGGTGCCCAGGTCGAGCGCCGCCCTTTTATCGCCGGCCACTCCTCGGCGACCCACGAGGTGATCACCCCCTCGCTGCGCTCAACGGCCCGCTGCACGGGGATCTGCGGACTCCAGCCCAGGCGGTGTAGCAGATACGACATCTCACGCAAGGTGTAGCGGACGTGAAACAACGCCGCGATCAGGTCGGCGATTCGGGCCAGCGTCCAGCGCTGGTCCTCCAGATATCCATGCGCGGCCGGACCGCGCTCCAGCTCGGCCCGCAGCCGCTGCAGGCGCCGCGCATCCAACCGGCATTTCTCCCCGCCCGGTCCCTTGGAGGCCAGTGCCTCCGGCCCGCCGTCCTGCCGGGTGCGGTACCAGCGATTGGCCGACATCCGGCTTACCCGAAACCGTCGCGCCACTTCCGGGGCCGGTACTCCTTGTGCGAACAGCTCCGTGGCCTCGAAGCGCAACCGCTCCCGCCGGGCGCGTTCCGCGGCGGTCAGCCCGCCGCCCTCGGCATACCTCATACCTCTGGGATAACCGATCGCCGTAAGCCATCACCGGCCGACCCCGTCGTAACACCGGCCTTTCAAGCTCAGATGCGTTTGAGCCGGTGCTTGATCAGGACGGTGAGCTCGTCGATCCCGTGGACGGCGAAGTTGAGCAGTGCGGCGCGCAGGCTGGACCAGATCGCCTCGACCGGGTTGAGATCGGGAGTGTAAGCGGGCAACTGGTAGACCAGCAGCCAGTCGGCGTGCGCTGCGATCCACTGCCGCATCCGGGCGCTGACGTGCTTGGGCATGCCTGTCCCACACCAGAGAGATCGGGCCGCCGAGCTGAGCATGAGCCGCCTGCAACAGCGCCGCGAAGTCCGCCGCGGTGAAGCCCTTCCGTTCGCCCTTGCGCTGGTGATACGTGATCGTGCGGTAGATCAACCGGACACGCCCGCCGGGCTTGATGCAGATCAGGGCGGCGATCGAGACCCGGCCGCGATCACCGTAGGACACCGGCAACACCGGGGGTCGCCCCCCCGGGGTGCCCAGGTTTTGCCTTTGGGCGGTCTCAGACTCTGGCCGGACTCGTCGGCGAACACCAGCTACGATCCCCAGGTCGCCCGGGTGCTTTTATCGCCGGCCACGCTCGCCTGCCCCATTCGGTGACCCGCGTCTCGTCGCGCCGGACGGCACGGTGGGCCGGCACCTGGAACGACCAGCCCAGCCGCCGCAGCAGATAGGACACCCCGCGCGAGGTGTAGGAGATGTGGAACGTCTCGGCGATCAGTACGGCCACGCGCGGTGCCATTCAGCGCTGGTTGTTCCATCCGTGAGCGGCGGCGCCCTCCTCCAACTGGATCAGTTGCTCCTCGGACAACTTGCCGCCGCCCCCCGCGGCACCTTCGGAGGCCAGGGCGGCCTTGCCTCCGGCCTGCCAGGCTCGATGCCACTCATAGGCCGACTTGCGCGTCACTCCCAGTAGTTGCGCCACTCGGGGCGGGCTGATGCCTCCGGCGAACATGTCCGCCGCCCGCAGCCGCAGCCCCTCTCGCCAGGCCCGGACCCGCGCAGACAGCCCCCGCTTCTGTCTGAATACCTCATACATCCAGGCTGTCATCTGCGGAAAAGGCCTGACAGGTGAGAGGCGAACTCGTCACGCCCACATTTCTCGCTCAGTACAGCAGCTCCATACAGCAACACCGTTTGACACGATCACGCGCCACTGACCCGCATCTACCGCCTGACCAGGGCGGGAGGGCGCTGGCGAGGCGTCTGCCCCTGCCTACGGATCAGAAGGTTAGGGGTTCGAGTCCTCTCGGCCGCGCAAGAAAAAAGCCCAGCTCACCACCCGGTGAGCTGGGCTTTTTCATGCCCCGAGTCAGGCAACGGTGTCCGGCTGCGTCCGCCCCTGACCGGCTGCGTCGGCTGGTTCTTCCCAATGCTTTCCCGCGGGGAAGAGCGCAAGACTTCGGAGATTCGACGCATGGCGATCTTGCCGTGATCGGTGAGGCACTTCTCATAGGTCCGGTGGAGAACCTCGGTGTTGTTGCCCGCCCACTCGGCGACCTGCTTCGGCGCGACACCGGCGTTGAGCCACGTGGGCAGGCAGGCATGCCGCAGGTCGTAGGGACGCCTGGCCAGCGGTGAGGCGTACTCCTCAGGGCTCAGGGCTTTCTTCCGCGCCTGTCGCCAGATCCGTAGGACTGTGCTCTTGGCCAGCACACCGCCGTGTGCTCCGTAGAACACGCGTCCATCGGGGTGTCAACGGCGGCTGAACCTTGACCCCCTGGCGTCGCCTGAATTCTGACCCCCTTGATGTGCTTGATCATTACTGCTCGTTGCTGTGGCCGGTCGCGGGGACACGGCCCAGATCACGGTTCTTGAGGCGATAACTGTCTCCCTTGAGACTGATGACCTCGGCGTGATGAACCAGGCGATCGATCATCGCTGCGGCCACCACATCGTCGCCGAAGACCTCTCCCCACCGGCCGAACGGCTTGTTACTCGTGACGATTACGCTCGCTCGTTCATAGCGGCTGGAGACCAGCTGGAAGAACAGATTGGCGGCCTCGGGCTCGAACGGGATGTAGCCGACCTCGTCGACGACCAGGACCGGGATGCGCGACAGCTTGGTCAGCTCGTCTTGGAGTTTCCCGGCGGCATGAGCCTCGGCCAGGCGGTCGACCCACTGGGCGGCGGTGGCGAACGCGACCCGGTGCCCGGCCTGGCAGGCACGAATACCCAAACCGATGGACAGGTGGGTTTTGCCGGTGCCGGGCGGGCCGAGGAAGACCACGTTCTCCCGGGCGGCGACGAAGTCCAACGTCCCCAGATGAGCGATGACCTCACGCTTGAGAGAGCGCTGATGGTCATAATCGAAGTCCTCCAGCGCTTTGCGGGCCGGGAACCGGGCGAACCGGATCCGGGCCTCGCCGCCATGGGATTCACGGGCCGATACCTCTCGTTGCAGGCAGGCGGCCAGGAACTCCTCATGACTCCAGGATTCGACCCGGGCCCGCTCGGCCAGCCGGTCGACGGCGGCGGCCAGTGACGGCGCTTTGAGCACCCGGGTGAGATAAGCCAGCTCAGCACCGATGTTGCGGGAGGCAGCGGTGGATGGCCTGCCCGTCGCGGGCATCACCTCACCCATTACGCCACCCCCTCGATGCCCAGCACGACGTCGTAATCGCTGAGCCGGCGCTGCTCGACGTCGGTATCAGCCAAGCTGGCGGTCGCGGCGGCCGCCATTGGCAGGCGCGTGCCGCGCAGCAAAGCGGCGGCGTGTTCATGGGCGGGGTCGGTGATGGTCTGATGTGGTGCCCAGCATCGCTCATGCCGGGCAACCACCTGCCCGGCACAGGTCACCCTGACCTGCCCCAGATCGGCGACAACCTCGACCATCCGGCCGATCACCGAAGGGTGCACCGAGTAGTCACACGAGGCGATCCGCACGTAGTGATCGCGCGGCAGCCGGACCGAGGCGCGCCGTCCAATCGCAGGGGCGACGGGCGGCAACGCCACCATCGCCGCCAGATCCGCGCCCAGCCGGTCCGCGGGCCGACACTCCAAGCGTCGATGATGACGGCTGTTGGCCTTGGCCAGCCAATCGGCGAGCTGAGCGTTGAAGTCCTGCGGGGAGGCGAAGCTGCGGCCGGGCAGAAAGGAGGTCTCCAGATAGCCGTTGGCTCTTTCCACCAGCCCCTTGGCTTCGGGGTCACCGGGCCTGCACTGGGCAATCCGGATGCCCAGAGCGCCGCGAAACGCGGTGGCGTCGGCGGTCAGCCGGGGTCTGCCGTGCTTCCACTGGCCGATCGCCGACTCGTTGTCCCAGATCAGCGTCTTGGGTGCCGCCCCCAGGTGCGATAGCAACGCCCAGTGCCCGGCGAACAGGTCCCCGGCCGTGCGAGAGGGCAGCATCCGGGCCATCAGCCAGCGTGAATAGCCCGACACCATGACCAGTACCGGTGGGCTGGCCCGGTGCCCGGCGCCGAGGGGGATCTTCACCGGCGGGAACCACAGATCGCATTGGGCCAGTTCCCCGGCCTGGTAGGTCGTCCGGGACGACGGGTCGACCGGTTTGTAGTGCGGCCGAAGCAGCCGCACCCGCTCCTTGAGCACGGTCAGCGACCGCTGCCAGCCGATCCGTTCAGCGATCACCGTCGCGGGCATGTCCGGGAACTCGGCCAGTAACTGCCGGATTCGCGGCTCGACCGCGTCCACGATCGAGCCTTTGCCGGCCCGTCGGTACTTCGGCGGTGTGTCGGCCGCCAGCGCGCTTTTCACGGTGTTCTTCGAGATGCCCATGCGCCGGGCGATCGCCTTGATCGGCATCGCTTCGGCTCGGTGCAACCGGCGGATCTCCGCCCAGTCCTCCACCTTGATCACCCTCCAGAGTGACTGAAGGGGGGTCAGTTTTCGGCCGTCGCCACAGGGTCAGTTTTCACCCGTCGCTGACACGGGGCCGGTGCCGTTCTCCGCGAGGTGCCTGCGCAGGATGGCGACCAGCTCGGGCGGGCAGGATCCTCGCCCTCGGCGCGGGGCTTCAGGCAGGTCTACGAGCGCGCACGGTTCGTCAAAGAAGGGAACTCCCACACATGCCTTGACGAGCTACTACCGCCCGGAGGATGTCCAGGGAACGCCGCTCGTGGATCCGACGCCTGGCCCTGCGGGCCGCAGAGGAGGTTTCGCGGTCCTTACCCTTCAAAGGCTGGAACCGGACAGTATGACCGAGACGATTCACGCGCGCATGCCGACACCGGATGATTCCGAGATGCTGGCGCTGCCAGCCGGCGAGCCGGTTGATCCTCCAGCGGCGCATGTTCACCCGTGAAGGCCGCCTGGTCGGGTTCGCCCGAGGCGTGTACGCCTCGTCGCGCTTCGCATGTTCTACACGTTCAAGATTCCCGACTGAGGACAGGTAGAAGCCATGGCTACCAGTGCCTCTGTCCCTGACGTGCTCCGTGCTGACGTCGAGACGTTGTGGGACTACCACGACATGCACCACACCGTACGGCCAGCGGGCGTCGGCATCGGCCTGGGAAGTCATGACCTCGGGGTTGCCACCCATGCCGCCGATCTCTACTTGCGAGGGTTGTTCCCGCTGATCGTGTTCACGGGGGCCAATGCCCCCACCACGGTCAGCAGGTTTCCGCGCGGCGAGGCCGTTCACTACAAAGAGCATGCCGTCGAGCGGGGTGTGCCCGATGGGGTGGTGCTGGTCGAGCCGCGAGCGACGAACACGGGAGAGAACTTCACCTACACCCGCGATCTTCTGGCCCAGCATGGGATCACCATCACGTCGGCGGTGCTCATCTCACGCCCCTACCAGCAACGGCGCGCGTACGCCACGTGCAAAAAGATCTGGCCGGAGATCGAAGTCACCTGCGCGTCGCTCCCACTTTCGCTTGACGACTACGTCGAGAACATCGGGGATGTGGATCGCGTGATCAACATGCTGGTCGGTGACACCCAGCGGATCACGGAGTACGCCAAGAAGGGCTTCGCCGTCGAACAGCCGTACCCGGATGAGGCCCGGGCGGCCTTCGAGCGCTTGGTGGATGCCGGGTACACGAGTCGTCTGATCTAATCCTCCGCGCCTGGTTGAGGCAGTGAACGCGAAGGGGCGGACTCCATCCAAGTCGGCCCCTTCGCCATGTCCAGTCCTCAATTGTCCGATTTCCGCCGGGTGCATCCGGTCCGGGGTGAACATGATGAGCGCATGATGGCAGAAGCAACGACGAATGACTGCCCGGCTTCGGAGGGCGACGAGGGCAGGAGCTCATTGGCAGTGCTGGAGAGGTTCTACCGGGCGGAAGTTGCCTATATCGCCGCAGGGGGCCTCGGCAAGGCCGATTTCGGCGAGCTTGCTGAGTGCCTGGACCCAGAGGTCGTGATGTATCAGGCGGACTCCCTGCCCTACGGGGGCACCTGGCGTGGACCGAGCGGCATCGAGCAGTTCATGGCCGCCATGAGCGAGGCATGGCAGTCCCTGGAGTTCCTGGAGCAGAAGTATGTGGTCGACGGCGGCAGCGTCGTGGTCTGGAACCGCGGCATCCTGCGCGCCCGCGCCACCGGCCGGGCCTTGGAGACCTCGGTGATGCAGCTGATGACGATCAAGAATGGTCGCATCGCCGAGATACACCCGTTCTACCTGGATACTTCTGCGGTCCTGCACGTCCTACGCCCGGACGGCGACGTCTAACCTGGCTGTGGAATGAGCAGCACGACCTCGGCTCGTGCAGTCTCAGTTCACCCCGTACGGAGGTGTTGGCCGAGGGCAACATGAGAGCCGACGCCATAGCTGGAGACCTCGACGACCTGCGGTGAACGACGGTCCGCAGACTTGGAAAGCATGATGGGGTAGTCCCCTCAAGAGTGAGAAGGGGCAAGTCGCAGCTTTTCCCAATGCCTTCCCACCTTTGGTAGTGGGGCGTGTTGTGTACAACATCCATGTTGGCGGCGTGCTGAACCTTCCTCTACAGATCAGAAGGTCTGGGCATTGAGTCCTCTTGGCCGTGTACAACGGAAGCCCTGATCAGCAGTGATGATCAGGGCTTTTCGCTTGGAGATCATGTTTCGGTGTTTGGCGGTTGTTGGGTGATGTCGGCTGATCGTCTCCAGTACCGCCCCGCACTCGGGATCCGGGTCTCGTTGGTCCGCCCGCTTGGCGAGGCCCCGTGAGGGCCTTTCTCGTGGGTTCTGTGAAGGACCTCCACACGCTCGGACCTGCTTCGACGGAATGCCCGCGTTGAGCCATGCGGAGAGGCAGGCAGTGAGGCGTGGTCCTCGGTTCTCCGAGCCGTCTCGCTGACCTTCGCCGGATCCGCAGGGACTGGCTCGGCCATGGATGAGAAGGCTCAGTGCCTCTCCGAAGGGGGCGCCGCTCAGATGGGAAGGACGTACACGGGTTCGCCTGGCGACGTCGGCCCCTTCTTGGCGTAGGTCAGAAGGGGCCGTCCTCCGGGTAGCCGGCCTTTGTGACGGCCTTGCGGGTCTTCGCGTTGAGTTTCTTTTCGCTGATGACCTTGCCGGCTGCCGGTGCGGAGATCTTCACCTTGGTGCCCCAGCCCGAATACCTGGTGTCGGTGTGGAAGGCCATCTGGTCATAGGCCGAGCTGCCGCTGTCCGGGTAGGCCGTCGTGTCGACGACCGTGCGGGTGAGCAGGTTGTGTTCGTCGAAGTACAGGTGGAACTCGACGTCGCCTTCCCCGGCGGACTTGTCGTGCCGGAAGTCGGTGAGTTTGGCGGTGCCCTGATATTCGCCGGTCGCCACTTCTGATGCGTTGTCCAGCATGAACTTCAATTCCGCTGGGGTGACGCCCAAATTAAGGATGGTGTTTTCGCGCTCACTGGTCTTCGACTGGATCCAGGAACGACCGGAGGGCAGTGCCTTGGCGATGTCGGCGTTGGTCACGTAGGCGTTTCTGCCTTCGGTGATGACGCGGTAGGGAGGTTTGGACCCTTTCAGGCGTGAGGACGTGCGGACACGGAGGTCGGCAGCCGCTATGTTGCCTTTGCCGAAAGCCACGGTGCCGGTCGAGCTGGTGTTCACCTGTACCTGCATGGCCTGGTCGTCGACGGTGAAATCGAGGGTGATGCCACCTGATTCGGTGATCTTTACGCCCTTGCCCGGGACCAGTTGGGCCTTCAGGGCTTTCACCGGGTCCACCGGAGCGGCCTGCACGGTTGTGGCGGATGCCGCCTGAGCGGGTATGGCCACCGCGCCCACGGCCGCGGCTGTCGCCACGATGCCTGCGAAGAAGAGTTTCATCAACGTCCTTGCTTAGGGGGATACAGCAGGGAAAAGAGTAGAGGGTGATGCAGATGAGACAAGGGATATGATGTAACAATCTTTGCAGGGCGGTGACCACCAAGCGGTGACGGCCCTCGATGAAGGCGGTCGGGGTGGTTCTTGCGTCCACTCTCGTGTTTTCGGTTAACCCAATCTCTCCCACGGGCTGACCTTGCCTTCCTCAGTAGATGAAGGGGCATTTCGCATCGTTGGCGGTGCTTATCGTGCGCGCGCAGTCCGATGTCTCGCGTTTGCCTGCCGAGTTCCGCCGCCCGCGCCCTCAGTTGGAGCATGCGCGCCACGATGACGGCCGCTCCCGCCGGCGCGGTTGCCAACGACGGGCCTGGAAACTGATGGACGTTCGTAGAACGTGATTGCGGCGAAGGCATCAATGAGCAGGCGTTTCTGACACTGGTAGACGCGGGCGGACGTTCTCGGACCGGCTACGGATCAGAAGGCGTTTTCTCGGCCGCGCAGCAGGTCGGAGCCCTCTGCACCCTCCCGGAAAGCCTCTTTCCTGTCCGTGCGGCAGCGGGACACGGCAACGCGGTCTCACACAGAGAACCATCCGTGGGTATCACGTGTTGAGGCTGGGGTTTTTTCAGGGCTGAGGATGCGAGGTCAGACTTCCGAGATCATCTCGGAGACGGCGGATCCACTCGATGGGGAAGGCCTGATCGAGTCGCTCCTTGCTGATCCACGGTGTCCCCTTCTTCGCTGGCGGGAGGCCACACCGTTCTGTACCGTCAGGTGGTTTCCAGGAGCCGGGCAGGTCAGTACGGCGAGGCGTTGGCACGTCCGGTGCGGCTTCTCGGCTCCGCTCGCTGGTGTGGATCACGCCCTTGATGGGCTTCCGTGCTGTTCGTACGGTGAGAGCCGCGAACGCTTCGAGAAGCGCCTCTCGCCTTTCCGGGATTCGAGGGTGACCGCTGTCGCGTACTCGGGTGTTCGGTCTGCGGTCTTGGAGGACCTCTCGATCAGGCCGGGCACCTCCAAGCTCGTCCGGCCGCGGCGTGGCCGGGTGCGAAGGCCGGCCGGATCGCCTCGTATGCGATGCCGGGGCGCGGCGGCTGGTCCTCGACGCGGTCGTTGGCCCCTTGGAGAAGATCGTGTAGGTGGCTTGGGCGTGCCGTCCACCCGCTCTCGGTGGCCGGCGGCAGCTTGGACGGCGCAACGGCCGTTCTCGTCCCGGGTGACGCGGGCCGGTGCGGGGAACGCGCGGGCGATCTCCTCGCTGGGCAGGCCACCGATCACGCGTGGGGTCGGCCCGCCCGGCCCCGGGGAAGAGCACGGGGCGGTAGCCGACGAACGTCGGTGCCGACACGCCGTCATCGGTCTTGCCGGGATCGGTTCTTCGTTGATGGCTGAGTTGACCGTCGAGTCGGCCGACGGCGGGGCGCATCGATTCTGGAAGGTGGTCGGATGGCGGAGCGGGTCGATCCTCCACGGTCCAGTTGGTCGGCCGGGTTCGCCGGAGGGGCGAGCGGCCATGACGTCACCGTCTCCCGGTCGAGGCTTCGGTCGGCTCGAAGTCGCCGGTGAACCGGGCCGACTCGACGACAGTCCGTGCCGACCAACCCGTAGGGCGGCCTCGGTGCCGGTCATGCCCATAGGATCCGGCCGCCGGTCCAGATCTGGGTGGTCAATCGTTGGTCTGCGGGACCTCGTCGTCCCCGGGTACCCGCCGAACCTCGATCTTGGACCCGCGAGCCACCGGGACCCGCTTGGCCCATTCGATCGCCTCCTGTTTCGAGGCGACGTCGAGCATGAAGAAGCCTCCGAACAGTTCCTTGGTCTCGCCGTACGGTCCGTCCGTGACCACCGGGGTCTCGCCGCTGAAGTCGACCACGACGCCCTGGCCCGGATCGTCCAGCCCTTCCGCCGCCAGGAGAACACCGGCCTTGACCGCGTCCTCGATGAATAGGCGGGTCGTGGCCATCATCTCGTCGATATCGGCCATCATGGCCGCGTTCGACTCGTCGGTGCCCCGCATGATCAGCAGGTACTTCGACATCGCGTTCTCCTCGTCCGTCGGGGCCGCCTCTCGACTCCCTCATCTACACGTCGAATGAGCGGCCCGCGAATCGACACGGCCTCGGGGAAATCTCTCACCGTGACGTGGCTGATCTTTCCGGTCCGCGTTTCACCCGCCGAAGTGACCCCTGCGCGATGGCCGCGGTGATTGAGCCCCGGTTTTCGGGGTGGGAATCCGCGAGCACAGCAGGATGCGCATCGCGACAGCGGGGGCGGCCAGGAGCGACGTGAGGGTGGCCGGAGGCGACGCGGGGGTGGCCAAGAGCGACGAAGGGACAGCCAAAGGCGATGCGTGGGAGTGATCGGAGATGAGGCGCGGGCCGGGTGGTGTGGGGATGGCCAGGAACGACGAGAGGGCAATTAGGAATGACACGAGGATGGCGGGGGTGCATCGGATGGTATGGGGTAGCCAGAGTGAGGCGCAGATGCGCCGGGTGGTGCGGGGGTGGACAGAAGTGACGCAGGGGTGACCAGGGGTGATGTGGGGGCGGTTGGGAGTGAGGCGCGGCGCGCCGGGCGGTGTGAGGGTGGACAGGGGCGATTGGTCAGAGACGAGGCGTGGGCCGGATGGTGTGGGGACGGCCAGGGGAGACGAGAAGGCGATCAGGAGTGACACGAGGGTGACCAGGGGCGACGTGGAGGCGATCAGGGGCGATGCGGGATTGGCTGAGCGAGGCGCAGGCGCGCAAGGTGGTGTGGAGGCGCAGGCGCGCAAGGTGGTGTGAGGGTGGCTAGGAGCGATGAAGGGACGGTCAGGGGCGATGCGTGGGGTGATCAGAGATCGGGTGGTTGCGTCCACGGACGTGGTGTATGAGTTTCCCCAGCTAGATGGCGTGGCGCCGTGAAATGAGGACGGCCAGAGGCGACGTGGACGTGGCCAGGAGCGACGCGAGGGTGACCAAGGGCGACGTGACCAGGGGTGTCGAGAGGGCGGTCAGAGGCGACGTGGAAGTGGCCAGGGGTGCCGCGAGGGTGTGTCGGATAGTGCGGGGTAACCAGGGATGAGGCGCAGGGCGCCGGGTGGTGGGCTTGGGTCGTTGGGCTGCTCGTCCGGGGGTAGTTGATTTTGAAGTTCTGGTTAAAGTTCTGCGGTTTCATTGGCTGCTGTTCCGCTTGGTGAAGACGGTGTCGCCGCTCCTGGTGGTCCTGTGCACGGCCTGTACGTGCCTGTGGTCACTTCATGGCAGGCCTGGATTTAAATATGGTTTTCACCATATTGGGGCATAGTTCACTATCTGCGTATTTAACTGCTTTATCCGGCGAATGAACGTGTCGTGAGGATGAGAACGGCATGACAGAAGCCTGACAACGGTATGAAAACAGCCCAAATATCGCTACAGGCAGGCGCGGTTCCATGGTCCAGCGCAGGGGGTCGGTGCGCGGAGGAGAGGATCCCGCCCGCGGGTGTGCGTCGTGATCTTCCAGCCACCCGGAGAGGGGGGTATCGTGGGTGTCACACGCGCAGGTCTCCGCGATCTATCAGATTTTCTTAAAGATCCCGTGTAGAACTCCTCGATGGACGGGTGCTCTCGCCCGCCAACAGACTCCCTTCCTGAGATCCAGCAGCGGACCCGAACGATTGGGACCGCCTCACAGGAAGCGCGATCTATGGCGAATCGATCCCGGAGAGTGGCGCCCGTAGGGCTCGCGCTCGTCCTGGCCCTCGTGACGGCGGGCTGCAACGCGAACTCGCAGTCCAGCTCGCAGTCCGCCGAGCCGACGAAGGACAAGAACGCGACGGCGCTTGAGTCCGTGCCGAAGGGCCAGACTCTGCACTACCTCTCGCGGCGCGCGAACGAGTCCTTCGAGACAGCCAACGCGCAGATGGTGCCGACCAGCCGGTTGCGGTGGGTGCACCGCGGGCTGACGTCGTGGCAGACGTTCCCGGACAAGGACACGGTCCTCGTGCCGGACCTCGCCACCGACACCGGTACGACGGACGACGGCGGCAAGACGTGGACCTTCACGCTGAAGGAGGGCCTGAAGTTCTCCGACGGCAGCCCGATCACCGCGCAGGACGTGAAGTACGGCATCGAGCGGTCGTTCGCGCCGATGTTCCAGGGCGGCCTCGGCTACCACAAGACGCTGCTGGTCGGCGGCGCCGACTACGACGGCCCGTACGACGGCAAGAAGCTCGACTCCATCGAGGTCGTCGACGACCGCAAGATCGTCTTCCGTCTGGCGCGCCCGTTCGGCAACTGGCCGTGGATCGTCAGCATGCCGGCCTTCGCGCCGGTGCCCGCCGCGGCCGACACCAAGCCGGAGACGTACGGCGAGCGCCCGGTCGCCAGCGGCCCGTACCAGGTGACGAGCTTCCGCAAGGGCTCGCAGGCCGTACTGGAACGCAACCCGAACTGGAAGGCCGACACCGACCAGGTACGGCTCGCCGGTCCGGACAAGATCGTCCTCGACATGGGCCTGAACAACGACACGATCGTGCAGCGCCTCATCGACGACAAGGGTGCGGACAAGAACGCGATCAGCAACGCGCTCATCTCGCCGTCGCAGTTCCAGCGGATCGAGTCCGACCCGTCGATCTCCAACCGCATGGCCAACAGCCCGTCGGGCTACTTCCGCTACCTCGCCATGAACGTCAAGCGCCCGAGCCTCTCCGACGTCCGCGTCCGGAAGGCGATCAACTACGCGATCAACAAGGCCGAGCTGCAGAGCGTGTACGGCGGTCCGAAGTTCGGCGGCCAGATCACCTCGACCATCATGACGCCCGGCATCCCCGGCCGCACCGAGTACAACCTGTACGACGGCGGCGAAACCGGCAACGTCGACAAGGCGAAGGAGCTGCTCACCGAGGCCGGGGTCTCCGACCTGAAGCTCACGCTCACCTACCCGACCGACGTGAGCGCGATCGAGGAGAAGGAGGCCCAGAGCATCAAGAACTCGCTGGCGCGGATCGGCGTCAAGGTCGAGCTCAAGGGCCTCGACGGAGACACCTGGTTCGAGCTCATCTCTTCCGGCGACGGCGACTACGACATGACGACGAACGGCTGGGGAGCGGACTTCCCGAGCGGCATGAGCACCATCCAGCCGCTGTTCGCGTCGAGTGAGATCGGCGACGGCGGCGGCAACGCCTCCAAGTACTCCAACCCCAAGGTGGACGCCGCGATCGACGCCGCCGTCGCGGAGCCGGACCTCGGCAAGGCCGCCACGATGTGGGCCGCGATCGACAAGCAGATCATGGAGGACGCCCCGATCGTGCCGATCCTCGTGCAGCGCACGCAGGCCCTGGCCGGTTCGAAGATCATGAACTACTTCATCCCCGCCTACCCACCGTTCGCGAACGAGTTGGTCGTCGGTGTCGGCAGCTGAGATCCGGCAGGCGGAGGGCCGGGGCACGCCGGCCCTCCGCCGCTTCCTCAGGAAGCGGTCCGGCGTCGCCGGCCTGGTCATGCTGGTCGTGCCGCTCGTCGCGGGACTCTGCGCCCCGCTGCTCGTGTGGATCGAGGGACAGGACCCGAGCACCCTGCACACCGACCTGCTCGACCCGGACGGCGGCCGTCCGCTGGGCGCCTTCGGCGGCGTCAGCGCCGACCACTGGTTCGGCGTCGTCCCGGTGACGGGTGTCGACCTGTTCGCCCAGATCGTCTACGGCATCCGCTCGTCGCTGTTCATCGCGTTCGGGGCGAGCATCCTGTCGATCGCCTTCGCCGCAGTCCTCGGTACGGCGATCGGCTACTTCGGCGGCTGGTTCGGCGCCGTCGCCGGGCGGCTGATCGACTTCATGTTCGGCTTCCCCGGCCTGATGTTCGTCATCGCGATCATGGCGATCGTGCCCGAGGAGATGCCTCGGGGCCTGGTCCTCGTGCTGGTGCTGGCCTTCTTCGGCTGGACGGTCCCGGCCCGGATCATCGGCGCCCAGGCCGGAGCCGTCAACGCCCGCGCCTTCGTCGAGGCGGCGCGCGCGACCGGGGCCCCGCCCTGGCAGATCATCCGCCGCGAGATGCTGCCGCACCTCTTCGGCCTGGTCGTCGTCCTGTTCGCGATGTCGCTGCCCGGCAACGTCAGCGTTGTCGCGGGGCTGTCGTTCCTCGGCGTCGGTCTGCGTGGTGATGTCCCCGACCTGGGCAAACTGCTCTCGGACTCGCTGCCGTGGATCTACAGCGGCGCGGACGTCTGGTACATGCTCTTCCCGGGAGCCGTGGTGTTCCTGATCGTGTTCGGCGCCACGCTCGCCGGTGACGCGCTCCGCGACGTCCTCGATGTGCGCACGGAGGATGCCGCATGATCGTCTACATAGCCCGCCGCATGGTCACCGCGGTGTTCATGCTCCTCTCGATCGCCTTCGTGACGATCTGTCTCTTCTTCGGGGCCTCGAAGGACCCGGCCCGCTCCATGTGCGGCAAGCCGTGCCCGCCCGAGACCCGGGCCAAGGTCAGCGCCTACATGCAGACCGACCAGAGCGTGCTGTGGCAGTACACCGAGTTCGTGAAGGGCCTCTTCGCCGGCCGTACGTACGGCCAGGGCGCCCAGCAGGTGCACTGTCCCGCGCCCTGCTTCGGCTACTCGTTCCCGAACCGCAGCGACGTCACGACGCTCATCGCCGAGCGGCTGCCCGTCACGTTGTCGCTCGCGCTCGGCGCGGCCGTCCTGTGCCTCGTCGTGGGCATCGGCCTCGGCGCGTTGTCGGCGATACGCAAGGGCGGGGTCGTCGACCGGTTCTCGACCGGTTTCGCGATGTTCGGGCTGTCGGTGCCGACCTTCCTCGTCGGTCTGCTCGTCCTCCAGGTCTTCGGTTTCATGCTCAACGCGCTGCCGTACTCCGGCTTCGTGTCGTTCTCGGAGTCGCCGGCGGACTGGGCCTGGCACCTGATCGGCCCGTGGATGGTGCTGTCGTTCATCCTCGCCGCCGGATACATCCGGGTCACCCGTACCCAGCTCCTCAACGAGCTCTCGGCCGACCACCTCGTCGCGATGACCGCGCGCGGCGCGTCGAACCGGCAGGTGAACCGGCACGCCGTCCGCGGTGTGATGGTGCCGGTCGCGGCGATGTTCGCGCTCGACGTCACCGCGCTGCTGGGCGGATCGGTGATCGCGGAGAAGGTGTTCAGCCTGCACGGGCTCGGCGACCTGCTGTTGTCCGGCGTGAACGAGTCCGACCTGAGCATCGTCGTCGGGGTGACGCTCTTCTCCGCCTTCCTCATCATCGTCGGCAACCTGATCGCCGATCTGCTGATGCCGCTTCTCGATCCGAGGATCCGCCGTGTCTGACCCCGTACTCCAGATCGAGGACCTGTGTGTCTCGTTCACCAGCGGCGGCGTCACCGCCGATGTGGTCCGGGATCTCTCCGTGAGCCTGGACGGCGGACGCACCCTCGCCGTGGTCGGCGAGTCGGGTTCGGGCAAGACGATCACCGGCCGGGCGATCATGCGGCTGCTGCCGCGCGGGGCGAGCGCCAGGGGCCGGATCGTCGTCGCGGGCCGGGAGATGCTCTCCGCCGACGAGCGCGAACTGCGCCGGGCCCGCGGCCGCGAGGTCGCCATGGTGTTCCAGGACTCGATGTCCGCGCTCAGCCCGTACCTCGACATCGGCGCGCACATCGCCCAGGCGCTCCGCCTGCACGACGCGTCGGTCACCCGCCGCGCCGCGCGGGCCCGTGCGGTCGAGATGCTCGACCGGGTCGGCATCCCCGAGCCCGCGGACGCCGTACGCCGCTTCCCGCACGAGTTCTCCGGCGGCATGCGGCAACGCGCGGTGATCGCGATGGCCCTGGTGAACCGGCCCGCGCTCCTCATCGCCGACGAACCGACCACCGCGCTCGACGTGACGGTGCAGGCGCAGATCCTGGCCCTGCTCCGCGAACTCCAGCAGGAGTACGGCATGGCGATGCTCCTGATCAGCCACGACTTCGGGGTGGTGGGGAGCGCGGCGGACGAGGTCCTGGTGCTCTACGCGGGCCGCCAGGCCGAGTACGGCAGCCTCCGCGACATCTTCCACCGGCCCGCCCACCCGTACACCGCCGGTCTCCGCGCGGCCACGCCGCGACTGGACGCCCGGCTCGAAACCGGAGGGCGGCGGACCCGGCTGCGCGCCATCCCCGGCGCGCCCACGTCGCTGCGCGACGCCGGACCGGGTTGCGCCTTCGCGCCGCGCTGCGGCCTCGCCGACCAGGTCGGCGAACGCTGCCTCGTCGAGGCGCCACTGCCCACCGCCCGCCCGACCAGCGAGGTCGGCGGGCTGCACCTCGCGGCCTGCCACCTCGATCGTCTCCCCGCACCGCAGGAGGTCGCCCGGTGAGCGAGCCGATCCTGGAGATGACCGACGTCAGCAAGCGCTACCGCACGTTCGGTGGCTTCGGCCGTGGGCGCGGGGGTTTCCTCGCCGTCGACGGCGTCTCGCTCCACGTCGAGCGAGGCGAGGCGCTCGGCCTGGTCGGCGAGTCCGGCTCGGGCAAGTCCACACTGGCGCGGATGGCCAACGGCCTGGTGGTGCCGACGTCCGGCACCGTCCGTACGGGCGGGCAGGACCTCGCCCGCCTCGGCAGGCGAGGACTACGGCGGCTGCGGCGCAACGTCGCCATGGTCTTCCAGGACCCGTTGGCGTCGCTGAACCCGCGGCAGACCGTACGGCAGACGCTGGAGAACGTCTTCCGCGCGCACGGCGAGACGACGTCGACCGCCGAGCTGGTCACACTGCTGGAGTCGGTCGGCCTCGGCGCCGAGTACCTGGGGCGTTTCCCGCACGAGGCGTCCGGCGGGCAGCTCCAGCGCGTCGCCGTGGCCCGCGCGCTGGCCCTCAAACCGGATCTGATCATCGCGGACGAGCCGACCTCGGCGCTCGACGTGTCGGTGCGCGCCCAGATCCTCAACCTGCTGGCCGACCTGCAGCGCGACCAGGGGATCTCGTTCCTCCACGTCAGCCACGACCTGGCGGTGATCCGGCTCTACAGCGACCGCGTCGCCGTCATGCAGCGTGGCCGTATCGTCGAGACCGGTCCGTCCGACGAGATCTTCCGCTCCCCGCGGCACCCCTGCACGCGCGCGCTGGTCGAGGCGACACCGGAGGCGGAGCCGCCCCCCTGGCCTGCGGGAGCGTTGCGCGACGCCGACGAGGCGTGCCACGATCACGACCATGTCTCACCAAACGATCACCCTGTTGTGAGCCGGCCGGAGGCCGGCGCCACAGAGCACTGAATGAGGACACGTGGGAACCGACCTGTTCGTCCGAGAGTACGGGCGGGACGCAGCAGATGCGCCCGCCATTCTCATCCTGCACGGCGCCGTGGAGTCCGGCGCCTGTTACGGTGACGCCGTCGACCGCTGGGGAGGCGACTACCACATCGTGGCGCCTGACGCCCGGGGCCACGGGAAGTCACCCGGCCGCCTGCCCGAACACGAGGGTGTTCCGTCGACCGACGTGATGGTGCAGGACGCGATCGACATCCTCAAGGACATGCTCGACGAGACCGGGCGCAGGACGCTCGTCGTCGGGCACTCCATGGGTGCGCGGATCGCCGCATTCGTCGCCGCCGACGCCCCGCACCTCGTGGCCGGCGTCGTGCTTGAGGACCCGCCGTGGTGGGTGCCCGAGGCAGGTCCCAACCCGTGGCTCAGCGTTGAGCAGACCATCAAGGACCCCTTCGACTACGCCGACACGGCGTCGGTCGAGGAACTCGTGGAGATACAGCGCGAGCTCTATCCCCACTGGGCGGAGCAGGAGCTGCGTCCGCTCGCCGAGGCGATGAAGGCCGTCGACACCGACTACATGGAGCAGCGGCTCCACGAGAAGCGCCGGATCTGGACGCCGACCGCGCGGCAGATCACGGTCGGCCCGGCGGGCGTGCCCGCGCTGCTCGTCACCGGTACCGGCGACGTCATCGTCGACAAGCACTCCCGTGAGCGTCTCACGGCCGTCGCGCCCGGCTTCGACGTCGTCGTGATCGAGGGAGCCCACCACTGTGTGCGCCGCGACAAGCCGGACGAGTACCACCGGCACGTCGACGCCTTCCTCCGCGAGAACGCGCCACCGGCCGGAGCCGTCACTCGACACTGAAGGTGTCGGACCGCGCGAGCGGGCCGTAGATCTCCGCGTCCGGCGAGGCGACGGCGGCTCGCATCGCCTCAAGCCCCGCGCGTACGACAGGATGACCCTGGTTGTCGCGTCGCGTCGTCATGATCACCTTGCGCAGCGGCGCGACGCCGCGCGTCGGCAGGATCGCCACCCAGTCGGCGTCGCGGGCGGAGAGCGCGGACTCCGGCGCCAGGCAGATTCCCGCCTCGGCGGCGACCAGCGCCAGCGCGGCGCGGTAGTCGTCCGAGACATGGGTGATCGACGGGTGGAAGCCGAGTTCGGCGCACGCCTGCAACACCATCGTGCGGCACGGGTTACCGGGTGAGGGCATGATCCAGTTCTCCTCGGCGAGCTGGGTGAGCCCGACGCCCTCCTCCCCGGCCAGCGGGTGCGTGTGGGGGAGAACGACCTTGAACCGCTCGATGTAGAGCGGGAACTTCACGATGTCGGGGGAGTCGCGCTCGGGGCTGGACTCGTACTCCATGGTCACGGTCACGTCGATGTCGCCGCGCATCAGCATCCGGTGGCTCATGTGGGCCTCCGCGTCGACGACCGTGACGTCGACGCCCGGTGCCTGACGGCGCAGTTCGACGATGGCGGGCGCAACCAACCAGCTGATCGCCGTGGGGAAGGCGCCGATCCTGAGCTGCCCCAGGACACCGCCCGCGTGCGCGGCCAGGTCGGCCTCGGCGATCTTCAACCGGGAGCTGATCTCCTCGGCGTGCTCGGCGAGGATGCGCCCGGCCGGGGTGAGCGCCAGCTTGCGCCCCGCGCGTACGACGAGCACGTGACCGACCTCGCGTTCGAGCGCCGCGAGCTGCTGCGACACCGCGGACGGCGTCAGGTGCAGCGCCGCCGCGGTCGCGGTGACCGAGTCGGACAGCACGAAGGCGCGGAGGATGAGGAGACGGCGGGGATCGATCGTGGGCACGCGGGCTCCGTCGCGAGTCGGCCGGGCGTCCGTCGCGGTGGGAGCGTCCGCGAGGCGGGACCGGGGAACCCCGATGCTAGCGGGCGCCTCAGGACGTGAAACGTCCCGGCCTGGGCTTTTCGCCGCCCACAAGGGCCCGGTCCTTGATCACTAACCCTGCCGGGGCGCTCCTCTCGCGTCGGCGTGGGTGACCACGACGGGCACGGTCGGGAGGCGCCGCCGGGACCGATCGACGCACCGGGCTCCGTTACCGGCGGTGGCCCTTCTTCTTACGACCGGCCGGTACGGCCCGGCGGCCGGAGCCGTTCTGCGCGGGTTTCTGCGCCTGCCGCTGTGCCGGTTTCTTCGCCGAGGAGGCCGGGGCTTCGGGGGTACGGCCTCGCGAACTGTTCACCGTACGGCCGCGGACGATGCCGATGAAGTCCTCCACCAAGTCGGTGGTCGCGTCCGTGGGCCAGCTCAGCGCGACCTGGGACTGCGGCGCGTCCGACACCGGCCGGTAGGTGAGGTCCTTGCGGTGGTGGAGGCGCGCCAGCGACAGCGGTACGGGGAGAATCCCGGTGCCGCTCGCCACCAGCTCGACCGCCTCCGCCGTCGTGGCAGGGCGGGTGAACGCGGGCTGCCCGGGTCGGACCGCCCACTCGATGGTGTCGTCAAGAGGGTGGAACACCTCGTCGTCGGCGAGATCGGCGACGGTCACCTCGTCGGCGGCGGTCACCACGTGCCCCTTGGGCACCATGACCACCGTGTCCTCCACATAGAGAGGAATCACGCTGAGCCCGTCCCGGTCGATCGGCAGCCGGACGAACCCGGCGTCGGCGCCGCCGTTCCGCAGGAGTTCCACCACCTCGGCGGCGGGAACCGCGACCAGGGTGAGCGGCACCCCGGGCATTCTCTCGTTCCAGATGTTGACCCATTTCGCGGGTGTCACCCCGGGCACGTACGCCAGTCGGAACACCCTGCCGGTCTCTCCATCGGTCACTTCCCCAGGGTATCGATGTCAGGAGAACCCGTTCCGGCTGGCTACTCTTGACGCCATGACCTCGCCCAAACCGAAGACCACCCAGACGATGAAGCCTTCGACGGCGGCCAAGAAGCTGGGTGTCCCCCTCTCGGCCACTCCCGCCGAGTTCCAGGCGAGTGTCGTCTCCAGGGACGAGCTGAACGAGCTGCAGTCGACGCCTCCCGCCTGGCTCGTCGACCTGCGCCGCAACGGCCCGCACACCAAGCAGGTCATCGCCGCGAAGCTCAAGGTCTCCGTCGCCGGTCTGCTCAGGAACGGGATCACCGAACCGCTCACCACCGCCGAGATCGACGCGCTGAAGGCGGAGAACCCGGAGTGGCTGGAGCGCGAGCAGGCCCTCCAGGTCAAGGTTCGCAAAGAGGCGCTCCGCCTCAAGCAACAGGGCTAGACAGCTGAGATCCGGGGACGGTCAGGTGTCGTATGAACCGTCCCAGGGTTCGTAGAAGCCGAGGGTGTCCGGGTAGAGCTCGGCGTGTTCCGTGCCTTCGAAGGTCTCGATGACAAGGCCGAACAGCACGTCGTCGACCTCGTGCCGGAAGGGCCGGATGGCGATGTCGCCGTAACGGTGGCCGGGGAGGGCGTCGAGCCACCGCGTCAGCAGGTTCTTGGCGGTTTCGACGGCTGTCCGGTGGTTCTCGTCGGTGCCGGTGCGTTCGACGCGGGAGCCGAGGTGGTGACCGGCGGCGTCGAAGGTGTGCAGGACGGCGTGCCAGCGCTTGTGGGCGGGCCAGTCGTCGGTGACGGTGTAGCCGTTCGGGAAGGCGGCGACGACGGAGCCGAGGAACTGCCCGCCGTCCCAGTGGCCGATCGTGTCGGTGTGATAGCCGGGTTCGTGGGCGATGGGGATGACCTCGGGGACCGTCATGCGCCGAAGAGTAGCCACCGGGTACGACAACACGGCGCCCGCCCGACCCGGCCACGGCGCGGGGATCTCCGGGACGCCGCGGTGACGAGCGAACGGATCGCCGCGCCCCGCCTGGCCGTTCGTGTCCTGCGAGCGGGTGAGAACCGACCCCTGGCCGAGACACCGGCCGGGCCGTCGAGCACGGTCGCCCGGCGGCCCGGCCGTACGGTCCCGGAGGTCTCAGCCCAGGCCGTGCGCGCGCTTGTACTCCAGGGTGTAGGCCAGCTTTCCTGGCTTGGCGTCGGAGTACGGCTTGCTCAGCTTGTCGAACTCGCCCTTGTTGGCGGCCTTGCCGTTGTTCCACTGGGCCAGCGCGCCCAGTTGGGCGGCGGTGAGGCCGTTGTCGACGACGGTGCCCTTGGGCAGCGCGGTGATCGCCTCGGTCAGCGCCTTGACGGTGGCCAGATAGCTGCCGTGGTCGTTCTGGTTCCAGCCGGCCAGGTCGATCGGCTTGGCGTCGCGGACCCAGCTGCCCCAGTAGAACTCCTGGAACGGCAGCCCGTTCTGCTCGTAGCCGATGTCACGGCCGAAGTAGAGCAGGCTGCGGTACTTGTCGTCGGTGAAGTTGGCCAGGCCCACGCCGGTCGGCAGCTTGTTCACGGTGACCGGCTTGCCGTTGGGGCCGCGCAGCCACACCCACTTCCGCGCCTGCATCTCGTTCCAGAACCTCTGCCGGGTGAAGGTGCTCAGGTTGGCCTGCACCCGCAGCCGTACGTGCAGGTCGGCGCCGCCGTCAGGGGTCTCGAAGAAGGAGGTGAGCGTGTGGTGCCCGTCGGTGAGGAACGGCTCGCCATGGGGGCCGATGACGACGGTCTTCATGGCGGCGACGCTGTCCGGCGTCTCCGCGCCGACCGGGATCTGACACGTGAACGAGGACGGGTCGTCCAGGCGCGCGCCGGGCGAAACGGACGCCGCCTCCTCCCGGCCGTCGGCCTCGCACCAGTCGTCGAACTTCTTGTTGATCGCGTCCTTGCCGAGGGTGTAGCGGCCGAGCTTGTAGTACACCTCGTCGTAACCGAGCGACGGCTGGGTCGGGTGCACGTCGCCGATGCGGACGTCGAGCAGGTCACCGGGCTTGGCGCACAGGTACTTCGCGAACGGCGTGTCGCGGTTGTCGTGCTCGCAGAAGGACGGCCGGGTGCCCGGCGCACCGGGTGCGGCCAGAGCGGATGGCGCCAGGGCGGCGCCGGAGCCGACGGTGACGGCGACGGCTGCCCCAAGTGCCGAGGCCAGGCGGTACGGAGAACTGAAGCGCATAACACGTGCTCCTCGTCGGCATTGCGTCTATCGACGGTGAGAGTGCCGGTAACCAACCAACGTACGAGTGCATGTTCATGACATCCAGGGGAACCGGCGGCGAACTTCGTGTTCTTCTTCGGGGAACGAAGGAGGTGCGGACTTTCACCGGCCGACGTCGACGGCTCCCGGACGGCCGGATCTCAGAAGGCGCTCACCGGGTGGTCCGGCTTGAGAGGTCGCCCGGTCCCGGGGTCCAGGATGATCACCTGCCCGCCCCAGGGCGCCCGGTCGTCACCCGGCCTGTCGTCCAGGCGCACGTGTGAGGGATCGACCCAGGTCACCGTGGGCAGGCCGTCGGAGTGTTCGGAGCTGAAGCGCTCGACCAGGGGCCACTCACGCGTCAGCAGGCCGTCGTTCCTGCGAACCACGAGCGCCCAGTCGGGGATGATCCAGTCGTCGTACAGGACACGCACCTCCAGCCCGCTGCCGGTCGGGCCGGGGATCCGGGCGTACACCTGCCAGCTGTTCACGTAGGTGACCAGCCCCACCGTCGCCCAGATCATCCCGAGCGCGACGGCGGGGCCGCGGGGCCCTCCGCCGAAAACGAGCGCTCCGGCGAGGACGACCAGGCTCACGGCCAGGGTTCCCAGCAGGACCGGCCGGTCGAGAACCGTGTAGTGCCCGAGGGCGCCGACCAGGGCGCCCACCACCGCGAGGACCGCCAGAACGAAGAAAGCACCGGCGACCCGTGTGCGTAGACTCATGGCGGCACGCTATGGACCGGGACTTGTGATCCACTGGGAACCGAGCCCGAGCGCGACCCGGACGGCGGTGTGGACGACCGGGTGACGAATCCCGTTGTGGCGCCCGCTCCCACGGTGACTGTCGGGGATGTCTGATTGGGTCGCCTCAGTAACGAGTGCCGAGCAGGCGGGGACGGGAATGCGGCGATCAGAGCGTCTTTGGCATCTTGTCCGGTCCTACCGCATGGGCGAATGGTTCATGGCGGCCTGGGTCGAAGGGCTGGAGGTGTGGGAGGCGGCACGACGCCTGGGGGTTTCGGTCGCCGACGTGGATGACGCGGTTGAGTGCGTCTGGGCGGACGCCGTACGCGGGAGGCCCGCCGACGGTGACGCGGGGGTTGTCTGGGCCGGTCGGCTGACGGCGGACTGGACGCAGATCATCCAGGTGCGGGGGTTCGACTGCGATCGGGCGCTACGGGAGCTTTCGTACGGCGGGCGGGCGCTGCGGATGAGCTGGGACATCAACGGGCCACGTGATCTTGAGTATGCGGTCAACGGTGACCACGTGACGGGCTTCGGCGTCACCGTTCCCGGAGAGCGGTGGGGACGCGATCCGCAGGCGCTCGACTCCTACGCGCGGGGACTGCAGTTCGACCTGAACGACACCGGCTGGACGAGCGATCCGGAGCTGCCGGCGGGGTGGCTGGAGTACTGCGCGTGGGAGGAGGCCCGCCTGGAGAGCGGGCAGGAGGACTACGAGGACGACATTCCCGACGGGTGGCAGGACTTCATCTCGCTCGCTCTCAACGGGTACAGCCCGCCCATGGCCACCTGCCTCACATCAGCTCTGGCGCTCGTCGGCAGGGTGACGGGCCGGGAGATCGACCGGGAGTGGATGGACGGGGCCCACACCCGCTACGTGATCCGCGAGCGGTGAGACCGCCGAGAGGAACGATCCGGCTCGGTGGAGGCAGCCGCGGCCGGCCGGCGGTACCGGGTCACCGGGTGCGGCTGTTGGGGGCGGTGGGCGTCACCGCACGACGATCGGGCGCACGGCGGGGACGCCGAACCTCCGGATGTCCGAAGCCGAGATCCGAGCTCCGCCGGCCTTCACCACCGCGGCACGCGCCGACAGCCGACACCCAGCCCCTGAATGATCATTTCAAGTCGTGTTCCTGAGCCGTTCAGTCCGGCGCCTCCCTGGACTTCTAGCCTGCGCGAGCACGTTGAATACTCTGATCAGGAGCGTCATGCACGTCCTCCCCCGGCTTCGCGCCGGTGCCGTCATGCTCGCGGCGGCCACCGCCGTCTTCGGCACGATGGTCATCTCACCTTCACCCGCCGCCGCGGCCAGATCCCCCGAGCAGATCGCTCGCGACTGCCTCAACGTCACCTATCGGCAGGCGGGTGACCTCGTGTACGAGGTGCCCGAGTGCAGGCTCACCTACAAGAGTTCCCAGCAGGTGCTCGGTGAGGCGGAGATCCCCGACGCGATCGGCGACTCCAACAAGCCTCGCCCGGTCGCCCGTTCGTGCGGGGCCGCGGGCGGCAGCGTCGGGGTCGCGGGAATGAAGAGCTCGTCGACCTCCTTCTCCTTCGGGCTCGACATCGGCGGGAAGAAGAAGTTCGGCGACTGGGAGGCGTCCGTCGGGCCGAAGCTCGGCTGGTCGTGGAGCTGGAGCACCAGCGACACCTACACCAACACCGCGAACGTGCCCGGCTGGGGCGTCGCGTGGATCACCGTACGCCGGCCGCTCATCAAGGCCGTCGTGGACATCGCCGCCGACTACGACGACGGCAACGGCATGCAGTACGGCAAGAACCTCACCGTGTACGTGCCCGACAAGAGCCGTTCCTACGACTGGGCGCTGAACTCGCGGCCGATGAGCGACTGGGAGATCTCCAAGTACTGCGGCAGCGGCGGGGGCGGGGACAACGGCTACACCGAGTCGACCTCGTTTGAGTCGTCCTATGGGGACTTCCGTCTGTGGCTGCCGAGCCAGTACCGGCTGTTCAACGCGCACAGCGGCAAGTGCATGGTGGTCAAGGACGACAGCAGGACGGCGGGGGCGAGGATCGTGCAGCGCGACTGCCCGACCGGGACGTCCTCGGCGTTGCGCTGGACCCGGGTCAAGCAGGCCGACGGGTCGTTCCTGCAGAAGAACGACGCCTCCGGCAAGTGCGCGGACGTCACCGGCGATGAGATGGCCGACTGGCTCAGCCTCGACCAGCAGAACTGCACGCCGTCGGCGCCGCAGCAGAACTGGGCGGTGATGCGGGTGACGGTGAAGATTCCGCCGCACTACGACGCGCAGCCTGCGTTCTATCTCTACAACCGCAAGAGCGGTAAGTGCATGGCGCTCGACCACAACAACCTGCTGAGCAACGACGCGCCGCTGCAACAGTACGACTGCGGCAGCCTGCCCAAGCCGAAGCCCACCGGGGCGTACGACCTGTGGTCGGTGAACACGACCGCCTACAAGAACGTGCTGAGCGGCAAGTGCCTCGACCGCGGTTCGACGATTTCCGGCGGCGGCATGGTCGTGCAGCGCTCGTGCAACGGCAAGTCGTCGCAGAAGTGGACCGCCGCCCCGCGCAACGGCGGATGGTTCAACATCAAGAACGCCAACGGCTACTGCCTGACCGCGCCGTACAACAACGGCACCCCGCCCGGGGAGAACACGCAGCTCATGTGGTGGGGCTGCGAGACCCGCTGGGACTCGGCCAACCAGTACTGGTCGGTCAACCCGATGCCGGGCGGGCGCTACACCTTCTCCAACCAGTGGACGAAGCTCTGCCTGGCCCCGCATTCCAGCGATGTGACCAAGGACGGTGGCCGGGTGGCCCTGCGCCGCTGCGTCTCCTGACCCGATGACCGGCTGGTGCGCCTGCCCGCGCTCGATCGTCGACCCCTGAAAGGGGGGAACGGAGAAGGCGAGGGCGCACCAGCAGGGTCCGGCGGAGCCACCCGGCGCGCCCACCGGCATGCCGCCGGAGGCCGAAAGGGGAGGCGGATCACGCCCTCGGCAGATCCCGGGCAGGCAAGACCACCGAGCTGTTGGCGTGGTCGTGACGCTCTGGAGGCGGGTTCCAAGGCGCGTAAAGAGGGGTGAGGTCGACGAATATTCGGTAGTCGGAGATGAGGCCGTTGTCGTGGGTGCGCCAGATCGACACGGCGACGACGCCGGTCTCCCTGCCGTCGAGGCGTTGGTAGGTCACCTCGGTCTCGGCGATGATGTCGGCGTCGACCTGCCAGCTTCTGACGATCCGGTGCCGCAGGCCGCCGATGGTGGAGAAGAACGCCCGCAGCCCGGCGACGATGGCCGTACGGCCCACCAGCGGTTCGGCGTTGCCGAACACGAACCTGGCGTCCTCGGTCAGCAGCCGCACGAACTCCTCGGGGTCGAAGGAGTCCACCGCCTGGAAAACGCGTCGCACCACGTCGTCGGTCATACCCTCCCTTTCCCACACGGCTGTGATCACTGGTGAGGACGATACGGGGCGAGGAAGGACGCACAACTATCCACAGGGTGGGGATCATGTCGCCGATGGACGCGCCGGAACGGGCGCCCCGGCTCACCGGAACGGGCGCCCCGTCTCGCCCGAACGGGTGCCCCGCCCACTGGAACGGGCGCCCTGACTAACCCGAACGGACACCCCTCCCCGCCCGAACGGGTGTCCCCGCTCTGTCGGAGCAGGGACGTGCCGGGTGTCCCGGCTTGGCCGTACCGGGCGCGCACGTGGTTCGGCCGTACCGGTGCGCGCCGGCCGGAAGCGAGGGTCCGGCCGGTGCGTCCTGGCAGGTCAGGTCAGGTGCCGGGCGAGGAACCTCAGGGCGCTGTCCACCTCGAACGACGGCACGTCCCCGTGCGCGCCGGGGTTGACGTGCAGTGTCTTCTGGGGGGAGGCCAGGGCGTCGAACAGGGCCAGGCCCTGGTCACGCGGCACCAGCCGGTCGTCCCACTGCATCAGGAACCGCACCGGTACGGTGACCCGCGCGGCCTCTTCGGCCAGGCCGTACACGCCGAGCAGGCCCAGCACCGCGGCGCGGATCCTGGGCTCCGCGGCGACGAGGGGGATGCCGAGCCCGCAGCCCATCGACACGCCGCAGTAGCCCACCGGGCCGACGCCGACCCGGTCGAGACGCTGGACCTCGGTGAGGACCGCCCGCCAGTCCGCGACGGACCGACCGGCCAGGTGGCCGTGCATGCCGGCGACCGCGACGCCCGGGTTCTCGCCGGAGGCCATACCGGCCCGCATCTCGGCCACGACGCGGCCGAACTCCTCGTCCTTGGGGCGGTCGCCGTGGTTGGGCGCGTCGATCGCGACGACCGCGAAGCCCTCGGCGGCGTAGCGGCGAGCCTGGGACACGATGGCGGGAGCCGTTTTGTGCTGCCCGCCGCCGTGGCCCAGCAGGATCAGCGGCCGCGTGCCGGGGGTGTCATCCGGCGTCCACAGCACGCCGGGGATCTCGTCGAGGGTGAAGAACTGCTCGGTGACGCCGTCCGACGACGTCTGGGAGGTAAAGCGCATCAGCGTTTCGGACCTTTCGGGATGCCTTGTGCGGGCGCTCCCTAGGCCATGCGAAGGAGGGAGCCCCGGCCTGTCACAGCGTTGATCGGACTCACCTCCTCGAATTCGCAATAATGCACGGCGCCGCCGAAGGTATCACAGTGGTTCAGATGAGAAGGCCGGAGTGGGACGGCCGGAGCGCTTCGGCGGAGACGGCGCGTCCCGCCCGGACGGCGAGCAGGGCCGCGGCCAGGGCTGACAGCGCCAGCACCACGAGGAAGGCGACCGGCACCGTGAGGTCCGTGAGGTCCGTGAAGCCGAGGCCGCGAGCCGTGGCGGTCCGCGGCGCCAGGACCTGCCACACGCTCAGCACGCCCAGCCCGGCGCCCAGCACGGTGCCCTGGACGCCGACGAACGACACCTCGACGAGGAGGGCGTTCCTGAGCGCGCCGGGCCTGAACCCGATGGTCCGCAGCATCGCGAACTGCCCACGTCGTTCGCGGACGCCGCGGACCAGCACGACGGCCAGCCCGGCCATGCCGACCAGCAGCCCCAGACCGATGGAACCCCGCAGGGTCTGAACGAACGCCCCCGTCTTCGCCGACTCGGCGGCGACGTCCGCGGCGAAGGAGTGGGCGTCGGCCCCGGCGGTCACGTAGTCGGTGTTCAGCGCCTCGACGAGGGCGTCCGCCGTCGTTCCGGGCGCGGCCGCGACGTACTGACGGCGCAGGGGCGGCACCTCGGTCAGGAGCGATCCGGCCTGTTTCTCCGAGACGTACAGCCCGGCCCCGACGAGCCGGTTCCAGTCGCTGAGGCCGACGACCTTCAGCTCGGCCGGACGGTTCGACCGGTCGACGAGCCGCACGCTGTCGCCGACTTCGAGGCCGACGTACTTCGGAACGATGACCGCGGAGGCGTCGGCGGCGACGTGGGCCCAGACCTCGGCGTCGGAGCCGAACTCCTGCGAACGCTCCGTCAGCCTCGGGGGGCGGTTGCCCGCGAGTTCGGGCGTGACGAGGGTGACGGTCCTGCGCAGCGGCCGGGGCGTGCCGGAGTCCCAGGCGTGCCGGTGGCCCTGCGCGGCCTCGTACCTGTCCAGGGCGGCTGAGGTGATCATGGCGTAGCCGTCGGTCAGCCTGATCGCCGACGCGACGTCGCTCCGAGCTCTCAGCTGCTTCGTCGTCACCGGGGACAGACGGCTGCTGAACAGGACGACGTCGTAGCCCCCGCCCGCGCGGGCGACGTCGTTCGGCTCCTCCTGCCTGAGGACCGTGTTGAGGATCGCGGTGAAGGTCAGCGCGAAGGCGACGAGCGCGTACAAGGAGGTGAGCAACGCGGTCCTGACCGGTCGCGCCAGTACGGTCGTCAGACCGAGACGGGGCGCGACGAACCTCCGGGTGACCGCCAGGATCGGGGCGACCAGCCATCCGTCGAACACCGCGACGACGACCGACGACAACCCCACCAGGACGACGCCCCGCACGATGAGCAGCTTGAGGTCGACCTCCTCGAAGGTGCCGGTCAGGATGCCGAAGACGGTGCTCGCCCAGACGAGGGCCAGCCCGCAGCAGAGGGTCACGGCGACCTTGCGGCCCATCCTGTCGATCAGCAGCGGGAGGAAGCCGAGCACGAACACGATCGGCGCGGCGAACGCCGTGAACTGACGGTCCGACGTCAGCAGCCAGCCTGCCGCCGCCACGCAGGACAGCGACAGGCCGAGGACGATCCAGCGCCTTGACCCGCCGGAACCGTGTGGCGCGGCGTCCTGCATCGCGGCCATGATGTCGGCTCTGGTGGTCCTCAGGGTCGCGGCCAGCACGGTGAGCTGCGAGACGGCCAGCCCGATGAGCGCCCCTGACAGCAGGGCGGCGGGCTGGACGTCCAGGTGGAGCCGGAGGTTCTCGTCCACCCCGAACGAGCCGTGGCTCACGCGGACGACCAGGGCCGCGACGCCCACCCCGGCCCCGAGTCCCAGGAGGGTGGCGGGCAGGCCGAGGACCAGCCCCTTCACGGCGAAGATCCTGCGGATGTGTCCCCTCCGCAGGCCGATGGCGCGCAGGGTCCCCAGCTCGGCCCTCCGCTCCGTCACGAACATGACGAAGAGGCTGATGACGAGGAGCACGGCCGCGGCGAAGGGAAAGCCACCGGCCATGCCGAACCGGTTCTTCGCCTCGTCGCCGATCCGGTTCGCCCGGTCCAGGGCAGGCGACTTCACGGAGACGACGGGGGTCCGGTCGCCGAGCGCCGCGACGATCCAGAGTTCCGCCTCGACGGTCCTGTCCGCCCCGCCGTACGTGCCGCCGACGTTCGAGACGGCGATCATGTCCCGGACGACGCCGGGCCGGTGGGGCAGCGCGTCGCTCAGTGTGCCCTTCGTGACGATGATCGGTGCGTATCCGGCGATTCCCCGCTCGCGGAGCACTCTGGCGACGCGCAGTTTGACGGTGGTCGGACCGGCGGTCAGTTCGAGGTCGTCTCCGGGGGTGAGGTCCAGGCTCCGGGCCAGACGTGTGTTGATCGCCACCTCGTCGCGTCCGAGCCTGGCGGGCAGCCGCGTCAGGCCTGAGGCGTCGAGGTCGTCGCCGAACGCGCGTGCCTCGGCGGGCTCCAGCTCCCAGAACCTCGTGCGGGGACGCGTCCTTCCGTGGCCGTCTGTGGCGGTGATCTCTCCTTCGCGCACCGCCATGACCGACTCGATCGGGCTGCGGTCCACCAGGCGCGACGCGTCCAGGGTACGGAGGTCGTCCTTGACGTTCTCGGACGTGACGAGCAGGTCCAGCGGCCCCAGGTGGGTCTCCGCCCGGACGCGGTAGGAGGTCCCGAAGGAGTCACCGACGACGAACGACCCGGTGATGAGGGCCGTCGCGAGCATCGAGCCGAAGACGACCAGGGCCGCCGCTCTCGGACGCCGCAGGACCTCACGCAGCCCGATCCTTCGGATGGCCGGGCGGAACACGAGGTCGAAGACGATCGGCGGGACGAGCAGCGCCAGGACGGCGATGGCGGCGTACGTCACGACTGCCTCCAGTCACCCCAGGTGACCGGGACCGTGGCGACACGGCCGTCGATCAGCTCGATCGTCCGGTTGGCGCACGTGGCGACCGTGTCGTCGTGGGTGACGATGACGATCGTCTGCCCGCCCTCGTTCAGTTCGGCGAACAGTTCGACGACGGCCGCGGCGGTCGAGGAGTCGAGGTTCCCGGTCGGCTCGTCGGCCCAGATCACGGCGGGGCCGCCGACCAGGGCGCGGGCGATGGCCACGCGCTGCCGCTGGCCTCCGGAGAGCTGGCCGGGCCGGTGTCTCGCCCGGTCGGCCAGGCCGACCCTCGCCAGCATGGCGTGGGCGCGTTCGCGTGCCTCGGCCGGTCTGACCGACGCCGCCAGGAGGGGGAGTTCGACGTTCTCCACCGCGTTGAGGACCGGGATCAGGTTGAAGCCCTGGAACACGAACCCCATGCGCCTGGCCCGGTGCTCCGTACGCCTCCGGTCGGAGAGCGCGTGGAGGTCGAGGCCGTCGACGATCACCGTGCCGGAGTCGACGGTGTCGATTCCGGACAGGCAGTTCATCAGCGTCGACTTCCCGGTGCCCGAAGGGCCGACGATGGCCACGAACTCACCGGCCTGGATTTCGAGGCTCACGCCTCTGAGCGCGGGCACCGACATCTCGCCGGACCGATACGTCTTGACGATGCCGTTCGCGCGGATCAGCGTCCGGCCGGTCTCGTCGGGCCGCGGGCCGGTGCCGTTCGCGCCGCCCCTGATCGTCGACCACACCTTGGACGCCGCGGGCCACCTTCGCCGATCACGTCTCGGAACCTGCGCGGAGCCCCTGCCGAGGGAGGCGGCATTCCTCGTCGCCGGTGATTTCGTGCGGTTATCGGTGGCCATTGATTCCTGTTTTCTTTGACTCGTGACTTTTCTGTGAATCCAGACCCCGCCGATGTACGGCGTGGCGTTGTCGGCGGCCCGGGGGGCCATGGCGACAACAAGAGCACAAGCACCGGAGGTGAAGGCCTTTTTCATCGATCCGTCGACGGGTTGGTGAGTGGAGCGTCCGCCGATGGGGGATGACGCGTGACTGATCGCGTCAGGCTGCTTGGCTTACGGGCGAGTATAAGGACGGCCCTGACGTCCGACAAGTGGAATAATGTATGTCACTTGATGTGGTGAATGGAATGTGAGAGGCATGTTCGATGGCTTGTCCACATTCGCAGGAATGAGAGGAAAGATTCCTGGACGGCGACCGTTCTCTTCGGTCTGTTCAGGAAATCGACACAATCGTTCCGGTCATGAATTGTCGTTGAAAGAGTAAAGGGGTCGTCAGTTCTTGGCCTGTGCCCCGTCCGGCTCGTCCGCGGGGGCGGAATCGCCGGTGCCGGTCCGGGGTCCGGCCGCCCTGTGGGCGAGGAACTCCGCCTCGGTGACGGTCAGGAAGCCCTCACCGCCGGGAGCGGGAACGAGATGGTCCCTCGGCCCCCTGCGCAGTACGAAGTAGGCCAGGGCGGACAGGAACACCACGATCGCGACCCAGAAGTTGAGACGCTGGCCGAAGAGGATCAGGGCCTCGTCCGTCCTCAGGGTCTCGATCCAGGCCCGGCCCGCGGTGTAGGCCATCACGTAGAGCGCGAACGCGCGGCCCTTGCCGAACCTGTGTCTACGGTCGAGCCAGTAGACGAACCCGGCCACGCCGAGGTCCCACACCATCTCGTAGAGGAACGCGGGGTGGTAGAGGCCCTCCAGCAGGACCGGCCTGCCCTCGGCGTCGACCGCCGCGCTGCCGATCGGTGGTTCTCCCGGGCCGCCGCCGGACATCCTGTGCACCTCAAGGCCCCACGGCAGGTCGGTCCTGCCGCCGTAGAGCTCGTTGTTGAACCAGTTGCCCAGCCGGGCGATCACCTGGCCGATCGGGAGGCCGACGGTGATGCAGTCGGCGAGGAGCGTGAAACTCAACCGCGTTTTCCTGCAGGCGATCCAGGCGCCGAGCGCGCCTCCGGCGACGGCGCCCCAGATGCCGATGCCGCCCTCCCACACCCTGAGGGTGCCCATGACGCCCTCGCCACCGGCGCCCCAGTATTTCTCCGGGGTGGTGACGACGTGGTAGAGGCGGGCGCCGACGATGCCGAAGGGCACCGCCCACACGGCGATGTCGAGGGCGGCGGTCGCGGGCGCGCCACGGCTGCGCATGCGTCTGTTCGTGATGAGGCTCGCGGCGACGACCCCGGCGACCATGCACAACGTGTAGGCCCGGATCGGAATCTCGAAGAACCCGAGATTCACGTACCAGACCGCTGTCGCCGGGCTGGGAATGCTCGCGAGTATCACGGTGGAGAACACTACAGGCGCGCCACCGGGGCGTACAGGAACGACCAATCTGTCCACAGGACCGGTTTATGGTCGCGCGGAAAACGGAAATCCCTCCGGAAAATCGTCCCCCTTCCGGTGGGGCCGGTATTTCGTGCATGGCGGATCCGGTGGGGAAGGCTTTATGCTGGCCGGGATGAATACCTACTCCTGTGGATTGGGGGTCTCGTTCCGGCAAGGTGAGTGCTGATGCGCCCCTTGACCGTGACCGAGGATTCCCGGCTCTCCCTCTGGCTGCACGTGCGCGAGTTCGCCGTGCCGCCCTCCATGATCGAGACAGCGACCGCCCGCCGTACCGTCGGAGACTGGGCGGGGGCGTGCGCGGCGGCGCACGTCGACATCGATCTGAACCTGCGCTCCACGGCTCGCACCCACGGCCGGGAGCTCATGGCCCGAGTCCGGGACGACCTTCGTCACCTGGCTCCTGACCTGCTGCGCTGGCACATGCCGCGGATCGTCCCCGACGGTCTGCTGCGGCCGGGCCTGACCGTCTCCCTGGCCCGATACCTCCCTGCGTCGTACGGCGGCGGCGCCACGGTGCACCTCGTGGCCCGGACCCCACCCGCCTGGGCGGGCGCCGGGCAGCGGATCAGCCTGGCGCTGTGGGACGGGTCCGGGGCCGGACGGCACCCGCACCCCCGGCCGAACCGGCGTTTCCGCCTCGACCTGCACCGCCACCTGTGGGACGCCCGCAGGGCCGGTGAGCTGCGGGTCCGCGCCGGGGCCGGCGACCCTCCCTCTCAGGATCCGGGGGTGCCGCTGGAGCCCGGCTGCGCCGTGGACCGGTGGGCGGCCGAGGCGTGGACCCTTCTCCAGGAGGAGAAAGGGGACGCGGTCGCCGTACGGCTCGGGAGGCGGCGCCTGCTGGTGCTGGACCTGACGGCGTTCCCTGAGGTACGGATCACGACGGCTCCCACACGGGGCGGCCGGTCGGCGCTGCCCGTGCTGCCGGACGCGGCGACGTGGGTGCCGCCCGACCTGATGCTGCTCCGCGCCGGACTGATCGAGGCCGACCGGCTGCACCCGCTCGTCGCGTCGGCGCTCGCACCGGACCACTTTCCGTCCCGCCCACCGCGAACCGGTGGCCGGGAGGCGTGGCGGCTGGTCGAGTGCCGTGGCGCCCGGCACCGGATCGGGCTCGTCGACGGGGTGCTCGTGCCGCTTGACCACGACCCCGCCGAGATACACCGCGAGAGGTTGCTGTCCGCGCTGACCGGTACCCCGCTGCCCTGCCTGCGGGTGATCGAGGAGGCGCACCGTGCTCCGGAGGGCCTCCCCGGCATCCGCGCGCGGCTGGAGCACGGCGACGTCGCCGGTGCCCTGGCCGCCGTCGAGGACCTCCTCGGCCCCGGCGCCGCACTGCCCGAGGGCGCCCTGCGGGGCGAGCTTGAGGCGGCGGCACGGCGACGGGTCGCGCACGGGCGGTTCCGGACCGGACTGACCGGGCCAGGCAAGGAATCGGTCATCTGGCCTGGTCAGGTGCCTCAGACAGGCGCCAAGGCCGACCACGCGCGTTCGCGCCGCACGACGTCCCGCTGAACGTCCCCACCGAACATCCCCACCGAACGTCAGCGGACATCCCGCTGAACCCTTCTCAGACCCAGAGGTGATCCGATGCTCGAATTCTCATCCCGTACCGCTCACGCCGGCGATCTGGAGGTCGCCGCCGACCTGATCGCCATGCTCGGCGACACGACCACGGAGCCGCGTGCCGACCCGCAACTTGAGGCGCTGACCCTGGCCGTGGCGGCCGACCTGCCGGTGCTGCTGTGGGGGGAGCCGGGGATCGGCAAGACCGCGGCCCTCCAGCAGCTCGCCGACGCCCTCGACCTGCCGCTGACCACGGTCATCGCCAGCGTGCACGAACCGTCCGACTTCTCCGGCCTGCCGGTGGTCGGCGACGACCCCGCGACCCAGGGCGTCCCGATGGCCCCGCCGGACTGGGCCGTACGGCTGGCCGCGGCGGGCAGGGGGCTGCTCTTCCTGGACGAGCTGTCCACGGCACCGCCCGCGGTGCAGGCCGCCCTGCTCCGTCTCGTGCTCGAACGCCGGGTCGGCGCCCTGCGGCTTCCGCCCGGGGTGCGGATCGTGGCGGCGGCCAACCCGCGTTCCTCGGCGGCCGACGGCTGGGAGCTGAGCGCGCCCCTGGCCAACCGGTTCGTCCACCTGTGGTGGGCTCACGACCACGACGTGGTGGTGCGCGGTCTCGGCGGGACCTGGCCGAGGGCGACGCTGCCCCGGCTCGACCCGGAGCTGTTGCCGCAGGCCGTGACGTTCGCCAGGCGCGCGGTGTGCGGGCTCCTCGCCGCCCGTCCCACCCTCGTGCACCGGCTGCCGAGCGAGGAGACCCGCAGGGGCGGGCCGTGGCCCTCGCCCCGCAGCTGGGAGATGGCGCTGCGGCTCACAGCCTTCGCCACCGCGGCGAACACCTCAAGGGAGGTGCTGTCCACGCTGGTCAGGGGCACGGTCGGGGACGGTCCCGGGCTGGAGCTGCTGGCCTGGACGGACAGGATGGACCTGCCCGACCCGGAGACGCTGCTGGCCGACCCGGCGGCGGCCTTCCTGCCGGAACGGGGTGACCTGCGCCAGGCCGTACTCGACGGGGTGGTCGAGGCGGTCAGGAGGCGGCCTGAACGGGCCAGGTGGGAGGCGGCGTGGGCCCTGCTGGTCAGGGCGCTGGAGACCGGGGCCCCTGACCTGGTGGTCGTGCCCGCGTCCACGCTCGCCGCGTTGCGTCACGCCGACTGGGAGGTCCCGGCGTCGATCGAGAGGCTCGCCGGGGTGGTGTCGCTGGGCGGGCAGGCCGACAGGGCGGCGGCACGGATCACCGCCGTCGCGGGGCGGGGCCGATGACGTCCGTCGCGACGGGGAGGCTGGACCTGGAGAAGCTCTTCGCGGCCCGGCTGCTCGCCGTCCGGGCCCGGCCCTACCTGGCGACGGCGCTGTTCGCGCTGCACCCGGTCGAGTCACGGCGGGTGCCGACGATGGCCGTCGACAGGTACTGGCGCTGCTACGTCTCGCCGCCGTTCGTCGCCGCGACCTCCGTGGAGGAGCTGGCGGGCGTGTGGGTGCACGAGGTCTCCCACCTGCTGCGCGACCACCACGGACGCAGCGACCGGGTCGCCGTGGAACGGGGCCTGACCGGGCCGGGGGAGCGGCTGCGGATGAACATCGCCGCGGACTGCGAGATCAACGACGACGTGTACGGGGACGGGCTGGTCAGGCCCGAGGACGCCGTCGATCCGAAGGCCCTCGGGCTGCCCGAGGGCAAGCTGATGGAGGACTACCTGCGCCGGTTCACGCTGGGGCCGTACACGCAGGGGCTGGTCTGGCTGGACTGCGGCAGCGGGGCCGACGGGCTGGAACGGGAGTGGGAGCTCGGGCCGGACGGCGCGTACGGGCTCAGCCCGCAGGAGCGGGACGCGGTGCGTTTCCGGGTGGCGGAGGGCATCGTCGGCCGTCCCGGCGACGCCCCGCAGGGGTGGCGCAGGTGGGCCGAGGAGGCGTTCCACCCGCCGCAGCCGTGGCGCGAACTGCTCGGCGCCGCGGTCCGCTCCGCGCTCTCCGGCCCCGGCGCGGGTGAGGACTACGTGTACGGCAGGCCGTCGCGGCGCTCGACGAGCCTGCCCGGCGTCGTGCTGCCGAGCCTGCGGCGCAGACCGCCCAGGGTGTCCGTGGTCGTCGACACCTCGGGGTCGGTCAGCGACGCCGAACTGGGCGGCGCGCTCGTGGAGATCGCCGCGATCGTCCGGGCCGTGGGCGGCAGGCGTGACCTGGTCGGCGTGCTGTCGTGCGACGCGGCGGTCCAGGCCGTGCACGGGTTGTGCCGCGCGGAGGGGATTCCGCTGGTCGGCGGTGGCGGGACGGATCTGCGTACGGGCTTCGCCGGAGCGCTGCGGACGAGGCCCGCGCCGGACGTCGTCGTGGTCCTGACCGACGGGCAGACCCGCTGGCCGGAGGTACGGCCACCGTGCCGGACGGTGATCGGGCTGTTCTCCAGGAGGGGGCGGCTTCGCTCGTGGGAGGAGGGCGACTCCTTCTACGTGCCGGATCGGCCACCCGAGTGGGCGCGGGTGGTGACCATCGGCTGACCCGGTCGTCGCCGGCCGGGCCTGCGCGGGGCGACCGGCTACCCGCACGGGTAGCCGGCCCAGAGGTCCTCCGGGATCGTACGGCGGGCTACTCGGCGGCGCGCAGGCGCACGGGGAGTTCCTGGTGGCCGTTGCTGATGAGGCTGGGGACCGGCCGCAACGTGTCGGCGGGCGCCGCGAGCGACATGGCGGGGAAACGCGAGAAGAGCTGCCGCAGGGCTTCGGCGACCTCAAGGCGGGCAAGGGGGGCGCCGAGGCAGAAGTGCACGCCGTAGCCGAACGTCAGGTGGTCCTTCGTCGCCCGGGTGACGTCGAAGGTGTCGGCGTCCTGCCCGTGCCAGCCGGGGTGGCGGTTGGCGGCGCCGTACGCGGCGAGGATGGGGTCTCCCGCGGCGATGACCTGCCCGCCGGGCAGTTCGATGTCGGTCACGGCGAAGCGCAGCGGCAGGTATTTGACGGCGGGTTCGGCGCGGAGGGTCTCCTCGACGACGTCCTCCCAGGTGGCCCGGCCCTCGTGGACGAGGTGGAGCTGGTCGGGGGAGGTCAGCATCGCGAAGACGGCCTGGTCGATGACGTTGACGGTCGTCTCGTACCCGGCGCTGATCATCAGGATCATGGTGTCGCGCAGTTCGGCGCCGGTGAGGCCGGTGCCGTCCGACTCCTCGTCGCGTGCCGCGATGAGGAGGGAGGTCATGTCGTCGCCGGGGTTGTCGCGTTTGTCGGCGATCAGCCGTTCGATGGTCTCGAAGAGCAGCGCGGTGTTGGCCTGGGCCTGCTCGGGGGTGAGGGTGCTGTCGAAGATGTTGTCGACGAGTTGCCGGAAGTCGTTGCGCCGTTCCTCGGGGACGCCCATCAGGTGGCCGATCACGGCGATGGGCAACGGGTAGGCCAGCCGCTCGCGCAGGTCGACCACCTGTCCCGGGGGAACCGCGGCGAGGTCGTCGACCAGCCCGGTGACCATGGCCTGGACGGTCGGCCTCAGCTCGGCGATGCGACGCGCGCTGAAGGCGGGGGCGATCATGCGGCGTAACCTGCGGTGGTCGGCGCCGTAGGCGGTGAACATGTTCTGAACCCCGATCCACAGGGCGAGCGGCCAGGTCTCCATCGTCCGTTGGAAGGCCGGGTAGTGAAGGCGGCCGTCCTTGGAGACGTCGGGGCTGGTGAGCAGGGTCCTGAGCAGGGCGGGGTCGGTGACCGCCCAGACGCGCAGGCCGAGGACGTCGACCGGGGTGGCCGGGCCTCGGTCCCGCAGGGCCCGGTACTCGGTGTACCGGTCGGCACCGGTGGGGTCGATGACGAACGGGAGGGGGTGGGACACGTGCCTTCTCCTAACGGTCGCGACGGCGAAGCACACTGAAGATCGATTCTCCGCGCACAGTTGACAGGGCAGCCCGGCCATCTGTGACAGAGGACCGCTCAGTACATCCCCCGACCGGCGGGAAAGGCCACCGTTCCCCTCCAGGACGATCTTCACCGTGGCGAGGGCCCACGGAACAGGTCCTCAGGCCTGGGGGCCGGGAGGATCGACGATGAGCGTGTAGTCGACGCCCGTGCGGAAGTCGTCGGAGGAGCCGCGGATGGTCAGGGTGTGGCGGCCGGGCTTCAACGGTCGCAGCCGTACCCAGATGCCGCACGCGGGGGAGAGCATCCTCCCCTTCCGGCCGGTCAGCGGGTTGCCCGCGACGCCGGTTATGGCGACGCGACCCTCGGTCAGCCGTTCGGACGCGACCGGCGCGCCGTCGAGGACGGCCTCACCCTTGGCGGCGGCCATGAACCTCCGGCACTCGGCCCTGGTGGCGGTCCGGTTCACCAGGGGGAACACGATCGGCCGTCCCTCGGGAACCTCGCATGTCCGCCGGGCCGTACCGCCGAAGGTGCCGGCGAGGAACCACACGTCCTGCGGCTGGTTCCGGTGGCAGAACCGTCCGCTCGGGTCCGTGACCGGATTCGTGTTCTCGGGCTCCGAGGACGCCCAGGTCCACCAGCGTCCCTGGATCGACGTCTCCGCCCCGGCTCCGCGAAGCCCGCAACCGGCGACGAGCCCAAGGACCAGCAGAAGGAACGGAACGGATCTGAGGGGCATCCCGGAATCATAGGACTCCGGATCTCGGGCCGGCGGTGTCGTCCGTGACGTTGGTTTCTCCGGGGAGGGCGCGGTGCCCGCTGGGTGACGTTCGGCGAGGGCCGTCCCCGATGTGGGCGCTCGCCGAAGGTCAGAACGTGTTCGCGATCTCGCCGACCAGGAAGGAGCCGAGCTCGACGAGGCGGTCCTTGGGCATGCGGGAGGTCGGTCCGGACAGGGCGATCGAACCGATGCACCTGCCGTTGTTGTTCAGGGGGGCCGCGACGCAGGACGCGCCGACGAGGGTCTCGTCGATGTCGAGGGCGTAGCCGAGGAGCCGGGACTCCTCGACCCGTTGGCGCAGGTCGAGCGGGCCCTTGGCGGCGCGGTCCGTGCCGCCCGAGTAGCTCAGGGTGCCGAGGACCTCGTCGAGGGCGACGTCGTCGAACGTCGACAGGTAGGCCCTGCCGACCGCCGAACAGTGGATGGGCCGTACGGTGCCGAGCCGTTCGCGCAGGGTGAGTACCTCGGATGAGGGCTGGTACTGCACGTAGACCATGTTTCCGCTGGCCGGGGCGGCGAAGAGGGAGGCCTCGCCGGTCCCGCCGGTCAGCCGCTTGAGCAGCGGGCCGACCTTCTCTATCAGCTGTTCGTGCGCGGGATGGTTGACGATCAGCCCGTAGAACCGCTCCGGGCGGATGGTGAACTCCTTGGTGGCGTCGTCGCGGGCGACGTAGCCGGCGTCCACGAGATCGCCAAGTATGCGCAGCGCACTGCTGCGGTTCACGTTGACCAACCGCCCTACCTCGGCCGCCGTCGCAGACTTGGTGGCCAGTTGCTCAAGAACCATGAGACCGCGCCTGATGTGCGACATGCTCCCGAGGTCGCTGTTGTCCCGTGATGGATTGTCTGGCATAGAGAAATTCTCTCCTTACCAAGATCCTGGACTGACCGTCTTCTCGGAATCTTCTCAGTGTGGGCAGGGGTGCGCCGCGCACTGAGGTGTGTTGCGCTGCCGACAACATAGCACGCTCAAGTTGGGCCAAGGAAGCGCCCGATTTCGCAGCTGGACCGGTCCAAGGTGCCGGATCTGTACTGTTTCACCCCTGGTTGACCCCTTGACATGCCTTGCGGGGCTGCCTAAGTTCGTCAGCCATACGCGTTGCATTGATTGCAACTTTACCGAGGAGTTGAGGATGTCCGAGGTGTCGGAGGGCGTCCAGGTCGTCGACCAGGTCGCGACGGGCGGTGAGGTTGAGCTGGACGGCCTGTCGAAGAAGTACGGGACCGTCGAGGCGGTGCGCGGTGTCTCGCTGAACATCCGACGCGGTGAGTTCCTGGCGATCCTGGGTCCCTCCGGTGCGGGAAAGACGACGCTGCTCAACATGCTCACCGGCTTCGAGGAGCCGACGAGCGGTGCGATCCGCATCAACGGCCGGGACGTCGCGCGGCTGGCGCCGCACAGACGCGAGATCGGCGTCGTGTTCCAGCACTACGCCCTGTTCAAGCACATGACCGTCGCCCAGAACGTGGGCTTCCCGCTGCGGATGCGGCGGATGCCGCTCCGGGAACAGCGCGGCCACATCCAGCACGCCCTTGAGCTGGTCAAACTTGAGGACTACGCGACCCGCTTCCCCGACCAGCTCTCCGGCGGTCAGCAGCAACGGGTCGCGCTCGCCCGCGCGATCGTGTTCCGGCCCGCGCTGCTCCTCATGGACGAGCCGCTCGGCGCGCTCGACAAGCGGCTGCGCGAGCACATGCGCGTCGAGATCAAACGCCTCCAGCGCAACCTCGGCGCGACCGTCATCTACGTGACCCACGACCAGGGCGAGGCCCTCACCATGGCCGACCGCGTCGCGGTGATGAACGACGGCGCCGTCGAACAACTCGGCACGCCGACCGACCTGTACGAGAGACCCGCGAGCGCCTTCGTGGCCGACTTCGTCGGGGAGACCAACTTCTTCACGGGCCGTTCCGTCCTCGACGCCGACGGCCAGGTCCGGGTCGTCCTCGACGGCGACTCGTCGCAACACCGCCGTGAGGTGGCCAACGCGGCCTCGCTCAGGCCCGACCGGGGCGTCGAGGTCGGGGTCCGCCCGGAACAGGTCTCGCTGCTGCCCCCCGACGGCGCCGACGGCACGGGCGCGCAGGCCGTACCGGGTGTGGTGAGCGAGGTGCTGTACGAGGGCGCGACGGCGCTGCACGTCGTCGAGACCGCGATCGGGAACCTCAACGCGCGCCTGTCGTTCAGGAACCTCACCGAGACCAGATGGGCCGTCGGCGACCGGGTCGCCGTCCACTGGGACCCCTACGCCGCACGCGGCTACCACGCGGACGGCCGGCGGTAAGCCGCAGGTCAGGACGCGTCAGAGATGTGCAAGACAGAAAGGTTCGGCTGATGAAGTTCTCCCGGAAGACCGTGCTGGGGGCGGCGGTGACGGCCGGAGCCCTGCTCACGACCGCCGCCTGTGGAAGCGGCGACGACACCGGCGGTGCCCCCTCCGCCGGTACGGTCGTCGTCCCCGACCCCGGTGGTGACCTGGGCAAGGCGATGAAGAAGGCCTTCTTCGACCCGTTCGAGAAGAAGACGGGGATCGACGTCGTGCTCAGCCCCGGCGAGTTCGACGCCGCCGTGGTGCTCACGGGCGTCAAGGCCGGTGCCCCCGCCTTCGACCTGGTGAACATCAACGGCGCCGTACTCCAGCGGTTCCGCGACGGCGCCGCCCTCGAACCGGTCGACTACACGCTGTGGAAGGCCGGGGACCGCGAGAAGATCTCCCCGGTGAAGGCCGCCGACGACGCGGTGCCCGCCTACTACATCTCCGTCGTCCCGGCCTGGAGCACCGCCAAGCTCGGCGACCAGGCGCTGACCTCGTGGGCGGACTTCTGGGACGTCGCGAAGTTCCCCGGGAAGCGGACCCTCGCGCCGGGCGCCTGGGGCGCGGGCGGCGCGACGTTCGAGATCGCGGCACTGGCCGACGGCGTCGCGCCGAAGGACCTCTACCCCATCGACTACGACCGGGTGTTCGCGAGCCTGGACAAGCTCAAGCCGAACCTCGTCAAGTACTGGGAGACCGGCGCCGAGCCCATCCAGCTGCTCACCGGCGGCCAGGTCACGGTCGCCAGCGCGTGGAACGGCCGGGTCGCGGGCGCCAAGGAGAAGGGCGTGCCGGTCGCGAGCACGTGGAACCAGTCGATCCTGCAGTACGACAACTGGGCGATCCTCAAGGGCGCCAAGAACGCCAAGAACGCGCAGAAGCTCCTGGCCTTCATGATGGAGCCGCAGGCCCAGGCGGACTTCGCGAACGCGATCACCTACTCGCCGGCGAACTCGGCGGCCTTCGACCTGCTCCCCGAGGACCGCGCCGCCCTGCTGCCGACGTCACCGAAGAACGTCGCCTCCGCCGTGACCCAGGACTACGACTGGTGGACCTCCACCGCCCCCGGGTCGACCAAGTCCAATGAGGAAGTCGCCATCGAGCGCTGGCAGGCGTGGGTCTCCAAGTAGCCCACGGCCCGTCCGCGATCGAGACGACCTCGACCTAGGAGATCCATGTCGGTCGACAGCTCCCCGGAGCGGTTCACCGGTGATCCGGCCGCCCCCCCACGGCACAGGCCGGATCGCCGGTGGCTCACCCTGGTTCCGCTCCTGGCGGTCCTGATCCTGCTGTTCGTCGTCCCGCTGTGCTCACTGCTGGTCGACAGTTTCCGCGGCGGGCAGGGACTCACCCTGGAGAACTACCACGAGCAGGTGACCTCGCCGGTCTTCTGGCGGGCGATGCGCCGCACCCTGGTCATCGCCGCGCTCTCGACCGGCATCTGCGTCGCCCTCGGGTACTGCATGGCCTACGCGCTCACCCGGATGCCCAAACGGCTGCGCGGCGCGCTGATGGTCGTGGTGCTCGTGCCGTACTTCACGAGCATCCTGATCCGCTCCTACGCGTGGATCGCGATCCTCGCCCCCAGCGGGCTCGTCGCCAAAACGCTCGCGCTTGTCGGCATCGACAACCCTCCTGACCTGGTGTTCAACCAGACCGGCATGCTGATCGGCACCGTGCAGATCCTGCTGCCGCTGGCGCTGCTGCCGATCTACAGCGTGATGAGCGGCATCGACCGCGCCGCCGTACGGGCCGCGCAGAGCCTGGGGGCCTCGCCGGCGGTCGCGCACTGGCATGTGTACCGGCCCGCGACCTCCTCGGCGGTCCTGGCCGCCGCCGCCCTGGTCTTCATCAGCACCCTCGGCTTCTACGTGACGCCCGCGCTGCTCGGCGGCCCCGGCGACACGCTCATCGCCCAGTCCATCCTCGTCCAGTTCTCCAACCTCGTCGATCCCGCCGGGGCCGCGGCGCAGGCCGTACTGCTCCTGCTGGTCGTCCTGGTGCTGTTCGTCGTCCTCTTCCGCTACCTCGCGCCCTCGCTCTCCATCGGGAGCACCGCCGCGAGCCCCCGCCGGGAGTCCACGAAACAGGACGAACGGTATGAGCGGCTGCGTGACCTGCGTGCCCGGGTGCTCGACACCGTCCTCGGCGTCGTCGGACGGCTGCGCCTGCCCATCCTGGTCGGCGGCTGGCTCGTGGGCGCCGCCCTGCTGGTCACGCCGCTGGTCGTGGTGGCCATCTGGTCCTTCAGCGACGCGACCTACCTGATCTTCCCGCCGGAGGAGTACTCCACCCGGTGGTTCGCCGACTACCTCGCCGACGAGTCGTGGATCGGCTCGACCTTCCTCAGCCTGGGCATCGCCTCGCTCTCCGCGGCGATCGGCGTGGTCATCGGCGGTCTCGGCGCCTTCGGTCTCGTACGGGGCCCACGGCGCTCGCGGGTGCCGGTCGCGGTCCTGGTCGCGATGCCGATGATCGTCCCTCCGATGATCTACAGCCTCGGGTTCTTCGTGCTCGTGGCGCCGCACGGCCTCGTCGGCACCCCGCTGGGCCTGGTCCTGCCGTACGTGGTGCTGGGGCTGCCCTTCGCGGTGTCGATCACGGCGGCGGCGCTGCGCAACCTCGACGTGCGGCTGGAGAACGCCGCGCGCAGCCTGGGCGCCGGACCCCTGTCGGTGCTCAGACACGTCCTGCTGCCCGCGCTGCGCCCGGCGCTGGTCAGCGGCTTCGTGTTCGCCTTCCTCGCCGCGTTCGACGACGTCGTCGTCGCGACCTTCATGTCCGGGCCGACCGCGGTGACGCTGCCGCTGCGGATGTTCCAGGACATCAAACTCGAAGTGAGCCCGAGGACAGCCGTCGTCGCCGTCGTCCTGCTCGGAGCAGGGGCGGCCGCGGTCCTCCTCCGGTTCGTCATGGCCTGGCTCGTGCGCGCCGTACGGGTGGCGCTGAGCCGGATGGGAGCCTCATGAACACCCCCTCGGTCGTCGCGGAGATGACCTCCCCCTATGTCGAGAACCAGGAGTTTCCCGGCATCGTCTACCCGACCTCGGTCACGGCGACGCTGGAGGCCTTCCGCCGGTCGTTCCCCGACGCCGAACGGCTCGCGCCCGAGGAGGACGGCGGCGCCGCGGCGCTGACCGTGCACAGCCCCGAATACGTCGACTTCGTCAAGGAGGGCAGCGGACGGCAGGAGGGGTCCACGAAGTTCCCGCTGAACGTCATCGCGGTCCCCGCCCTGAAGGTCTCCGAGCCGCGCACCTTCGTGGGACGGCACATCCAGTACTTCTTCGACGAGATCACCCAGGCCACCCCCTCGGTCTGCCAGGGGGCGCTGCACAGCGCGGCGGCCGCCCAGCAGGGCGCCCGCAGGCTCGCGCGGGCCGACCGGTCCTCCCCGGGGCTGGTGCTCGTGCCGTCCCGCCCCCCGGGCCACCACGCCCTGCCCACCGTGGGCGGCGGACTGTGCGTGTTCGCCAACGCCGCCATCGCGGCCCGCGAACTCTCCCGAAGCGGCCGGGTCGCCGTGCTCGACATCGACCAGGACCACGGCAACGGCACCCAGGCCGTGTTCTACGACGACCCGTCGGTCCTGACCGTCTCGATCCACGCCGAGGGCTGGCCGCACGTCGCCGGGTTCGCCGAGGAGACCGGTGGCCCCGGCGCCCCCGGCGGCAACCTCAACCTGCCGTTGCCGACCGGTTCGGGCTTCGACGCCTACCTGCCCGCGTTCGAGACGGCGCTTGAGGCGATCACCCGTTTCGAACCCGACCACCTCGTCCTGGCCCTGGGCTACGACGCCCACCGGGAGCAGGGGTTCGGGCTGCTGCGCCTGGACGTCGCGGACTTCGGCGTCCTCGGCCGCCGCATCGCCGGGCTGCGCCTGCCGACGCTGGTGACCACCGAGGGGTGCTACGGCTACTACGACTCGACCGCCGAGGCCGCCGACGCCTTCTTCGCGGGGTGGGCCGAGGGATGGCGGTGAGCGCCACCATGCGCGCCGCGCTCCTGACCCGCGTCGGCGGGCCGCTGGAGATCCGCGAGGTTCCCGTCCCCGAGATCGGGCCGGACGAGGTCCTGGTACGGACTCTGTCCAGCGGCGTGTGCCGTACCGACCTGCACATCCAGGACGGCCTGGCCTACGTGCCCGGACTGCCGCACATCATGGGCCACGAACCCTCGGGCGTCGTGGTCGAACGCGGCCGGGACGTCTCCGGGGTCGAGATCGGCGAGGTGGTCGTGCCCCACCTGTTCGTCGCCGAGCGGGAGTGCCGCTTCACCCGGGCCGGGGCCGACGCGCAGGCGCTGCACCTGCGGGGGATCATCGGTGTGACGCTGCCGGGAGGCTTCGCGGAGTACTTCGCGGCCCCCGCGAGGAACCTGCTGAGGGTTCCCGAAGGCCTCGACCCCAGGATCGCCGGGCTGTCGAGCTGCGCGGTCGTCACGGCGGTGCACGCCTACCGGCGCGGCACCGTGACGCCGGTGCGGACCGCGGTCGTGATCGGCGTGGGCGGCATCGGGCAGATCATCCTCCAACTCCTGGCCGGTGCCGGGATCTCCGCCGCGGCCGTCGACGTGCGGCAGGAGAACCTGGCGCTCGCCGTACACAACGGGGCCGAGTACGTCGTGCCCGCGTCGTCGGCGGACCGGGTGTCCGCCCTGTGCGCCTGGGCCGCGTCCCGGGCCGGTGACGAGGGCCCCGCCGACGGCGCCGACCTGGTGATCGACCTGGTCGGAACGTCGGAGTCCATGGCCGACGCCGCGCGGTACGTACGCCGCAGGGGCCGGATCGTCGTGGTCGGCGAGGAGCCCGACCTCCCCGGCGTCAGCTCGACGGTCCTCGCCCAGCGCGAGCTGGAGATCGTCGGCTCGCGCAACGGCGACAGGAAGGACCAGCACGACGCGCTGCGGCTGCTCGCCGAGGGCGCCATCACCCCGGCACTGGACGAGGAGTACCCCCTCGACCACGCCAACGAGGCACTCGCCCGGCTGCGAAGCGGTCAGGCACGGGGCCGGGTCCTCATCACGCACAACGACCAGCGAGGAACGAGATGAAGATCGCGACCGACACGTGGATGCTGCGTCCACACCCCATCGACACGGTGTTCTCGACCGTACGGCAGGCGGGCTTCGAACACCTGGAGCTCTCGCCCCGGCCCGACGTGATGCCGAGCTACGGCGGCAGGCGCGCGTCCAAGGCGAAGATCGCCGAGATCGCGACGGCGTCGAAGACCCACGGCGTCGGGATCGCGTCCATCTTCATCGAGCAGGCCTGGGGAAGCTCGGAGGAGGACATCCGCCAGGCGGCGGTCGGCTACTGGAAGCAGACCGTCCAGCTGGCCGTCGACCTGGGCTGCGACCGCATCAACTCCGAGTTCACCGGACGGCCGAGCGCCCCGCAGGCCGGTGAGGCCGCGATGCGCCGCTCCCTGGAGGAGGTGCTGCCGCTGGCGGAGTCCGAGGGCATCACGATCGCGCTCGAACCGCATCCCGGCGACTGGCTTGAGTCCGGCATCGGGGCCGTCGACTTCATCAGGGGCCTGCAGAGCGACCACGTCACCTACCTGCACTGCGTGCCGCACACCTTCTACCTCACCGGTGTCGAGGACGAACGCGGCCACCTCAAGAACGTCAACCGCGACATCATCACCTACGCCGGCGAGACCATGGACCACGTCCACCTGGCCGACACCCTGCTGCCCGGCCGTACCTTCCTCAACCCGGGAAGCCCCGGGGTGCGCAACCACCAGCACCTCGACATCGGGCACGGCGACATCGACTGGGACGAGGTGTTCGACGCCCTGCGTGAGGTCGCCTTCGACGGCGTCCTGTCGGTGGCCGTCTTCCGGCACGAGTCACGGGTGATGGATTCCCTCACCCACAACCTTCGCATCATTCGCGAACGTCTCGAAGGGAGCGTTGCCCAGTGACCGGATCGATACGCTTCGGCGTCGTCGGCCTTGGAGAGATCTACCAGCTCGCCCACCACCTCGCCTACCAGCGGGCCGACGGCCTGGAGGCCGCGGTCGTCTGCGACCTGGACCCGGCCGTCGCCGAGCGGACGGCGCGGTCGCTCGGGGCGCGGGCGTCCACCGACTACCGCGAACTGCTCGACGACGACCGGATCGACGCCGTCGACCTCGTGCTTCCGCACAACGTGCACTACGAGATCGCACGGGAGTTCCTCGAAGCGGGCAAACACGTCCTGATCGAGAAGCCCATGACCGTGGACGCCGGGCACGCGCGTGAACTCGTCGCCCTCGCCGCGAGCAAGGGCCTCAAGTTCACCGTCAACGAGAACACCCGGTTCATCCCCGCCTACCAGGCCGCCCTCGACGCCATCAACGGCGACGAGATCGGGGACGTGACCCTCGTCCGCACCCTGATCAGCGGCAACGAGTTCGAACGGCTCGGCAACCCGAAGCTGTGGAAGGGCCGCCAGGACGGCTCGGGCGGCGGCACCATCATCGACGCCGGTGCCCACTCCTTCTACCTGCTGAAGTGGATGTTCGGCGAGGTCGCCTCCCTGCGGGCCATGTCCGACCGGCTCGTGGACGTCAGCCAGGTCGAGGACTGGTCGCTGGTGTGCGGCCGGACGCGCTCCGGCGCGCTCTTCTCCGTCGAGTCCACCTTCACCTCGGGAGGACCGTGGAACGAGCGCCTCGAAGTGCACGGCACCAAGGGCCTCATCGTCGTCGACCAGCACCAGAACCCCCCGGCCATGATCTTCCACGGCAAACGCGACCACGAGGGGTCGCCCCTGCCCGGTACGGCCTACGAGCCCACCACCTGGAAGTACAACTCGATCGCGGCCGGGATCGAGAGCTTCGCCCGTTCGATCGCGAAGGACGAGCCGACCGCCGTCGCCCCCGAGGACGGCGCCTACGCGGTACGGATCATCGAACTCGCCTACGAGTCGGTGGCCACCGGCCGTCCCGTCTCGCTCTGAGATTTGTCACCCCGTTCCACAGAAAGAGGAGAAACCCCCATGGACCCGCTCGTCATCACCGTCACGGTCGACAGCACGATGTCCTATCCCGGCTACAAGGGCATGCCGGCCATCGAGGACACCGACAAGGTCGGCCAGGAGTACATCGACTCGGTGAACGCGGGCGCGACACTGTGCCACCACCACGGTGTCCACTACCTGGAGGACGCCATCCAGGAAGACGGCAAGAAGCTTTCCAAGATCGACTTCGACGGTTGGCGGGATCTCACCGAGAAGATCCGGACCGTGGGCACCGATCCGATCATGCAGTTCGGCATCGCCAGCGCCCGGCTGCCCGAGAAGGTGGAACTCATGTCGCTCAAGCCCGACATGATGTCCTACGCGTTCAACGTGCACGACGAGTACTTCCAGCCCGACCCGGCCTACCCCGCCAACGAGATGTACTCCCTGCACCCGAGGGACGAGCTCGTCGAGTTCGTCACCGCGGCCGAGGCCAACGGCGTGAAGCCGGAGATCGAGTGCTTCTACACCGGCGCGTTCTGGAACCTGGAGTACGTCCGGCGGCAGGGCCTGCTGAAGGAGAAGGCCTGGGCGACCCTGTTCTTCGGCTGGCAGGGTGGCGCGTGGACGCCGCCGACCCCGGACGCGCTCATGTACATGGTCAACCACCTCCCCCCGAACACGAACTGGAACATCAGCGTCATGGACCCGGTCGCGCAGTGGCAGCTGCTGCCGCTGGCCATCGCGCTGGGCGGCCACGTCCGCGTCGGCTGGGAGGACAACCCCTACCTGCCCAACGGTGAGGCCTCGCGCAGCAACGCCGAACTGGTCGAGGTCGCGGTCACCATGGCCCAGCAGATCGGCCGCCCGATCGCGAACGTCGAAGAGGCCAGGCGCATCGCCGGGGTGAGCAGGTGACCGGCCTGATGAGTGGCGGTACCGCACAGGACCCGGTGCAAAGCGGTACCGCACAGGACCCGGTGCGCGGCGGTACGGCACAGGACCCGGTGCGCGGTGGTACCGCACCGGAGCCGGTGCGTGCCGTACGGGGTCTGGCGCGTGCCCGGCTCGGCGACGGCCGGGTCGTGCTCGTCAGGATCGAGTCGGAGGAGGCGACGGTCCTCGCGACCGAGTCCGACCACCCGGCGGCCGACGTGCTGAGGGAGGCGCTGCACACCGGCGCGTGGCGCGCCGACGGCGAGCCGGTCGCGGCCGGTGACCTCGAACTCCTCGCCCCGATCGCGAACCCCTCGAAGATCGTGTGCGTCGGGCTCAACTACCGTGACCACGCGGAGGAGTCGGGCGTCGAGCCTCCGGCCAGGCCGTTGCTGTTCGCGAAGTTCCCCAACGCGCTGCGGGCCTCCGGCGCCGTCGTCGAGGTGCCGGAGGACCTGTCCGGCCAACTCGACTACGAGGGCGAACTGGGCGTCGTGATCGGGCGCCGGGCCAGGGACGTCGCCCTGGACGAGGCGCTCGACCACGTCCTCGGCTACGTCGCGGCCAACGACCTGTCGGCCAGGGACGCCCAGTTCTCCGACGGCCAGTGGCTGCGCGGCAAGTCCGCCGACGGGTTCTGCCCGGTCGGGCCGGTCGTGACGCTCGCCGAGGACGTCGAGGACCCCCAGGCGCTGCGCATCGTCACCCGGCTCAACGACCAGGTCGTCCAGGACGGCTCGACGGAGAAGATGATCTTCTCTGTCGCGGAGATCGTCTCCTACGCCTCCCGCTACCTGACGCTCGAACCGGGGGACCTGATCCTGACGGGTACCCCGCCGGGTGTGGGTTTCGCGCGCACGCCCCCGCTGGTGGTGGGGGACGGCGACGTGGTGACGGTGACCGTGGAAGGCGTCGGCGAGGTCGTCAACCGGGTACGCGTCATATGAGATGACCGCCCGGCCGCCCTCCAGGGAAGTCCTCCAGGAAGGGCGGCCGGCCTGTCACCGGTTTGCCGGAGTCGGGCTGGTCGGTCCGTCGTCGGTTCGCCGGAGTCGGGACGGCCGACCTTGACCGGTTCACCAGAGCCGGGCCGGCCGACCCGTCGTCGGCTCGCTGGAGTCGGGCTGGTCGGTCCGTCGTCGGTTCGCCGGAGTCGGGACGGCCGACCCATCGCCGGTGCGCCGGAACCGGGCCGGTCGGTTCGCCATCGGTCCGTCGTCGGCTCGCTGGAGTCGGGCGGGTCGGGACGGAGCAGCGGGAGGTACATCGGGGAGGGACACGGCATGACAGGGCTCACAGCGGGACTCACGGCGGGACGGATCATCGTCGCGCCGGACAAGTTCCGTGGGTCGCTGACCTCTCCCGAGGTGGCCGCCCACGTGGCCGCCGGACTGCGCGCCGCCGCTCAGGGGCGGGTGGCCGTGGTCCGGCTCCCGGTCGCCGACGGCGGTGACGGCACCGTGGAGGCGGTGGTCGCGAGCGGGTTCACCCGGGTCGAGACGGAGGTGACCGGACCGGTCGGCGCGCGGATCCCGGCGGCCTACGCCGTACGCGACGAACGGGACGGCCGGGTCGCGGTCGTCGAGCTGGCCGAGGCCTCCGGCCTGCGGAAACTACCCGGTGACCCGGCGCCGCTGACCGCCACGAGCCGGGGCGCCGGCGAACTCATCGCCCACGCCGTACGGCACGGCGCGCGGCGGATCGTGCTCGGCCTCGGCGGCAGCGCCTGCACCGACGGCGGCGCGGGCATGCTCCAGGCGCTCGGCGTGCGGCTGCTGGACGCGGCAGGGAACGACCTGCCGCCGGGCGGCGCCGCGCTGCGCGACCTGCGCACGATCGACGCCTCGGGCAGACTGCGCGGCTTCGAGGTCGTCGTGGCGAGCGACGTGGACAACCCACTGCTCGGACCGTACGGCGCCGCGACCGTGTACGGCCCGCAGAAGGGCGCAACCCCCGAGGACGTGGCCGTCCTTGAGGCCGGCCTGACCAGGCTGGTAGCCGTCACCGAGTCCGGCGGCGTCGCGTTCACGCCGGACGCGCCCGGCTCGGGCGACACCGCGCACACGCCAGGTGTGGCTGTCCCCGGCGGCGTCGCGTCCGTGCCGGACACGGCCGGGTCAGGCGGCGCCGTACACGCGCCGGACACGGCCACCCCCGGCAGTGCCGTACACACGACGGGCGTGGCTGTTCCCGGCGGGGCCGTACACGCGCGGGACACGGCCACCCCTGGCGGGGCCGTACGCGTGACGGGTGTGGCGAGCAGGCCCGGGGCGGGGGCGGCGGGTGGGGTGGGGTTCGGCGCGCTGGCCTTCCTCGACGCGGAGATCCGGCCCGGCATCGGCTACCTGCTTGACCTGGTGGACTTCGACCGGCACGTGAGGGGCGCCCGGCTGGTGATCACCGGTGAGGGCTCGATCGACGAGCAGACCCTGCGCGGCAAGGCCCCCGTGGGCGTCGCGGCGGCGGCCGCCAGGCACGGCGTGCCGGTCGTGGCGGTCTGCGGCCGGCGTTCGGTGAGCGAAGCGGAGCTGCGGGCGGTCGGGATCGAGGCCGCCTACGCGCTGACCGACGTCGAACCCGACGTACGACGATGCATGACCGAGGCGGGTCCCCTCCTCGAACGCCTCACCACCCGGATCGCCACCCCCTGAGACGGTGACCGGTCGATCGACCCGTTGAGCGTCGCCAGAACCGTGCTACGCACGGCCTCTGTGGCCCGTGCCCAGCGACTGAACCGTACGCGCGTTGCCATCAGCCACGCGGACTGATGTCTTAACGGTGACGTTGCCAGTACGGCGGAGCACGCGAACCGTAGGCGATGTAGGGACACCCGGAACGGGACAGGCTGTCTCCGGCTTCGGACGGTGGGCTTGACACTCGATTGAACCTTGGCGCTGTTGAGCGGCTGAATGCTCTGGGAAAGGGCGGTGGCCACACGAAACTTCAGATCAGGAAATTTCATCAAGAGGAGCGAACATGGAATCAGGATCAGCTAGTGGTATCGGCACTCCAAGCCGCTCGAAAGCCTGACGTAACGCACTGTCAGTAGCGAGCACGAGATCGTATATGCCTGCCGTTCGCTGGGCAGCCACGATCTCTGCGACGAGCTTGAAGAGCTTCTCTGCTTCTTCCCGGCGGGCGTCGAGCATCTGTTCGAAGATGTCAGCCACGTTCTCGGGATTCTCGGTAAGTCGTACGGCGTAACGGGCGAACGCGCTGCCGGTGGCTTCGGACAGGAGATCCTCCCAAACCGCACCCGTTTCACGAAGCTTTTCGACGCGCAGCTTTGCGGCCTCAGCACGTGCTTCGATCGCGTGCATGTCGAACAGATGAGTGCGTCTGACCTCCTTCACCTCCTCGGGAAGCTCTAGCTCGGCCCTCGCGCTCCAACGAGAGATGATCTTTGCGTCCGTACGTGATACCCCCGATAGGCAGCGGTCAAGGGCTATGTTGACAGCTGTCTCCGCGGCGTCCGGTTCGAATATGGAGTGTCGTCGCGTAGTAGCGCGAATCGTCTGCCGTATGAGGCCGTTGACGTGGTTGGCTTCTTCGCTGTCAGGCGTCCACTGGCTACGCCTGTTGTTCCGCAACCAGGACAGGTGGACTTTTACTGTGAAGTCGAAAGCTTCTCCAAGGGCGGGTGAAGTGAAAGGTGGAGTGTCGCTTTCCTCGGAGATGGAGGGGGGAGGAGTGGCATTTAAGCGTTGAATAAGGAACGTCATCAGTTCACCTGTCTTTTAGGATGCGGATCAGATATCGGAAGAGCTGGGTAGATATGGAGCCATTCTGCTGCCATATCAAGAGATAAATCTGGTACGTGCGGCGTAGCCGCAAACTGCCTGTGCTTGCAGTGCTGAAGATGCCCTCCAGGATTGGCCGTAGCGATGGACGCCTGTCCCACTCCTTCATCCAATCGGCGAACAGCCGCCACAGTCGGTTGGCCAGGCTGGATTTCTGCCCCGTCATCTCGTCGGTGGACAGACTCAGTTCCAGGGATCGACTCCACAAGGTGACTAGATCCGTCTTGTCGCAATGGTCGGCCAAGGCGGGGCGGGCGCCGTCGTGAAGCAACGGGCCAAGTCGTACAAGGGCAAGGGCGGAGGAAAGCTGCCCTCCGAATGCATCATCTCGCGCCCACCGAGCTAGTTCCGCCACAATGGGACGCGCGGTGTCCGTCGCATAGATGTCGGCAGTGGATCGCGCCACGGCATCACAGAGCCAGTAGCCTTTTGTCTCCCGGGTGATCTGCCGGAATGATGCGAGCACTTTATCAAGGTTTCGGATGACTGCTCGTGATCCATAGGATATTGCCGCTGTCGTTCGCTGATCATAAGGGCCGAAACGGGACCAGTTACTTAGGAGTGCGTCTACCCGGTCGCTTATCCCCGGATCGCTGGCGGCAGCCTCCAGTGCCCATGCGGCGAGCTGTTTCGGCCTGACCTTGGAGTCTCTACTCCACTTGTTGAGAAATTCCTTTTCGATGTGGTCGAAGTCGCATGTCATGAGCAGGCCGACTGCATGGGCGACCTTGATTCGTATATGCTCGTCCTGGCTTTCTCCAAGGTTATGTAACCAGGTGTATAGATGTCGGCGGACGGCGGGTAATTCCTCCCAGATCATCGGCAGGAGCATGGGAGCAAGCTCGTTACGTAGTTGAACGCGTCGTCCCTCGCCACGCCGGTCGCCACTTGCCATACTGATCCCTGAGTAACTGAGCCAGTTTTCAAGTTTCTCCCATACCGGTGTGTCGTCGCTCTCCTCTTCTTCCTTGTTTTCCTCGTGAATCTGCCGGACGAGATCGAGGGCTGCCGCCGATACGACTGGCTCCGGCAGTTCGTGCAGTACGGCGCTGCTCACCAGGAAACACCGACCGGATCTCGTCGGAACTTTGTCAAGGTGCTCACGAAACCGCTTGTGAGTGAACAACGGTTGCTTGGTCAGTAGTTCGGCGACGTCTCGATCCTGCTGAACGCCGTCCGCCAGCCATGATGCGAGATGGATGGCCTCAGCTGGTTGGCAGTCGGTCAATCGGCTGACGATGTCGTGATCATCTAACTTGTACGTGTTCCAAGCGTTCGGGTCACCAAGGCGGTGGATGAAAGCCTTACGGAAAACTTCGCTGGCGACCGGCTGTATGTGATCCACTACCCGATGAGGAAGGTCACAGTTCGGGCGACCCAGGATGACAATGTGGCACCTGCTGCGCGTTGCTATATCCGACAGATGATCCGCGACCTCCTCCAGTCGCGTCACCCACGGGCTCCCGTCCGCGAGAAGGAAATATCCGGTACCCCTCTCCAGGTGAGTTACGTCTACCTGGCTGGGATCCTCCTGAACCATCAGTCGATGGCATGATTTGGCAACGTCCAGTAAAGCTGCGATGGCGGTCGTTGTCCTACCAGTGTTCGGGGAGCCCCGTAGGAGCAGGAGTGGTTCGACGGCCAGTAAATCGGTCAACGCGGTCTGCGACTTGGTGATGACCAGGCTGTCTCTGATCCGCTGTACATACTCTTTAGGAACCGGCGGGGTCTGCACGGACAGGTTCTCTGATGAGACGATGTAGAGATCGCGGCCCGCTCCATAGGATTTGGCGTTGTCGCTGACATGGGTTACGGGGCCGCCGAACCAGTCCCGTCCCGCCGCCGGCCCTGATCCCCCATTAAGTTTTTGCAGGCTGATTAGCCGTAACCGCAGGCTTTCTTCTTCCTGTTGGACGCGTTCTACCAGCGAGTCATCGTCATCGGGCTCGTCCTGGTCCTTGGGGTCACTCTGTGGATCACGGTCGTTTCGGTCGTCCTGGCGTGGTTCCCGGGGCGGGGATCCGCTTGCCGAGGACAAATCTTTCTCATTGTTTTCTTTTCTGTCTGGAGTCTCGGGTTCAGGAGCGGGCTCACTCATCGGGCAGTCTTCCCTTTCGGGAATCTCGGTCAAAAAATGCATCCCTGCCGGCTGTGTAAATTACGCCGTTGCCGCTCACTGTATTTTTTGCGCCACCGTAGTAGTCTCGCCCCACGGTGATCTCGCCATGCTGGGCGCCTTTACTCTGATCTTCGTCATTCTGCTTTTCCCCTGACTTGACGTCATATTCGTCAAGCTCGGAAATTCGGTGCACATTGTGTCCGGGTAGGTGAATGTAGGCCCTGTATTCATTTGTCTTGGATTTCGCGTGAACGTAGCGGAACTCCTCAGGTGAAGGGCCACCGTACCCCTGTCCTACGAAGTCATCAAAGATGCGGTCCGAAATGATTACTCCGAGATCAGCGTCCTTGCACGCGCCCATGGCGGCGCGTAACGAGTCGGCACCCACGAGCCGTCCAGACTGCACGGCGTGGCGTCCTGGAGATCCAGCGGCTCCATCCACATGGATGGGGCCGCCGTGCACTGCTACCCGCATACGCATGCGTCGTCGCACGTCTTGCTGGTTGACCGTTTCGATACCCCGTGCGAGTGCTGTGAGGAAGGGGCCTAGAACCGTTGGGGCGTCAGTTTCGGGCGGTAAGACGGTGAACTCGCCATCTCCCTGCGGCTGCCGCTTCCACTGGAGAAGTGCCAAGCCGGCTGCTCCGGCAGCCATGTCGAGCAACCGGATAAGTGTCCGTTGTAGCTCCACCTGGTCACTGTCGCAGCGATCCCCGTAGTTTTCGATGTCCGATGTGATCATTAGGCGGTATTCCCGCTCGTCGGCCATGTGGTCCTCCTGGTCTTTGGGCTGGCGATGCGCATCAGCCTTGATTATGAGGACGGTCATTTCTGGGGAACCAGTATTATTATGGATTTGCCGAAAGTCTTTCCATGGAGGACAGGGCGAGATTGGTGAAGAACGTCAGGGCGGGCGGGCCGTGACGTCATGACGGATGGGTGGAGGTGGCATCAGTGTCTGCATGCACGCTCGCGCTGATCCCGCAACTGTTGATCTTTCCGAGGCGCGGGGCGAGTCACGGCGAGAGGGGCGTGGCTTCAGGAAGGCGGTGTCGTCGATCACGCAGCCGTACGGCCCAGTCGTGGAGCACATGGTTCCTGCTCCAGTGGGCTTTGCACTGAGCCCTTTTCATCTCACTTCACGGAGTTGAAGCGTGAGGATCGCTTTGACGAGTTGACCTGCGCGAAGAGGGCAGCAGCGCAGGATGCGCCAGGCCGTCAACTGCGCGTTCGCTCGCTCACCGGGGCCGCGAAGCCTGGCGTGGACGGAGTCGGCGCCCTTCTGCGAGGCGGGCTTGTTCCTGCCCTTGTACGGCACACGGACGTGTTCACCGGCACCTGTAGCCCTTGTCGGCGAGGGTGATCGACCGGTGGCCTTCAAACGGCGAGGGAGGTCCTAGATCCGGGCGGCCGTCAGGGTCGTGTGCCGATTCCGATAGCGAGCCGGAGCTCCACAGCAGAGAGCCGTCCGGTGCGGCCAGGACCTGGATGTTCATCCCGTGGTGGCGATGTTTGCCGGAGTAGTAGGGCTGATCGGCGGCCACTCGATCGATCAGGATGAGAGTGCCGTCCAGGACGACGAAGGCGTATCCGGCGCGCTTGGCGGCTTGCAGAGCTCGGCAATCGACGGGCGGGCAGGGTGATCGCCTCGCGAATATAGCGTCAGGCGGTGCTCACGCCCACCCCGAAACCGGCCGTGACCTCGGCGAGTGCCTCTCCTTTACGCAGGTGAACGAGGACAAGCAGGGCTTGACGTCCGGGGTCGAGGCGGCGCCAGGGCGAACCGATCGTGTGGCGGTGGCGGAAGAGGCCGGACAAGTAAGACAGTGTCTGATGTGACAACGACAGCGCGGCACGGTGGAACAGCAACTCGGAGCCTCTGGTATATAGGTTGATCTTGGTCGACAACCCTTCCACCAGGGGATTCTTCCTTTGTCGATCAGATGTCACACGCCGCACCACAACCATGACCTGCGACTTCAGGTTGAAACGCTCATTGTGATTGCGTATCCCATCGGAACCGCGTTTGTTTCCGAGCGGTACGTGGCTCAGGAGCCACATTGCTTACCGGTCTGGTCATACGGTCGAACGGGCGTGGCCGGTTCACTGCTGGTCGCACGTCGCCTGTGTGGGTTGCCCGGTGATCGAAGATCACCGGATGCGTATCGCAGACAGACGTATATTCCGGCCGGACCGGGTGCCGTGGCCTCCGGTTCCCGCCGTGGAGCCGGTCACGGACACGCGGGAACACGCCGGGTACACGGAGGAACGCGGGGCCGTCGTCGCTCCCTTTCACGAGTTCGGCCACGTCGGGGCACGCGGAGACACGTGGGGGCCTCGGTCCCACCGCCTCCACGAGTTCGGTCATGCCGGGGCACGTAGGGGCCTCTGCCGAAGGGCCTCCGGCTTCGCCGTACCGAGGTGGCGTGTCCTGACACCTGACGACCACTCGGGGGAGGCGCCGTTTGGGGAAGTGTCATTCGGGGGATAGAAGGATGTTCCGGCCTGTGATGTCCGAACTTGGTCACTGAGTGGCATTCGCCCAGCTCGTAGGTGGTTTCGGGGAGCTGTGCAGGGCTCTGGGAGCCCCCATCGGTGGTGAAAATCGGGTGACATTTCGCGTCAGATGGCGGAATGTTGAGCGTGAGCGATGAGTTTTGTCGGTGGCACCCGTCAGTCTTTGTACGAACACACTTTCGTGTGTCTCACGGCTGGAACGCCAGCAACGACGTCCTGTCCGACAACCCGATTGAGGTTCCGTGCCCAGCACACAGCTCGACTCACCAGTCAAGCCCGTGACCGTCACCAAGGTGCGCACCCCTGCCGTGATCCGGCTGTTGGTGCTCGCCACGTTCGTGGTCATCCTCAACGAGACGATCATGATCAACGCGATCCCGCGGCTGATGAGCGCGATGAACATCACCGCGCAGACCGCGCAGTGGCTCTCGACGGCCTTCATGTTGACCATGGCCGCCGTCATCCCGATCACCGGTTGGTTCCTGCAGCGGGTGTCCACCCGCACGGCCTACACCGCCGCGATGGGCCTGTTCCTGATCGGTACGGCCCTGGCCACCGTCGCACCGACCTTCGAGGTGCTGCTGGGTGCCCGCATCATCCAGGCGTCCGGTACGGCGGTGATGATGCCGCTGCTGATGACCACGCTGATGCAGGTCGTGCCCGAGGGCAACCGGGGCCGGGTGATGGGCAACGTCACCCTGGCCATCTCGGTCGCGCCCGCGATGGGTCCCACGGTCTCGGGGGTGATCCTCCAGTTCGGCTCCTGGCGGCTGCTGTTCGCCGTGGTGTTCCCCATCGCCGCGCTGATCATGTGGGGTGGGCTGAGGCAGCTCCAGAACGTCGGCGAGCCCAAGTTCAGCACCGTCGACTGGCTGAGCGTGCTGACCGCCGCGGCGGGCTTCGGCAGCCTGGTCTACGGGCTCAGCGGGTTCGAGAGCGGCGACACCCGTACCGCCGTCGGGTTCGTGGTGGCCGGCCTGGTGGCCATCTCCGTCTTCGTCTGGCGCCAGCTGCGCCTGCAGAAGCGCGGCACGCCGCTGATGGACCTGCGCACCCTGCGCCACCGCACCTACACGATCGCGTTGATCATGATGGCGGTGGCCTTCCTGGCGATGATCGGCTCGATGATCCTGCTCCCGCTGTACCTGCAGAACGTCCGTGGGCTCACCGCCCTGCAGACCGGGCTTCTCGTGATGCCGGGTGGTCTCGCGATGGGGCTGCTCGGCCCGACCGTGGGCCGGCTGTTCGACCGCTTCGGCGCCCGGGTGCTGATCGTCCCCGGTGCGATCGGCATCGCGGTCGCGCTCGTCGGGTTCACCCAGGTCACGATGACCATGCCGTTCTGGCTGCTGCTCGGCCTGCACGCGCTGCTGATGGTGAGCCTGGCCGCGACCTTCACCCCGGTGTTCACCCTCGGGCTCGGGTCGGTTCCGGCCTCGCTCTACTCCCACGGCAGCTCGATCCTGAGCACGCTGCAGCAGGTCTCGGCCGCCATCGGCACCGCGCTCGTGGTCACCCTGATGAGCGTGCGGGCCGAGGCCCTGAAGGCGACGGGCGCCAGCGACGCGCTCGCCAACCTCGGCGGCATGCGCACGGCCTTCATCGTCAGCGCGGCGCTGTCCGTGATCGTGGTCATCACCGCCCTGATGCTGCCGGCCAGGGCCGCCACCACGACGGAGCACCAGGCGGCCCACGTCTAAGAAAACCGCCTGGGAAGACCGTCTAAGAAGACCGTCGCCGTGGCTCTTCGGGGGTTCGCCGTCACCGAGCGGCGAACCCCGGAGCCGTTGGCGCCTACCTCCCGATCCGCTGATACCGGCGGGTCGCCAGGGGGACGAAGACGACAAGGATCGCGACCGACCACAACAGGACGGCCGCGATCGGATGCTGTAGGGGCCAGGCGTCCTGCGGTACGGCGGCGCCCGGATCACCGAACAGGTCGCGACAGGCGGCGACGAGCGCGCTGACCGGGTTCCACTCCGCGACGAGCCGTAGCCACCCGGGCATGCCGTCGGTGGGCACGAAACCGTTGGACAGCGCCGAGATCGGAAAGATCACCGGGATGAACGCGTCCGCGGTCTCCGGACGGATCGACAGGCCGGACGGTCACATGGATTCGCCATCAGCGATCTGGGCACGCGTCTCGGAGCCGCAGCGTGCCCGTGAGCGCCTTCTCGACTACGAGATCATCACCAGGGCCTCGGTCGCCATCGCCGGCCTCGACGGCCTCGCCCTCAGTCTGCGGTAGCGCCAATTGTCATATAACGCCCAGATCTGATGATAAGCGACCAATCATGAGGGGTCCACATATTTCGGTTGGACCGGATTATGCTCTGGGCAGTTCGAAGTGGATCTCCGGAGGTGTCCATGAGGAAGATGACCGTCCGTCGCAAGGGCGCGCTGCGCCTGCTGTCCGGCGCTCGCCGTCTCTGGTTCGAGTGGTGCTGGTAGTTGCCGGTACGGCGGGCGCCCCCGGGTGCCCGCCCCTGCGGCGACCGGCCCGGTTGTGACCGGCCCCTCTGAGACCCACGAGGACGGCTACGACTGCCACCGCGACGGCGGGCCGTACGCCGGGGTCGCCTCCTTCCTCACCCAGGTCGCCGCGGAACGGCCCCGCCTGGCGGCTCGCCACCGGGTCGAGCTGCACGCGATCGCCCCCTGGCTCGACCGTACGGCGCGCCCCGCCGCCGAGGAGGAGCCGATCCGCTTCCACCCCGCCCGGCGCACCGCCTGCCTGGCCTACGGCGCGGCGGAGTTCGTCACGGCCTGGGCGGACACGCTCAAGAACCCGGTCACCGTACGTTTCGACCACGTCGGCGACGCCGACGAGACCACCCGCGAACTGCTGGACGCGCTGGTCCGCGCGGAGCCGTCCACGCTGCGCCTGGACCTGCGGGACGGCGGCTCCCCCCGGCGGGCGGCGGCTGAGCCGACCCCCGAGGAGACGCGCAGGGCCCTCGGCGACAGCCTGGCCCGCGGTTTCTACCACCACGCGGCCAGGACCGCCCGGCGCGGGCGCGCGACGGTTACCCCGGACGGCGACCTGCGGCACTGGTGGGCGTTCACCACCGGCCTGGCCACCGCCCTGGCCGCGCTTGAGCAGGCCGAGGAGGCACTCGACCTCTACCACGAGGCGCGCGCCGTCACCGACGACCCGAAGATCACCACGTCGGCCGCCTACTCCACCGCCATGCTGTACGCCAGGCACCTGCCCACGGCCGGGCAGGACCCGGGGCGGGCCAGACACTGGCTGGAACGGGCACTCGACCTCGCCACCAAGCTGGACGACCCACGTCAGCGGACACTGTCCACCGTCTTCTACGAGCAGGGACTCGCCCTGCTGGACGCCAGGGACGGCGAGCACGCCCGCGCGCTGCGGCTGATCGACGACGGTCTGGCCCGGCTGGCGGCGGTGCTCAGGCCGGGAGAGCGTCCGCAGGACCTGGCCAGGCTGCGCCACAACCGGGCCCAGGTGCACCTGGCCATGGGAGACCGGGACCGGGCCCTGGCCGACCTCGACACCGTGATCGCCCACGACCCGGACAACTGCGAGTACTACGTGGACCGGGCCGCCCTGTACCGCGCGGCGGGACGGTCCAGGGCCGCGATCGAGGACTACGGCACCGCGATCCGCCTGGGGCCGCACCTGCCCGAGGCGTACTACAACCGGGCCGTGCTCCAGCAGGAGCGGGGCCGTACGGCACGGGCCCGCGCCGACCTGGAACGCGTGCTCGCCATCGAGCCGGGGCATCTGGACGCCAGGATCGCCCTGGTCAACCTGCTGGTGGAGCGCGGCGCGCTCGACGAGGCCGAGGCCGAGGCGCGGGCCGGGCTCGAACCGGCCCCGGAGGACCCCGCGCTGCTGTGCACCCTCGGGCTGATCCGCTCGGAGCGCGGCGACCTCACCGAGGCGGACGACCTCCTCACCCGGGCCCTGGCCGGGGACTCCGAACTCGTCGAGGCGTGGACGAACCGGGCCGCCGTACGGTTCGAACGCGGTGACGTGGCCGCCGCGGTGACCGACCTGGACCGGGCGGTCGCGCTGTCGGCGGCACCGGTGCCCCGCTACAACCGAGGGAAGGCGCTGGTACGGCTCGGCAGACTTGAGGAGGCCGCGCGGGACTTCGCCGACGCCCTCACCCAGCCGGGCCTCGACCGGGCGCTGCGCCGTGACCTGCGCGCGGAACTGGCCCGCTGCCGTCGCGCATGACGGGATGACCCCGAGGCCTCGTTTTCCGGCCGGGTCGAACCCCACTTTGTACGGTTGCCAATTCATCCGGGCATTACATGCGGATTTATCCGTACACCGTCTGGTTGCGTGTTGTTAAACCGGCCTTGTCAGGCTTTCTTGCTGAAACGAACGTTCCGCACGAACTACAGGAGGTTTGCATGCGCGTGCTCAAGTCCCTGTCGATCGTCGCCGCCGTCGTCATGGCCGTGTTCACCGCCGTCCCGGCACAGGCCGCCACCGGGTGGTCCATGGAGTGGGGTGCGACCGTCACCCAGTCCACCATCGACTGGACATCCGGATATTCCGCCTATGTCTCCGGCCACATCAAGGCGGTGAGCGGCTACCGCGAGGTGTGCTTCTGGGGCCAGAACGGGTCCGAGAAGACCGGCAAAGTCTGCAAATATTCCACCAACGGCACGTACTCCTGGTCCAACGAGCTGCTTCGGATAACCGTCGCCGGTGGTGTGCAGCGCATCTACGCCGACCTGATCGTGGACGGCGACATCGTCCACGAGGTCTGGTGCACCCGCAACGGCTGCAGCCGTAACTGGTAGGACAGGGCGGTTCGGGTACGGCCGCGCGGCGCGAGGAGAAGGCGCGTCGCGCGGCACCCAGCGGTGGTACGCGGCGTCCGGCGGTGGTGTGCGGAACCCAGTGGTGGTGCGCGGTGTTCAGCGGTAGTGGAGCGCCGGGAAGCACTCGGGGAACGGCCGCCGCCAGCGGTGCCCGTCCGGCGGCACGTGCGCCTCAAGATGCTCGCGCACCGGCGGCACCATGGCCTTGAAGAAGCGCCGTGGCGTGGCGCGCGGGTTGGTCTCGGCGAGATGGCACAGGGCGTCGGCCCCGGTCAGCAGCGTGTAACGACCCTGGCCCCGGCCGTAGAAGACGTAGGTCGGGGTGCTCCAGCGCCAGGCCGACCTGCCGGTGTTGCGGTTGCGGACGGCGGTGGCGATCAACCGGCCCCCGGTCCGCCAGGCGGGCAGCGACGGCCTCCCGGTCCGCTCGCCGATCGGCCAGGCGTCGAGCCAAACACGGTGCCCGTCGAAGATCCAGCGCACGTCCCAGCCGTGTTCCCGCAGGATGTCGGCGTGGTCGTCGAACACGGTCGGGTGGGGAGGCCGGTGCGCGGGGCGGTGGTTGCGCGGGTCCTGCCGCGCCTGCTGGACGAGTTCGGCGTACTGGACGGGATACCGCTCGACGAGGTGGCGGTGGACCGGCGCCTCGGCCCGGCGGCTTCGCCGGTCCTGCTCGACCAGCGCGGCCCGGACATGGGTGAGGAAGGTGAGCTTGGACGCCCACTTCTCGCGGGACGCGTCGTGACGGGCCTGGATGAGGTGCGGGTCCGGGACGGCGAAGAGGTTGCGCACCCGCACGGGTGTCACCTCAAGGCCGATCTCGGTGAACGCCATCGTGCCGATCGCCACCAGGGCCTCGTACCAGCGGGACAGCAGCGCCGGATGGCGGAGCGGGTGGCACACCCCGCTGTCCTTGATGTCGTTGCCGACCAGCTCACGGAAGGCGGTCGTGCCCATCGCCAGCATCCTGGCCACCTCCGGAGGCAGGCCGTCGCCGGCCCCGCCCGGACGGAGCAGCGAGTCGGCCTCCTCCCGATGGGCCGCGACGAGCGCCGCGACCGCCGACGCCGCCGCCCGGTCGGTCGTCAGCCCGGCGTGCGCCTCGACGGTGAGACGCGCCTCGACGCCGCGCTGGCGGATGCGGGCCAGCCGCCGTTCGGCGCGCCGGGTCAACGGATCGTCGAAACCGGAGCCGAGCACGTTGTTCCACCACGACAGCTGGTGGAGCCCCTCCTGCCGGATCAGCACGTCCTCCCAGACCTCGCAGGTCTCGGCGGAGGACAGCCAGCGGCTCAACCCGGAGGGAACCCGGTTGAGGGTGGCCTCGGCCACCGCCAGGAGGCTGATGGTGTCGGGATCGTCTCCGTACCGCTCCCGCAACCCCTCGGGGGTGATGTCGGGATCGAGCTGCGCGACGTCGGCCAGTCGCATTCGCGTGCCGCTCACCTGATCTCCTCGCCGTAACGGTAGGGGTACGCGCATGTGGATTGACTTCCTCTCGGTCCTAAAGGACCGGGATTCCCCGTGCCGCTGACGTGGAATGCTGCCGCGCTCGTGGCCGGGGCGGTTGACGCTTCACAGACCGCCTGATGGCGAGGTCTCCACGTCCTGAGACCGCCTGCCCGGCGGCCTTGATGTTCTTGGCGGCGTTCACGTCGGCATGCTCGACATGACCGCAGGAGGTGCAGGCGAACCGCGCTTGGCTCTCACGCGATGCCGCATCCACCACCCCGCAAGCCGAGCACGTTTGAGACGTGTACGCCGCCGGGACCTTGATTACCTTGCTGCCGGTGTGCCGGACCGCGTTGTTAACCGCGAATTCCAGCCCGTACCAGCCCTTATCCAAGATCGACTTGTTGAGGCCGGACTTCTGAGCGACCCGCGAACCGGGTCGTTCGACGGTGCCCTTCGCGCTGGCCGTCATGTTCCTCGTGTTGAGGTCTTCCAGCACGAGGGTGCCGTACCGGACGGTGAGCGTCGCGGCGAGCTGGGCGTTGAAGTCCGCGCGGCGGGACCGGACCCGCCGCATGACCGCGCCCAGTTCGGCCACCACGCGCTTACGCCGATTACCGCCCTTACGGGTGCGGGCGAGCTGCTGCTGGAGGCGGCGGTACCGTTGCGTCTCGCCGCTGGTGATGAACGGCCGGTCGTGGAACGTCCCGTCGCTCGTGATCGCGGCGACCACCACTCCCCGGTCGATCCCCACAGCCGGGCCGGGATGCGTCTCAGGGGTGGTCTTGCCGTCCTCGACGAGGAACGACACGAACCAGTTCCCGCCGTCGCGGGTGATCGTGGCGGAGCGCAGGACACCGCCGAGTGGACGCGACCAGCGGAATCGGACCCAGCCGAACTTCGGCAGTTTCACCCGGCCCCACCGGCGGCCGATCCGTTCCACGACGATCTGCTTGGCGTCGGGGAACCGGAACGACGGCGACCACCTGCGGTGCGACCGCCACCGGACCTTCCAGGCCCCGTGGGTTTTGACCGCCTGGTCCAGATCCTTGAGCGTCTGCTGGAGCACGTGGGACGGCGCATCCGACATCCAGCCGAAATCCCGTTTGGCGTCGGCGAGTTGCCTGCACTGCTCGGCGTACCCGATGAACGCGCCGCGCCGCCGATACTCCCGGCGCTGCTGCAGACCGGTGTTCCACACCGACCGGCAGATACCGCCGATCTGTTCGGCGAACGCGGTCTGTGCCGGGGTGAACTCGATCCGATACCTGCGGCCGGACAGCATGAAACACCTTTCTCCGCGGAACATCCAAGCCATCCAATGACACTCTGCGAGATCATGATTGAGCGTATGAACGTTCGGGAACTCCGAGACAACCTCGGCCATCGCGTCGGAGCGGCGCACCTGGCCGGGGAGCACACCATCGTGGAGACCAAGCCGTCCTTGTCCCCTACACGTGATGGGCCGAACGGCAGGACGAGCGGGGCGGTTCCGGGCTTACCCCGCCCTGAAGGACAGGGCTTGCGCCCTTCAACGAGAGCGGTCAGCAGGACCGTACACCGGTGACGGCCGATCACATCGGCGATTAGCGCACACCGCCTCCTTTCGGATCGATCAGGTAATCCATATATCCAGAAATATCGGTGTATCAGCGGGCACTGGGCAGCACCTGGGCCTCGGCCTCCTCAAGCCAGCGGAGATACCAGCGGGCGAACCCGAGGGGCGCGCCGTCGTCGTCGAACAACGGCTGGAACCCCTCGTCGCTCATGATGCCGTTGGCCCACATCCGGCCCCGCGCCGGACCCGTGACCACCAGGCCCTCCAGATGGGAGCAGCCGGTCATACCCGGCACCTTAAAGGACGGACACGTGAGAAATCGGGCCTGCGATCATGGTCGTCCGGCTCGGTACGGCGGAAGGCGGACGCGGTGTCCATGCGGTTGACGCTGGTGAGGATCGACCCCGAGGTGCTGCGGGCCGTACGGGCGAGGCCCGATCTGGCGGGGGAGATCCTCTCCGGGCACTCCCGGGAGGAGGACGTGTTCACGGACGACTACCTGGCCCTCGGCGACATCGCGGAGGGCAGGGCCGAGGCCGAGCACGGGGACGCGCGATGGGGACGGCACTACCCCTGGCTCGCGGCGGCGACCGGCGCGGACGGTGAACACGACCTGCCAGGCCACACGTTCGGGTACGGCCCGCCGTTCGCCCTCGATCCGGAGCGGGTGGCGGAGGTCGCGCGGGGCCTGGCCGGTGAGGGGTGGGGTTTCGCCGCCGCCGGGCAGGACGGGTTCGCGGGCCTCGGCCCGTTCTACACGGCGGCGGCACGGGAGGGTGGGGCGGTCGTGGGAGGGGTGAGCTGACCCTCACGGGAGCCGACCCTCACGGGTGCCGACCCCGTGGGAGCCGACCCTCACGGGACTCGGTTCTCGCGGGAGCCGGCCTTCGCGGGCGATCCGGGCTCTCCTGGAGCCGGTCGTCGCGGCGGCCGGGTCCCCCCGGAGGCGCCCCTCGTGAAGGCCGGTCGCCCCTCCCGTCGCCCCGTGTGTCAGGAGCGCGCCTTGGCGGACGCCCTGCGGTTGGCCTTCTTGATCGCGTCGACGAGTTCGGTCTTGGTCATGGACGACCTTCCCGGCACGTCCAGCCGCCTGGCCACGTCGTACAGATGCTGCTTGGAGGAGTTGGCGTCGACGCCTTCGGCGGTCTTCCCGCGCTTGGGAGTGTGCCGGGCCGCCTGCCTGTCGGAGGGGCCTTTCCTGCTCTTGGGCTCCCAGTGGTCGCCGATCTTCTCGAAGGAGTGCTTGAGGGCGGCGTTGGCCGTCCGGTGGGCGCGTTCCCCCTCGCCGTACTCCTTGACCGCGGAGTCGTGGGCCTTGATCCACGTCTCCTGGGCCTTCTTGGGAGAGCGTTTGAGTGTCTCGGGTAGTTCCTGACGGACGGGCATGATCGTCACCTCTTCTCCGGGTCGGATGTTGGCCTCATCCGGGCCATACCCCTCAATCCATCCCGAAACATCATTCAATTGTGAAATCAACAGTTATGTCCTGTTAGCCGATCAGGGGGTGGGGCACGTGGGGGAAATGCCTGATGAACCACGCCAGACACCACCAGAACAGCAGCAGCCGTACCCGGGCAGCAGCGGCGACATGACCCCCGCTCCCCGGGACGAGATGCGCGACTACGAGGGCCGTGGCCTGCTCAGGGACCGGCGGACACTGATCACCGGGGGTGACTCGGGAATCGGCAGGGCCGTCGCCGTGGCGTTCGCGAAGGAGGGAGCGGACGTCGCGATCGCCTACCTGTCCGAGCACGAGGACGCCGAGCACACCCGCAAGCTGGTCGAGGAGGCCGGACGGCGGTGCGTACTGCTGCCGGGAGACCTCTCCCAGGCCGCCCACTGCGCCGACGTGGTGGACCGTACGGTGAGCGAACTCGGCGGGCTCGACGTGCTCGTCAACAACGTCGCCTACCAGCAACCGGTCGACTCGCTCGACGAGCTGGACGACGAACAGTGGGAGTACACCTTCGCCGTCAACATCCACAGCTACTTCCGGGTCACCAGGGCGGCGCTGCGGCACATGGGCGAGGGGTCGGCCATCGTCAACACCTCCTCGATCAACGGCCTGCGCGGCAACAAGACCCTGATCGACTACGCCACGACCAAGGGCGCGATCAACGCCTTCACCTACTCGATGGCGCAGAACCTGCTCGAACGCCGCATCCGGGTCAACGCCGTGGCCCCGGGGCCGGTGTGGACACCGCTCATCCCGGCCACCATGCCACCGGAGAAGGTGGGCAAGTTCGGCGAGCAGGCGCCCATGGAACGGGCCGCCGACCCCGACGAGATCGCCCCGTCCTACGTCTTCTTCGCCTCCGACCGCCTGTCGTCCTACTACACGGGCGAGATCCTGGCCCCGGTCGGCGGCGAGACCCTCCCCGGCTGATCCTTCGAGGTCATCGGGACGGAACGTAGGAGGAGACGACCAGCCAGACGGCGCAGAGGACGACCACGGCCGTCACGGCGACGGTCCGCATCCTGGCGAGGGACCCGGGCCCGACCTCCAACCGGGCGGGCCGGGCGGTCCAGACGACGAGGAGGGCGGCGAGCGGCAGGTGCGACCGTACGAGGAGGAGTTCGTCGAGCAGGAAGACGTCGAGGACCGGGAAGAGGAGAAGGACCGCCGCGACCGTGGCGCCGATCCACCGTGACAGGCCGGTGGCGTGCGCGATCGCGGCCAGGGCGACGAGGGTGACCGGCAGGCCGATCCTGTCGGCCTGGGTGAACCACTGGAGAGCGGCGCAGAGCCACTGGGGGACGTCTCCTGAAGACCCCGGCGCCACGTCGAAGAAGACGGTGAACGAACGTTCGTCGAACGCGGAGACGGGCCGGTCGCACAACGCGCCCCACGCGGCGGGGAGGACGGCCGCCCACGGGGCGAAGCCGTACCGCCTGGTGGGCAGGGGATGGCGGGCCGCCAGGAGCAGGGCCCCGACGGCCAGCGGGTAACAGACGAGCAGAGGCCAGGGGGAGGCCGTACGGATCTGGCCGGTGCACGGGTCGGGGCCGGAGACGAGAAGGCCGAGAACGAGGACGGCGCCGGTCACGAGGGCGGCGGAGAGCACGGCCCTGCGCGAGCCGTACGAGACGAGGCCGGCGACGACGACCGGCAGCAGCAGGACCCCGAGGAACAGCGCCTCCGCGGGGACGCTCCCCAGCGCGTACGGACCCTCCGGCAGGTAGGGGCTCTCCGAGGAGCAGAACCAGGGGAGGTCGCCTCCGCCGATGCCGAAGGCCGTCAGGACCACCGGCCCCGAGACGGCCAGGACGGCGTAGAGGCGCGATGCCACCGCGAGTTCCGGCATCGGCACGTCCTCTCGGCGTCGACGGGCTTAGTGATCTTCAGCGTAGTGGCCGTCCCGGGAGTCCGTCGCCTACGGTGCTGGGGTGCGGAGTTGGGGGCGGGGGGTTGGGGCGGACGTCGTCGCGGCGGTCGCCGTTGTCGGGATGTTCTGGGCGTTGCCGACGGCTCAGGCCGTCGCCTGGCCGTACGTCGCCGTGGGGGCGGTGCTGGCGGTGGTGACCGCGGGGGCGATGGTCCTGCGTGGGAGGCTGCCGTTCGCCGCGACGGTCACCGCGGGGGCCGCGACCGTCGTTGGCGGTGCCCTGGGGGTCTGCCAGGACCCGATGCTGGCCGCGGCCTGGTGCCTGTATCCGCTCGCGGTCGAGCGGGCGCGCCGTACGCGGGTGGCGGTCGTGATGCTGGCGGCCATGTTCGCGGCGCTGGCGCTGGTCGTCGCCGTTCCCGAGGGGGCCGCTCGCGGCCTCGGGGAACGGGTGGTCATCGCGGTGGCCGCGCTCAGTGCGTCGTGGCTGTTCGGCACGACCACCGGCAGGCAGATCGAGTCCGCGCGGGAGACGGAGCGGATGCGCGTGCAGCTTGAGGTGGCGCGTGACGTCCACGACGTGGTCGGGCACGCGCTGGGGGTGACGCTGGCGCAGTCAGGGGTCGTCCTGAGCCTGCCCGACGTCGGGGAGGCCGAGCTGCGCGAGACCCTGGCGGAGGTGGAGACCCACACGCGCCGGGCGCTTGAGGACGTGCAGGCGCTGGTGCGGACGCTCCGCGACCCGGACGGCGGCCCGGGGCCGGGCCTCGACGGCATCGCGGCGGTCATCACCGCGACCCGCGCCGCCGGAATCGACGTCGAGACACGGATCAGCCGGGAACTCGGCCCGGGGATCGGCGCGGGGCCCAACCGGGGGCTCACCCGGGAGGGCGGTACGGAGACGGGCGGGAAGCTTGGCGCGGGGCCCACCCGGGAGGGCGGTACGGAGGGCGACGCGGGGCTCGGTCCGGGAATCGGTCCGGAGACGACCGGGAAGGTCGGGGACGTGGTGGGGGCGGTGGCGTTCAGGGTTGTTCAGGAGGCGCTGGGCAACGTGGTACGGCATGCCCCCGGCGCGACATGCGTCGTTGACCTGCACCGGGAGCGCGACGCCCTGGTGGTCAGGGTCGCCGACGGCGGGGCGCTCGCAGGCCGGGACGCGGCCCGGTCCGCCGGCGCGGGGGTCGGGCTGCGGGGTATGCGTGAACGGGTCCGCCTGGCCGGTGGGACGGTGACCTGGGGCGCCCGGCCGGAGGGCGGATTCGCGGTCGAGGCCAGACTGCCCCTCAACGACCAGGGCCAGGCCACGACTCAGAGGAGAAACCAGGCCGGCGTTCAGGGACAAAGCCAGAACGGTGTTCAGGAGCGAGGCGAGGACGACGTTCAGGGCCAAAGCCGGACCGGTGCTCCGGGGCAAAGCCAGGCCATGGCTCAGGAACAAGACCGGGTCTCGGCCCAGGGGAGAAGTCAGGCCGCGGTTCGAGGGCGAGACGAGGACGGCGTTCAGAGGCAAAGCCAGGCCGGTGTTCAGGGGCGGGGTTTCGAGGGAGGTGATGATGTCCGCTGAGGTGGTGTCGGTCTTTCTGGCCGACGACGACGCGGGCATGCGTGGGGCCTACCGGAAGCTGTTCGAGCGTACGGCGGGCTTCCGGTTCGCCGGGGAGGCGGCCGACGGGCTTGAGGCGGCCAGGCTGGTCACCGCGCTGCGACCGGATGTGGCGCTGCTCGACGTGCAGATGCCGGGAACCGACGGGATCGAGGCCGCGCGGCGCATCGTGGCCGACACGACCACCAGGGTCGTCATGCTGACCACCTTCGACCTGGACGAGTACGTGCACCGGGCCCTCACTGTCGGGGCCTCGGGCTTCCTGCTGAAGAACGCCTCTCCGGCGGAGATCCTGCGGGCCGTCCGTACGGTCCACGAGGGCAACGCCATGCTCGCCCCCGAGGTGACGGCGCGGTTGCTCGACCGGTTCGCGCCCGAGCGGCCCGTCGAACGGCACCCCTTCGCCGAGCACGTCCTGTCCGAACGGGAACTGCAGGTCATCCGGCTGGTCGCCAGGGGCCGTTCCAACCAGCAGATCGCCGACGAGCTGTTCCTGAGTCTGGAGACGGTCCGCACCTACCTTCGCCGGATGTTCGCCAAGCTGGGGGTCAACGACCGTACGCACCTGGCGGTGCTCGCCCACGAGGCGGGACTGCTGCGCGAACCCCGGTAACCGTCCGCTCTCGAACACCACGGGTCGGGGTGGTCGGTGGATGTCCACTTTCGGGTGACGCGGGGTCGGGGTGACGGGGAGCACGCTGGACGTCCGGATCCCAGGCGACGCGAGGCGGGCGATGATCGAGGTTTCACGGCTCAGCAAGCGCTACGGCGCGAAGACGGCGGTCGACGACGTCAGCTTCACCGTACGGCCGGGCACGGTGACCGGCTTCCTCGGCCCGAACGGCGCGGGCAAGTCCACCACGTTGCGGGTGCTGCTCGGTCTCGACCACCCGACGAGCGGCACCGCGCTGATCGACGGCAGGCCGTACCGCGACCTGAGCCATCCGTTGCGCAAGGTCGGGGCGCTGCTCGACGGGGCGGGGCCGGTGCCCGAGCGTCGCGCGATCGACCATCTCACGTGGATCGCGCAGAGCAACCGCATCCCCCGGAGCCGGGTACGGGAGGTGCTCGACCTGGTCGGCCTCGGCGACGCGGCCAAGCAGCGGGTCAAGAAGTACTCCCTCGGCATGGGGCAGCGCCTCGGCATCGCCGCGGCGCTGCTCGGTGACCCGGAGATCCTGGTGCTCGACGAACCGGTCAACGGGCTCGATCCGGACGGCATCCGCTGGGTGCGCACCTTCCTGCGGGAGTTCGCGGCCTCCGGCCGTACCGTGCTGTTGTCCAGCCACCTGATGGCGGAGATGGCCGAGACGGCGGACGAGGCGGTCGTCATCGCCCAGGGAAGGATCGTCGCGCGCGGCTCGATCGAGGAGATCACCGAGGGGCACGCGTCGCTGGAGACGGCCTTCTTCGCGCTCACCGGCGGCCAGGTGGGGTGGTGAGCGCCGTGTTCGCAGCGACCAGGGCCGAACTGACGAAGATCGTCACCCTGCGCACGGTGTGGATCGTCACCGGTGTGATCCTCGCCCTGCACCTGCTGGTCTCCTACGCGAACGTGGGGATCAACATCGAGGCGGTGCGCGCCATCACCCCGGACGGCATGATCGAGCTGTTCGCCGACGACCCGCAGCCCGCCAACCGGGCGATCGTCGACTTCCTGGTGGCGTCGTCGTTCCAGATGGGGCTGTTCCTGCCCGGCCTCGGGGCGGTCATCGCCGGACAGGAGTTCCGTACCCCGCAGCTCGGGCAGACGCTGCTCGCGGTGCCGCGCCGGGGGCGGCTGATCGTCGCCAAGACCGTCGCGGCCACCGTCTACCTGCTGTTCGTGGCCGTGGTCGTCGCCGGGGTCAGCACGGCGTTCATGTACGCCGCGGTCAGGGACTGGAATCCGGGCCTGCTGGTGAGCCCGGGAGCCTGGATCGGGCAGGGGAAGTTCGTCGCCTTCGCGGTGCTGACCGGCCTGATCAGCTTCGCGATCACGGTGATCGCCCGCAGCACCCTCACGGGTGTCGCGGTCACCGTCGGGCTGATCGCGGTCACCATGACGCAGCTCCTGGCCGTGTTCTCCCCGGCCCTCGACGCGCTGTTCCCGCTCAGCGCGGGCCGCAACCTGCTGCTCAACCCGGTGGAGAACACGCTCTCCGCGGGGCCGGGACACGCCATGGTGGTGCTGGTCGCCTGGCCTTCGGTGACCACGGTCGTGGCCGCCTTCCTGCTCGCCAGGAGGGACGCGCGATGACGAACCTGCCACGCGACGGGGAGCACACGCGACTCCCACGCGGCAAGGGGAACGGGCGACCCCCACGGGGCGACGTCCCCGCGCGACTCCCGCGCGCCGGAGAGGAAACGCGGCTCCCCCGTGACGAGGAGAACGCGCGATGACCGGTCTCTCCGAACGGCGGGAGGCGATCGGGCTGGCCGACCTGGCGCGCGCCGAGTTCACCAAGATCCGCACCCTGCCCGCGACCTGGATCGCGCTGGCCGTCACCCTGGTGGCCAACACGCTGCTGGGCCTGCTCGCGGCCTCCGACACCGTGCGCGTCGCCTCCCAGGGCGGACCGGTCGCCATCGCCCAGCTCGGCACCGTGATGCTGGCCCCGGTCTACGCCTTCGTCGCCGTCCCGGTCTTCGCCGCGGGCAGGGAGTACGGCGGGCAGTTGCGGGTCAGCCTCATCGCGACGCCCGACCGCAACCGGTTCTTCCTGGCCAAGCTCCTGGCCGGCGCGGGGACGGCCGTCGTGGCGGCGACGGCCGTGCTGCTCCCCGGTCTTCTCGTACGGCAGGCGGTGGACGGCCTGCCCGCCGAGGTGGCGGCCTATCTGCTGCTCGGCCTTCTCGGGTGTGGTTTCGCGGTTCTGGCCAGGACGGTCGTCACCCCGCTGGCCGTACTGTTCATCCTGCCGATCCTGGTCTCCCCGATGCTCGCGGGCCTGCTGCCCGGCCTCGTACGGCTGTTGCCGCACGAGGCGACGCTGAGCTTCCTCGGCACTCCCACGAGCCCGGTGCTGGCGCTCAGCCGCCCCGCCGGTTTCGGGGTGCTCCTGGCCTGGGCCGCGGTGTTCGTCGGCGCCGCCTGGGTGGTCACCGTACGGCGGGACAGCTGAGGGGTGTCACGACTGGTGCAGCAGGTTCGCCCGGATGACCACGGCGACGAGCGCGTCCCGGCCCGCTCCCTTGGGGAGCCGCAGCTTCTCGCTGACGTACTTGATGTGGGCGTCGACGGCACGCGGGCTGATGGACCGGTAGCGGGTGCGCAGCTTGTCGGCGATCTCCACGGAGGTGGGCAGGCTCGCGTCCATGGTGCCGTTCAGCCTGTCGCGACAGAGTTCGGACAGGACGGAGAAATAGGTTGAACGGCGGTCGAGCAGCGGACGCGGTGGCGGCGACTGGCACATCACCAGGCGGTCCTGGGAGGTGTACTGCGGCTCGTAGCCGAAGACGGCCACTTTGGGGGCGTTGGGTGAGGGGGCCAGTTCGATCTGCGCCAGTTCGAACGGGACGGGCACGTCGCGGCGTCCGGGTTCGACCACAAGGTACTGGTACCAGTCGTCCATGTTCGTCACGGTCATCGGTGCCTCGCCGGACAGGTTGCTCAGCGACCAGAATCCGGTGTGGGCGGTGACGCGGCCGATCGCCGGTGGCAGTTCGTCGGTGTCGATGCGCAGGTCGACCCTGCAGTGCCCGCAGCGACAGGCTCCGATCGTGGCGGACTGCCCGGCGGTCAGGCTGATCTGGGTGGCCGTCTCACCGATCTCGGCGGGGCCCTGGATCGTGATCTTCTTGTTCATCGCTTCCCCGTTGTTCTTCATGGCTCCCCGTGCTGATCAAGAAACTCTGGGGTGTGGCCGTACGCCGCTCCTCGGATCGTCTCGTCGGTGTCCTCGGGCAGGCCTACGGAGGAGCCGACGCGGTGGCGACGCCGACCGGCCGGCTGCTGTGCGAAGCGAGAATCGTCACCTCCCGATGATGTCGTCCGGCCTGGACAGATCGCAGCGTCCTTTTTGTAGTTTTATGCCAGCCTGAAAACGGGCGAACGGCCGGAGAATTCACCATCAGGCAGCCGAAAATCACCCTTAATGTAAGACATGTGCGCTCATGGCTACAAGGGTGGCCGCAGGGGTGAAGCGGCTGATCGGGACGCACTGTTAATGGGTGTTCTCGGACGCGCCGGAAGCTGGGAGAACTCCATATCCGTTCGCATTGACTACGGAGAGTCATTGCGGTCACGTGCGACAGTGAACCAGATCACTAATCGGTCGGCACGCGCGCGTGTATCAATGTTTTTCCCCAACGGCAACCGGACGACTTCTCGGATCGCCGAGATTACCCCGGGCGGACGGGCGGCTTAGCTTTCTGTGTGGGCACCGGCCGGTGCCGACGCACCAACGACCCACATGAGAGAGGAGTACACCGTGAGTGACTACACCGCGCCCACGCTGACCCGGATCGGATCGTTCGAGGACGTCACCAAGAGCCTCGGCAGCGCCCGTGAGCACGACATCCTCGGCTTCCGCGCGCTGATCGTGATCCACCCGCCGGCGTAACCCGCGAGGGACGGCTGAGCGCGGGCACGGAGCAGCAGACACCTGCTCCGTGCCCGTCCAACCCTACCCAATTCCCATCGACGCGGAACACGATGAAAAGGCCGGGAATTTCGCCATGCCTGTGGTAGTCCTGCCAGACATCCCTTTGCGTCCCGCACTCGTGAACGAGATCGTCGAGCACGCGGGAGAGATCCTGTTCCGACATCCATCGGGATTCCCGTGGATCATCGGCGGCGACGGCCGTGGGATCGTGCGGGCGGGAAACAGGGATATCGACGTCATTCTCCTGGGAAACAGCGGAGCGGCATTCACAGAAAGCGATCTTGCCCGGCTCGTCGGCGACAGGAAAACGGTCAGGGAACTCGATTCGGTCGCCGAGCGGCTCGTCGAGGGCGACCTCCTGCTCTTCGCCAGAGAGAACACGCGCATGCGCTCGCAGGGCCCGCTCCTGCTCACCCGCGCCCTGTGCTGGGCCATGGTCGACGGGGTGCCCCTGATCTCCGACGACCAGCACACGCTCAGGACCCTGGCCCGGCTGCGCCCCGACCCGGCCGTCCTGGCGAGCAGGCTCACCGACGCGGAGATCACACACGCCTACGGACTCAGGAGCGTCTGGGAGGGCGTGCACGTCACCGGCCCCGGCGAGTGGCTCGACTCCTGGAACGACCGCGCCCCCGCCCGCACGGTGTGGTGGCGACCGCCCCACCCCGGCCGCTCCGTGGACGACCTCGCAGAGGAGTTGCGCGGGGCCGTCACCGAGGCGCTACGCCTCAGAACGGCGGGACACCAGGAGATCAGCGCCGACCTGTCCGGCGGCCTCGACTCCACGACGCTCTGCTTCTTCCTCGCCGACCTCGGCCTCAAGCCGCACACGCTCTTCCTCGCCTCGGCCAACGTCGCCAACAACGACCACCGATGGGCGGGCCGCGCCGCCGCGGAACTGGGCGTCGACCACCACAGCGTGCCGTACGGCTCGGTCATCCCGCACCTGCTGGACGAGAGGACGGGCACGGTGGCCACGGCGCCGGAGGGGCCGGGCATCGCCAACGCCGCGCTGGCCTCGGTCTCCATGATCGAGGAGGTCATGAAGGAGACCGGGACCACGCTGCACCTCAACGGTCATGCGGGCGACGCCCTGTTCGGCTCGGTCTCCACGATGCTCTGGTCGCTGTTCCACTCGCGGGAGAAGGGGCGCTACCGCCGTACGTGGCGGTTCCGGGTGCTCAACCGGCACCCGCTCGGCCAGACCATCCGGATGCTCGCCGAGCGGGGCTCCTACCTGGACGACCTGCGCAGGATCGCCCGGCACGACTTCGGCGTCCGTGACGAGGGGGTGGCCGCCTACTCCCGCTGGGTGCCGCTGCCGAAGGTGCACCCGGCGCTGACCGAGACCGCCCGTGAACACCTGCGACGACTGGCCGCCGACGCGGTGCTCGGGGAACGGGGAGCCTTCTCCGAGGACCGTACGGTCAACCAGATCCTCGACTACCTCGTGGTGCACGGCAACGTCGTACGGCGGATGAACCAGGCCGCGACCCCGGGCGGGATCATCTTCGACAGCCCGTATCTCGACCGGCGCGTCGTCGAGGCCGCCCTGGCGCTCGGCGTCGGCGCGCGCAGCCACCAGTACCCGGCCAAACCGCTGCTCGCGGCGGCCAGGCCCCCGGCGATGGCGCTCGACTACTTCACCAGGCCGGACAAGGGCGACTACACCGCCGAGGTGTTCGCCCAGCACCAGGCGGTCAAACCGGTGCTGCGAAGGCTCTTCGCCGACGGCTCCGCCCTTGAGGACCTGGGCCTGGTCTCCGCCGAACGCGTCCTGCGCCTGGCCGAGCGGTACACCACGAGCGGGACCGCCTACACCGACCTGGACAACATCGTGATCGCCGAGCGCTGGCTGCGCTCCGTGGGACAGGGGGAGTGACGACCGTGGTTCACCTCAGGCAGGGCCTGTCGATCGTCGAGGTCGAGGACGGCAAGGTCATCCTCGACACCAGACGCGGCGTCTACTGGCACCTCAACCAGACGGCGATCACGATGGTCGAGGAACTCGGCCGGGGCCGCGCCCTCGACGACCTGGTCGGCCAGATCGCCAGGGAGACCGGGGCCGACGCCGAGCGGGTCCGCTCCGACCACCTGGCCCTGTTCGACGAACTGCGCCGCGCCAAGCTCATCGAGGGGAAGCTGTCGTGAACGGCCTGCCGAAGGAGCCCTTCACGAGCCCGCCGACGGGATCGCCCGCCATGGAAGGCCTGTTGGCGGGATCGCTCGCGACGAACGGCTTCCTGACAGGTTCGCTCAGGATGAGCGGCCTGCCGGCGGGGTGGTCGTCGTGAGCGCGCCGATCATGCCGCAGCGCCGGGTACGGCTGCGCCGCAGGCCCGCCGTCGCCGCCAGGACCGCCGCCGCGCTCGCCCTGCCGCTGTCCAGGCTCTCCCCGCACCTGCTGCGCCGCGTGCTGAACCTGCTGGTCAGGGGCACCCGGCCACCCGTGGCGGCGGACGTGCTCGCCTGGCGGGACGCGGTCAACAGCGTCAGCCGTCGCTGCGCGGGCGAGGGCTGCCTGCAACGCTCGGTCGCGGTCATGCTGCTCGGCCGCCTGTACGGCGCGCCGCCCGCGTGGAAGACCGGCTTCCGGCCCGACCCCTTCGTCGCGCACGCCTGGGTCGAGGTGGACGGAGTGCCGATCGGAGAGCCCGAGGTGGTGGCGCACTTCCACGCCGTCATGTCGGTCCCCCACCGCTGACCCCCACAACTTCCTGAAATTTCCGGAAACGAGGTCGTATACCGTGACCACCGTAGTCGCGCAGGAGACCGTGCCACCGGACGTCACCCCCGGGTCCGGACAGGCGGCACCCCAGGTCGCCGGGTTCCGGCAGGCGCTGGCCCTGCTGAGGCCGTACCGCCCGAGCATGGTCGTGGCGTTCGCGTTCGGCGCCGCCTCGACCGTGCTCGCGGCGCTGCAGCCGCTGCTGGTCTCCTCGACGGTAGACGGGTTCGCCGGGGGCGTGCCGTACGGGGCGCTGGGGCTCATGTTCGCGCTGCTGGTGGCCAGCGCCACCCTCAACGGGCTCGAACAGTACGTCCTGCAGCGCTCGGGCGAACGCTTCGCCTTCGACACCAGGCAACGGCTGATCAGGCACGTCTACCGGCTGCCGATCGGCGTGCTCGAACGGCGTGAGCGCGGCGACCTCGTCTCCAGGATCACCACCGACGTTTCCCAGACCCGGTCCATCCTCAGTTCGGGACTGGTCGAGCTGGCCACCAGCCTGATCACGGTGCTGGTCTCCATCGTCATGATGGCGCTGATCGACTGGGTGTTGCTTGCGCTCGCGGCACTGGCCATCTTCGTGGTCATCGTGGCGGTCTACCTGATCGGACGGCGTACCCGCCCGGCCGGGTTGCGCGCGCAGAACGCCGTGGGCGACCTGGCCACCGTCGTCACCCGGGCACTCGGCGCGATACGGACCATCCGTGCCACCGTCTCGACCACCCGCGAGGCCGACTCCGCCGTGGAACGGGCCCGCGAGGCCCTCGACGCGGGCTTCGCCGTCGCCCGGCTGCGGGCCGTCGTGCAGACCTTCTCCGGCGTCGCCGTACAGCTGCTGCTCGTCGCGGTCGTCGCCGCCGGGGCGATCCGGGTCGCCGCGGGCTCGCTCACCATCGGCCAGCTCAGCGCCTTCATCATGTATCTGCTGCTCATGGCCACCCCGATCACGGTGTTCGGCGGCCTGGTCTCCCTGCTCGGCGAGGCCTTCGGCTCGCTCACCCGGATCATGGAGATTCAGGCGATGGAGCCGGAGACCGACACCCCGCTGACGGCCCTGCCCGCACGGACGACCCCCGGCGAGCCGGTCTTCACGCTCAGGGACGTCTCCTTCCGCTACCCGAGGCGTACGGAGAACGGCTCCGACGGCGAGGCCTGGGCCCTGCGGAACGTCACCCTGGACTTCCCCGGCGGCAGGACGACGGCCGTGGTCGGCCCCTCCGGCGCGGGCAAGTCGACGCTCTTCGCCCTGCTCGAACGGTTCCACGACGTCACCGAGGGGGAGATCGGCTTCCTCGGTGAGGACGTGCGGCGGCTGTCACGCGACGAGCTGCGCGGGCAGATCTCCTACGTTGAGCAGGACGCGCCCGCGCTGTCCGGCACCGTACGGGACAACCTGTTGCTCGGCGCGCACACCGCGAGCCGGGAACGGTGCCTTGAGGCCCTGCGCCGGGTCAACCTGCCCGCGACGGACGACTTCCTCGACGCCCAGGTCGGTGAGGTCGGGGTGCTGCTCAGCGGTGGCGAACGGCAGCGGCTGGCGATCGCGCGGGCGTTCCTCGCCGACGCGCCGATCCTGCTGCTGGACGAGGTCACCTCGAACCTGGACAGCAACAACGAGAAGGTCGTCCAGGACGTCCTGCGCGCCAAGGACGGCACCCAGTCGATCATCGTGATCGCGCACCGGCTCTCGACCGTGGTCGCGGCCGACTCGATCATCGTCATGGAGAACGGCCGGGTCGTGGCCCAGGGCAGGCACGAGGAACTCCTGAGGATCTCCCCCCTCTACCGCGAACTCGCCCACAACCAGCTGCTCGCCTGACAGCCGAGGACCCGCGGGGCCCCCTTGAGGTTCTGAATGTTCTCAGGCGTACAAATGGTCGAGGGAGATGAGCTCGGCGGACTCCTGTTGGGCCACCTGGAGGAGTTCGCCGGTGAAGCCCGACCCCGAATAACACACCAGGCGGGTGTGAGAGGTGTCGTACCGGTCGCCCTGACTGATGAGATCACGGATGCGCCGCAGCCGTACGAGGTGGCTGTTTCCCATCGTCTCGTTCCATTTGACCTCGCCGATCGCCAGCAAAGGCGGTTTGCCGCCGTCGGCTCGGCCGACGTCAGAGGGTACGGCGTGCCAGGTCAGGCCCCGTTCCGCAGGAACTCCCGTGCGCCGCGCAGTCTCGTTCGCAGGTGTCGCCGGGTCGGGGAGCAGTCCAGGCGGACGTCGAGGGGGCGGGGCGAGGGGAGGTCGGCGCTGCGGCCGGAGGGCAGGCGAGCCGGGTCCAGGCCGTCGCGTTCCGCGATCAGGAGACCGAGGTCGTAGCGGCTCACCGCGTCGGCCCCGGCCACATGGTGGACCCCCGAACGGCCGGAGGCGGCGAGCTCCAGCAGGGCCGAGGCCAGGTCGGAGACGTGCACGGGGCAGCGCACCTCGTCGGTGAACAGCGCTCCGGGCGTACGGCCCGCGGCCAGGGAGTGGACCATGGCCTCGTGGGAGGAGCCGCCGTCCCCGACGATCAGGGACGTCCTGGCGATCAGGGCCGAGGGGTCGATCACCTGCACGGCCACCTCTGCTGCCGCCTTCGCCGCTCCGTACGGGGTGATCGGGTCGGGGACGTCGTCCTCGGTGTAGGTGATCGCCCTGCCGGAGAACACGGCGTCGCTGGACACGTGCACCAGGCGCCCGCCGTTCTCCCGGGTCGCGACGGCCACGTGGGCGGCGCCGAGCGCCGTGGTCGTCCAGTCGGCCTGGTCGTAGGCCGCGTTGACGACGACGTCGGGGGCGAAGGCCCTGACCAGGTCGGCCACGGCCGTACGGTCACGGACGTCGAGCGGCAGCCAGTCGGCCCCCGCCGTCGTTCCCGGGCGGTTCAGATAGGTCGCGGCGACGACATGGCCGGTGGCGGCCCGCCGTAGGAGTTCGCCGCCGAGAAAGCCGCTGGCGCCTACGATGCAGATTCTCATGGGCCGTCACCGTAACCGGAGACGGTGAGGTGTCACAGACCGGGACGCCGCCCTGTCTTTCAGGCAGGTCAGACTATGGCGAACCAGTCAGGTGCGAACGACAGGAGCAAGACCGTGCCACCAGCCAGCACGTCCGTCCGGATCCGGGTCCGGATGACCGCTCGCGCCATCGACGAGCCGCACCGCGTCTCCAGCCAGCTGGAGCTGCTGTTCGACCTCACCTTCGTGGTCGCGGTCGCGGCCGTCACCGCCCAGCTCGCGCACGCCGTCGCCGCCGGTCACGGCCTCACCGGGCTGGTGCCGTTCCTGCAGGTGTTCTTCGCGATCTGGTGGGCGTGGATGAACTTCACGTGGTTCGCCTCGTCCTACGACACCGACGACGTTCTCTACCGGCTGCTGACCATGGTCCAGATGGGCGGGGTGCTGACGCTCGCCGCCGGGGTGCCCGCCGCGGCCGACCACTCCGACTACGGGATCGTCACGCTGGGCTACATCATCATGAGGATCGGGCTCGTCGCCCAGTGGGTGCGGGCCGGTCTCGAAGATCCGGCCGGTCGTCGCACCGCGCTGCGCTACGCCGCCGGCATCACCGTCCTGCAGGTGGGATGGGTGCTGCGGCTCGTCCTCGCGGACACGGGTGTCCTGCCGGAGTCCGCCTGGCTGCCGGCCTTCGTCTGCCTGGTCGTCCTGGAACTCGCGGTGCCGAGGTGGGCGGAACGGGTCAGGTCCACCAACTGGCACCCGCACCACATCGCCGAACGCTACGGCCTGTTCACGATCATCCTGCTCGGAGAGAGCGTGCTGGCCGCGAGCCGGGGGGTCGCGGGGGCACTCGAAGCGGCGGAGATCAAGGCGTCCTTCGTGGTCATCGCCGTCTGCGCCCTCGTCCTGCTGTTCGCCCTGTGGTGGCTCTACTTCCTCACCGAGGCGGGGGAGGGCCTCAGCGACCGCCGCGACCGGTCGTATCTGTGGGGGTACGGCCACTATGTCATCTTCGCGGCCCTGGCGGCCCTCGGCGCCGGGCTCGAAGTGGCGGTCGAACAGAGCGGGCACGCGGTGGCGGCGTCGCCGTCGGCCCTCGGCTACGCCGTCGCCATCCCGACCGGGGTGTATCTCGCCATGCTCTGGGCCCTGCACAGACTCATCACGGCGGAGCCCGTCATCCGTCCCGTCCCGGCACTGGGCGGTGTCGTCGCCGTCCTGGCGCTGCCCCTCGCGGCGCCCGCGATCGGGGTGGCCGCCGTGGTCGGGGCGATCACGGCCGTCTGCGTCCTGCTGGTCGCGGTGACGATCACCACCGCGAGGAGGGCGTCCCGGCAGGAGGCGGCGTAGCCGTCAAAAAAGATTTTCGCGACGGCTGTCACAGGCTCGGGGGCTGCCCTGTCTTAGCTGGCGACCGGTTGGCACACGGGTGCCCCGGCGGACAGAGGACAAGCGGAAAGGGTCTGCCATGAAGATCGTCGTGGTCGGTGGAACCGGCCTGATCGGGTCGAAGCTTGTGGCGAAACTGAACGAACACGGTCACCAGGCGGTGGCGGCGGCGCCGAGCACCGGGGTCAACACCCTCACCGGTGAAGGGCTTGCGGAGGTGTTGGAGGGCGCCCAGGTCGTGGTCGACGTGTCGAACTCCCCCTCCTTCGAGGCCACCGCGGTGATGGAGTTCTTCACGACCTCCACGGGCAACCTGCTGGCCGCGGAGGCGGCGGCGGGCGTCGGTCACCACGTCGCGGTCTCGGTGGTCGGCACGGAACGGCTGCCAGAGAACGGCTACTTCCGGGCGAAGATCGCCCAGGAACAGCTGATCGAGAAGTCGTCGATCCCGTTCTCCCTCGTCCACGCGACCCAGTTCTTCGAGTTCGTCCGGCACATCGCCGACGAGGCCACGGACGGCGACAAGGTGCGGGTGGCGCCCGTGCGCTTCCAGCCCATGGCGGGCGACGAGGTCGCGCAGGAGGTCGGCAAGGTCGCGGTCGGCTCGCCGATCAACGGCAGGATCGAGATCGCCGGTCCGGAACGGTTCCAGATGGACGAGTTCTTCCGCGGCGTACTGGCCGAATGGGGTGACCCCCGCGAGGTGGTCACCGACCCGCACGCGCGCTACTTCGGCAGCGAGCTGGAGGAGCGGACCCTGGTGCCGGAGGAGGGCGCCACCCTCGGCCGGATCCGCTACCGCGACTGGCCAGGCCGTACGGCGCAGGCCCAGGGCAGGTGACCCATGTCCGAGGGCACGCGGAAACCAGGATCGAACGCATGGCAGACGGCGCTGACCATGCTGCAGGAGGCGGAACCGCCGTTCATCCCGCGGGGCGCGCACGCGATGACCGTGGTGATCGAGTTCCCGCCCGGTGACCCGGGCACTCCGCCACACCGCCACTCGGGACCGGCGTTCGGCTACGTCCTGGAGGGCGAGATGCTGTTCGAGATCGAGGGCGAGCCCGAGCGTGTCGTCCGCGCCGGGGAGGCCTTCTGGGAGCCCGGCGGCGACGTCATCCACTACCAGGACGGCAACAACCGCGACGACGTCCCGCTGCGGTTCACCGTCACGATGCTGTGCGAGCCGGGCAGACCGATGCTCACCCTCGTGGACGAGGACGAACTCGCCCAGCGCGGGGACCGTCGCGCCCCGCGCCCCGCCTGACCCCGGCCCACACCGCCCGCACGCCGTACGGCGGAGCGTTCGAACCACACGCGGAGGAAAGATGAGCACCCCGAACGCCGAGAACGAGTTCCTGTACGAACTCCAGGCCGAGGTCGAGATCGAACTGACCCAGGTCGAGGCGAGCCATCCCGAGGAGGTGGCCGGGCTGCCGGTCACCGACTGGCTGTTCGACCCCACCGACGCCGAGCGCGAGGAGATCGGCCTGCGGGGTCTGCTCGAAGCGGTCGAGGTGCTGGAGGACGACTCCCGGCCCGGCGGTCACGGTGCCTGAACACCCGGTCCGGGACGGCCGGGGCGTCAACGGGGGGATCGACACGCTCGACAGCCTCAGGGAACACCTGCAGTGGGCGATCGAGCTGGAACACGCGACGCTGCCGCCGTACCTGTGCGCGCTGTACTCGCTGGACCCGGAGCGCAACCGGGAGGCCGTCGAGGTGGTGGGCAGCGTCTTCGCCGAGGAGATGCTGCACCTGACGCTGGCCGCGAACCTGCTCAACGCCGTCGGCGGCAGACCGCGCCTCGACACCCCGGAGATGCTGCCATCGCATCCCCGGCGGCTGCCCCACAGCGACATCGAACTGTCCCTGGTCCCCTTCGGGCCGGAGGCACTGGAGATGTTCCTGCGGATCGAACGGCCCGCGCCCGCCGGTGCCGTTGCGGAGAGCGACGGCTACGAGACGATCGGGCAGTTCTACGCCGCCGTCGAACAGGGACTGCGGCTGCTGTGCGACCGGCTCGGTGAACAGGAGGTCTTCAGCGGCGACCCCGCACGCCAGGTGCACGCGGCCCACTTCCGGCACACCGCCGGGCGGCTGGTCGTCGTCGACGGCCTGAAGTCCGCGCTGACGGCGCTGGCGGAGATCGTCGAACAGGGCGAGGGCCTGGACCACGACGAGGTCTGGGACGGAGACCGGGACGTCTTCCACCCGGAACGGGACGAGGTCGCGCACTACTACCGGTTCCAGGAGCTGAAGGCGGGCCGCCGCTACCGACGTGGCGACACCCCGCAGTCAGGGCCGACCGGTGAGGCCGTCTCCGTCGACCTGGCCGGGGTGCGTCCGATGCGGCGCGACCCCAGGCCCGCGCCGCCCGGCAGCCCCGCCCGCGCCGCGCAGGAGGAGTTCAACCACACCTACTGCGCCCTTCTGCACCTGCTGGAACAGGCGTTCAACGGCAGCCCGAGGATGCTCTCGGTCGCCACCGGCACCATGTACGCGCTCAAGGCGCAGGCCCAGGCCCTGATGGAGACGCCCGACGCCGGTCCCACCTTCGAGTACGTGGCGCCCGAACTGCGCCGGTGGAGCGTCGGCGGCCGGCGGCGGATCGTCGTCCTGCGCGACGGCCCCTACGTGGTGTACGGCGGCGTGCCCCTCAGACGCAAGCGGAAGATCGTCTCCGCCGGGAACGACGCGCTGACCTGGCAGACCCACGAACACCTGGAGACCGAGGACACCTACGCGCTGTGCCGCTGCGGGCACTCCTCGTCGAAGCCGTTCTGCGACGGGACCCACGCGGCGGTCGGGTTCGACGGCACGGAGGCCGCCGTCGCCCCGCCGTACAGGGAGACGCAGCACGTGCACGACGGGGTGGGCATCTCGGCCCAGCGGGTGGGGGAGCTGTGCGTCCACGCGGCCTTCTGCGTCGGGCGGACCAGGCCGATCGCCGAGATGCTCGCCGACACCGACGACAGCGACGTGCGCTCCGACATCATGGGCCGCATCGACCACTGTCCCTCCGGCTCCTACAGCTACGCCCTGAGCCGTGGCGGCGAGACGGTCGAACCCGACCTCCCGCAGGCCGTCTCGGTCCTGGAGGAGGAGAACGGCCTGGCCGGCGCGCTGTGGGTCACCGGACGGGTGCCGGTCACCCGCTCCGACGGACAGCCGCTGGAGACCCGCAACAGGATGACGCTGTGCCGTTGCGGCCACTCCGGCAACAAACCGCTGTGCGACGGCACCCACCGGAGGATCGACTTCCGGGAGGAGCCGGGGCCGCTGTGCGACGGCGGAGCGTAGGCCGTTTTGGCCGGTCGTGTGACGGATCACCGGCCGGCCGGGGAATCAATGTGGACAGGTTGTCGCCGATGCAGCGAAGGCACGGGTGAACATGCGTACGGAATCCCTGGAACAGGTCGCCTCCGCGTTCGTCGAGCTGCGTCCGCGCCTGTTCGGCATCGCCTACCGGATGCTCGGCAGCGTGACGGAGGCCGAGGACATCCTCCAGGAGGTCTGGATGCGCTGGCAGAACACCGACCGCGCGACCGTCGAGAACCCCTCGGCCTTCCTGGCGTTGATCACCACCCGCCTGTCCATCAACGTCATCCAGTCCGCCCGCTCACGCCGTGAGGCCTACATAGGGCCGTGGCTCCCCGAACCCGTCGACACCAGCCTCGACCCCACCCTGGGCGCCGAACGCGGGGAGGCACTCGAATTCGCCTTCCTGCTGTTGCTGGAGCGGCTCACCCCGACGGAACGGGCCGCCTACGTGCTCCGTGAGGCCTTCGTCTACCCCTATCCGCAGATCGCGGAGATCCTCCAGCTCAGCCAGGTCAACGTCCGCCAGCTCGTGAGCCGCGCCCGTAAACGCCTGACCGCCGAGCGCCGCGAGCCCATCGACAAGACGGAGCACCGGCGCCTGCTGAAGGTCTTCCTCGCCGCCGCCGAGACGGGGAACGTCGCCGCTCTCGAAGATCTCTTCGCGGCGGACGTCGTCAGCTCCTCCGACGGAAACGGCATCAGAGGGGCGGCGCGCTTCCCCATCACGGGCGGTTCCCGGGTGGCGAAGTTCGTCGCCACCTACGCGCCGCGGTTCTGGCCGGGCGCCGACATCACCTGGGTCGAGGCGAACGGCAGGGCCGGGGTGATCGTCCCCCGCAACCACGGCACCACCTTCCTCACCATCGACGCCTCCCCACAGGGCATCCACCACGTCATGTGGGTCGTCAACCCGGCCAAACTCGACGCGTTCGAACGCTCACGGCCTCGCACGGTCGGGGCGGTGGGACATGGCTGAGGTGAGCGCCGGGACGCTGACGGAGATGCTCAACGAACGTCGGCACCTGATCGAGATCGCCCTGTGGATGCTGGGCTCGGAACCCATGGCCGACCGGATCGTCCAGGAGACCTACCGCCGCTGGTACACCCTCGACGAGGCGGAACGCGGCGCCATCACGGTGCCCCGCGCCTGGCTGACGAAGGTGGCCGGAGGGATCTGCCTCGAACTCCTCGCCGCCCCGGCCCCCGCTCCCGTCCCCGGCGTCGCCGCCCCGGAGCACCGGCCGGAACCCGTCGGCCCCGCGCGTCCGCCCGCCCTCACCGCCGAACCCGCGCGCCCACGGGCCCTCGCCGTCGGCTCGGCACACCCGCGGGCCCTCGCCGAGCACGACCGTGTCGTACGGCGGTTCGCCCAGGTCTGGGGCCTGGGGGACGTGACGGCACTGCGGGAGATCCTGGCCGGGAACGCGACAGCCGTGAGCGACGGAGGCGGCAAACTACGCGCCGCCGTACATCCCGTTCACGGGGCGGACGCGGTCGCCTGTTTCGTCGTCGCCCTGCTGACCGGCCAGTCCGGCACCGAGGTGACCGCCGAGTCGGTGAACGGCCGGACGGGCCTGGTGCTGCGCCAGGCGGGCCAGGCCGTGGCGGTGGTCGGCATGAGCGTCGCCGGAGCCCGGGTCACCGCCGTGTGGATCGTGCTGAACCCCGACAAACTGCGGCCGTGGCATCGTCCGCTGCCACGGAAGGCGTACCGGTGAACGACCCGATCCTGTCCACGGACCACGACTACGACGGCTCGGCGTTCAAACCGCTCTACGTCACGAGTGTCGAGGTGAGCGGCGGCAGCTCCGCCCACGGCCGGGCCACCGGCCGGGCCCGCTCCGCGGACGGCGCCCTTGACCTGGAGCTGCGGATGCCCGAGGAACTGGGTGGCGACGCCACGGGGCCGAACCCCGAGCAGCTCTTCGCCGCGGGCTACGCCGCCTGCTTCCACGGCGCCCTCAGCCTGCTGGCCCGTCAGCACCACCTCGACCCCGCCGCGATCACGGTCGAGGCGACCGTCGCCTTCGGCCGCGACCCGGCGGACGGCGGGTACCAACTCCGCGCCGACCTCGTCGTCAACTGGCCCGGAGCCACCCCCGACAGGGCCAACCCCCTCCTCACCCAGGCAGCCGCCCTGTGCCCCTACACCAAAATGACCCGCCAAGGCATCCCCACCACCCTCACCCTCGCCCCCTGAGCTCCTGAGGCCGGTACGGCGGGCGGTGGAACGTCGCCCCGCCGTACCTCCTGACGTGCGGCTCGGGCACGCCACCGCGGGCGGCTTCCGTGCGCCGGGGACCCGTCCTCCGCGAAATGCCCGGCCTCTCCGAACTCCGGCTCCTACACGGCCTTGTGCGGGCTTATGTGAAGGCTCACGGTCGCTCCGAAACCCGGGACTCACGGTCCGAATGAAGAACCTCGGAAATTTCGGCCCGGACGAAAGTTCCCGGGAATTCCAGCCCAGGTGAGGAGTCCCGACTTCACGGATCGAACGACGTGTGTTCCCGCCCGCCGTCCGAACCGGGACGACCATGACCATCAGCGCCCACCGGGCCCGGCCTGTCTCGGTGGCGGGCCGTCCGGTGTGAGCCGTCGCGGCTCGACCGGCGCGGGCCCGGGGCCCCGGGGCGTGCTCCCCGCACGTGCGGGGAGCACGTCGGTCAGTGGGACTCGTCGGTCTTGGGGCGGGGGGCGCCGGCTTTGAGCCAGTTGTAGAGGGCTTCGCCGGGGCAGTCGGTCGAGTAGCCGTCGCGGTGGCCTTTGACCTCGTTGCCCGCGCCGCCGTGTTCGCGGAGGTAGTCGATCGCGTCGAGGATGCCCAGCAGCATGTCGTCGGGCGGCTGGGTCAGGCCGGAGGTGCCGACAAGCCCCAGGACGGCGTAGTGGTCGGAGTTGAGTCCGGCGCCGTTGGCGGCGGGCAGGTGCCCGGCGCCCCGGCCCTGGAAGATCGTGCGGTGCGGGCAGACCACCAGCGAGTAGCCGATGTCGATCCAGCCGTTGCCGTCCATGTGGTGGTCCTGGATCGCCTTGACCGTGGCCACGCACCTGGCGTGCTCCCTGGCCAGGGCGGGATCGACGTGGTCGCCGGTGTAGTGGATCTTGACACCCTTGGTGTGGGTGAGCGTGGTGTAGGCGTCCTTGGGGGGCCTGGCCCCCCAGTCACGGCGGCTGAGCATGCTCATGGGCATCTCCTCTGTCGGTGTTCGGACTCACGGTGTTGCTCCGGATCGCGGTCTGGTCCTGGGGCGAGGCCCCGAACGAGCTCGCAGTGTCGTCCTGAGGTGTCATTCCGCACAGGTTCGCGGTGTCGCTCCAGGTCACGGCCCTGCTCCGAGGCGTCGCCCCGAACAGGCCCGCGGCGCCGTACGAGCCGGGCAGGCCGTACGCGGTGGTGGGCAGGGTCACGCGTGTTCTTCCTCGTCGTCGATGTCGGGGACCAGGCCCACATGGGTGAGTTGCCGGGTCAGTCTGGCGACCTGCCGTTGCAGGGTGCGGATCTGCTCCGCCTGGCGTGCGATCTCGGCCTGCATGCGCATCTGGGTGTCCACGTCGAAGGCGCTCGCCCGTTGGTAGGCGCCTTGTTCGACCTGGCGGAGCGCCGCGCGTTCGGCGGCGGCCTCCTGGTCCTCCGCGGCTCTTCTGGCCTGTCGGGCGGTGTAGACGGTGGAAAGCAGGCCGGCCAGCGCGCCCGCAGCGCCGACGATGACGCCAGGGTCCATTCAGTGCCCCCGTTCTGTTGGCTCGGGCCAGCGCGACAGGCGCAGGATGAGGCTCGCGACCGCCACCTGCACGACGCAGGCCCAGTACGCCTGGGGGATCGCTCCCCTGACGCCGCCCACCAGGTGGATCACGGCCCAGGCGACCAGGACGCCTGCGGCGAGGGCGAAGGCCACCCAGTCGGTCATGGTGAAGGCCTGGATGCCGCACATGATCGCGCAGGCGGCCCAGGGAACGGCCAGCATCCCGAGTGGGGCGACGCTGGCGAGGTAGACGTAGGTGGGGGTCCTGGTGACCAGGGGGTCGGGCCAGGCGAGCCGGATCGCCTGGCTGGCGCTCCACAGTGCCAGGAACAGCAACACCGATCCGCGGAAGCCGACCCGGCGGTCGAATCGGTGAATGAGCCGGCGCAACACGTCAGTGCCGTCCCCGGGGGCCGCTCCAGAAGGAGACGGAGCGTGGTCCGGTCGACATCGGCTTTCCTTTCCTAGGGCGTGCCGTGCACGACGTCTATACAGAGAGTGACTAATGTAATACGGAAAGTACAGATAGCGAGCCGATTCTTGGGCTTCCGGTAAGGGGCCAGTGACTCTTCCGCCACGCACTGCCACGCACCGTGGGGGTCGTGTTTCCCCACCCGTATTCTTGGGCCGTGGGAAGACCGTCACAGCACGATGTCGACCGGCTCCTCGACGCCGCGGTGCGGCTGGCGGCGCGGTCGGGGCCGGGGAGCGTCACCATGGCGGCGGTCGCCCGTGAGGCGGGGGCGCCGAGCGGTTCGGTCTACCACCGCTTCCCCAGCAGGGCGGCTCTGCTCGCCGCGCTGTGGCTGCGCACCGTCGACCGTTTCCAGGAGGGTTTCCTGGCCGCGACGCACGAGGAGCCGCCGGAGCGGGCCGTCATGGCGGCGGCCGGTCACGTCGTCGCGTGGAGCCGGGCCAACCCGCTCCAGGCCCGTGTCCTGTTGTACGGCCCCGCGGACTTCGGCGAGTCCGACTGGCCGCGGGACGCCCGTGAACGGCTGAGGACCGGCAACCGCCGGATCGAGGAGGCCCTCGTCGCCCTGGCCAGGCGCCTCGGGCCGGGCACACCGCCGGAGGTCGAGCGGCTGGTGCTGGCGACCGTCGATCTCCCCTACGCCACGGTGCGCCGTCACCACCAGGCGGGCGGCGCGATCCCCGCCCACGCCGAGGACCTCGTCGCCCGCTGCGCGGGCCTGCTGCTGGCCCAGCCGGTCACCGGTGGCTGACGACGTTGACGACCTTGCCGTTCGGGTCGAGCACGAAGAACCGGCGCACCCCCCAAGGTTCGTCCCGCAGGGAGTGCACGATCTTCGCGCCCCGCGCGACCAGCGCCTCGTGGACCGCGTCCACGTCGTCCACCTCGACGCTGACGTCGGGGTGCACCGTGGCGCTCGCCTCCGGTCCCATCAGGATGACCTGCGCCGTCGGGTTGGCCGGTGAGGCCATCGTCACGACCCACCCCAGGTCCATGACCTCGACGAGGCCGAGCAGGCCGTAGAAGTCACGGCTCTGTTCCATGGACTCCGTATGGATGTCCGGCACGACACGGCGAACGCTCATGGTTTCCTCCCCGAAGGACGGTCTCCTTCATACCGGATCAGCGGGTACGGACCATCCTGAACCGGATGAGGGAGTCGTCGACGGTCTCCTCCGAGTAGGCGACGGCCTCGTTGCTCGCCGCGTAGTGGACCTCCCGCATCGCGATGTACGGCGTGCCCGGCGCCATGTCGAGGCGGAACCCGGCGGCCTGCGGCACCACGGCGGGAACCAGTTCGACGAGGGAGTGGTCGATCTCCCGGCCCGGCCATGACCGGCTGAACTCGAAGATGGTGTCCGGGGGGTCGAAGCGGTGCCCCGCGACGAGCCTGCGCCGTACCTCCTCGGCGACGAAGCCGAGCGGCACCTCCTGTGACAGGTGCACCGCCGGGCGCCCGTCGGCGAAGATGACCTTGTCGTGCGCCACCATCGGGGTGTCCTCGCCGATGCCCAGGGCCGTCATGCCCGCGGGGGTCGGGTGTTCGCGCACCTCGAAGCGCTGTTCGACGCGCACCTCGTCGTGGTTGGCCTCAAGCAGTCCGCGGAAGCCGACCAGGCGGTGCAGCAGGATGCTCTCACGCCCGACGTGGGGGCGGATCTGGGTGCCCCTGGCCGGCGCCCTGCTGACGACGCCGAGCCGTCCGAGCGTCTGCAGCGCCGTACGGATGGTGGTGCGGCTGACGCCGAGCTGGGCGGCGAGGTCGGGTTCGTTGGGCAGGCGGTCGCCGGGGAAGCGGCGCTCCATGATGGCCTCAAGGAGGGCACGGGTGGTCCGTTCGGCCAGGGAGCCGTTGCCGACGCGGGGTAACCCACCCGCGGCGCCACGCGGGGTGCGGCGGGCCGGCGAGCCGCTCATCCTCTTGTTTCCCCCTTGGGTCGGCATTCGCGGCGGACTACCACTGACCGGGACATTTCCATTGATCGTATCGAGACCGTCGCCCCTCGCGGGTCCGTTCCACGGCTCAGGGGCGTTTCAGGTGGTGCAGGACGAGGCCGCGGGTCCTGTCGTCCAGGCCGTCGAGCAGCCGTTCGGCGAGCCCGGAGGGGAGGTTCCGCAGCGCCGTGGCGACGACCGCGGGCGGCACGTAGCAGAGGACGTCGCAGGCCCGGCGTAGCGGCATGGCCTCGACGAGCCGGACGGCGGCCGGGGTTCCGGAGAGTTCCCTGACGATCCCGGCGGCGGTGCGGACGTGGGCGTGGGCGAGGATACGCGCCGCCTCACCGGAGGGCAGCGCGCCGACGATCGCGGAGGCCTCCTCAAGGCGGATGTAGTCCACCACGCGGCCCGCCCTGGCGGCGGACATCATCTGCAGCACCGAGGCGGCCCGCGCGGGGACGACGGCCATTCGTTCCAGCAGACCGCCGACGTCCCTCACCTGTAGCCCCACGAGGACGGCGGCGGCCTGGCTCTCGGGGAGCTCCAGCAGGATTCCTCCGGCGGTCCGCGGCTCAAGCAGGGACACCACCTGCTGGGCGGTCTCCTTGGGCAGCGTCTCCAGGAGTCTCGCGGCGGGTCCGGCCGCCATGGCGCCCAGGCGGCGCGCGGCCTTCCGCGGGTCGACGGCGCGCCGCTCCGTGACCTGACGGTTCTGGCGCTCCGGGGGTTCCCGGCGTTCCTGTCGTTCCCGAGGCGGCGGCGGGGGGATCGGGCCCGCGACGACCGACCTCAGGACGCGGGCGAGTTCGTCGGCGCCCATCCGCCTGGCCGGGTCCTTCTCCAGCAGTCGTACGACCGCCTCGGACAGCCGTCCCCCGCGGGAGAGCGGCGGCGGTGGCTGGGTGAGGACGGCGCCCATGGTCGCGGCGGCGTTGTCGCGGCGGAAGGGGGAGTATCCCTCCAGGGCGTGGAAGAGGGTGACCCCCAGGGACCACAGGTCGGCGGGCGGGCCGGTCCGTCCGCCGTTGACGCGTTCCGGCGCCATGAAGTCCGGGGTGCCCGCCAGGGCGTTGTGGGTGGTGAGGCCGCTCAGACCGTTGATCTGGGCGATGCCGAAGTCCACCAGGAACACCTCGCCCTCCTCGCTGATCACGATGTTGGCGGGCTTGACGTCGCGGTGCACGACACCGGCGCGGTGCGCGGCGCTCAGCGCGTCGAGCACACGGACGCCGATCCTGGCCAGTTCGCGCTCGCCGAGCCCGCCGTCCTCGATCAGGTTCAGGAGCGAGCGGCCCTTGATGTAGTCCATGACGATCCAGGGCCTGCCCTCTTCGAGGAACACGTCGTAGATCTTGACGATGCCGGGGTGGCCGACGCTCGCCGCGGCGCGCGCCTCACGCAGCGCCCGCTCGGTGCGTACGGACAGGTCCTCCCCGTACGGCGTCAGCACGACCTCCTTGAGCGCCACATGGCGGTCGAGCACCACGTCCCTGGCCAGCCAGATGGCGCCCATGCCTCCCTGGGCGAGCGTGGACAGCAGGCGATAACGGCTTCTGATCAAATGACGGCTCACTCGTCGTCGGGGAACAGCTCGAATCCGCCGGATCGCTCCGCGCCCTGGCCGGAGACGGTGGTGCGGGTCACCCACGTGTCCGGCATCTGACGCAGCGCCTCGTCCTCCAGGGAGACGTGCCCGTCGTCAGGATCGAGGGTGTCCGGCCGGGTCTCGAAGGTGGTGGAGCCGTCCCGCGCGTCGGACCGGGGAGGCGGCATCGGGACGGTGCCCGGGGTGTCGGGCTTCGGGGAGGGGGCGGCGTCCCGGCGCCAGATCTCCCCCATGGCCGGGGACGCCCCGGCTCCCTCGGTCCGGACGCCCGGGACGAAGCTGTCCTTGACGGAACGGAACTCGTGTCGTGCCGCCAGGTCGAGGATCTTCTCGTAGTTGCCGGGTTTCTGCATCATCTTGACGGTCACCGGCAGGCACTCGATCAGCAGGAACAGCAGGAACAGCAGGAGACGGGCCGCGTTGAGGGTGAGGTCCCTGCCGGAGACCTCGTTGAGCGCCCGCAGCCTGATCAGCAGTCCGTTGGCCGACCTGTTCTCCGCGTCGAAGGACTCCTGGAGGTCGCTCTGCCGTCGTACGGCGGCGTCGAGCTGCTCCTGGACCTTCGGCAGTTCGGCCTTGGCCGCCTCGAACCGGATCTGCTTGGTGGTCTCGTCGTTGGCGGTCAGCTCCCGCTTGCGCTTCTCGACCTGCTTGTTGAGGGCGTCGAGCCGGGAGTTCGCCTTGTCGTAGGCCGCCTTGCTCGCCTTGGCCACCACGCCGTCGCCCTTGCGGGGGCAGGTCGGCCCGCCGTACAGCTGGCACTGCCACTTGTCGTAGTACTCGTCCGCCTGTTTCTTCTGCGCGTCGCGTTCGGCGGTCAGCGCCTTGATTTTCGGGTCTTTCGCCGGGTCCTGCGGCACGTCCCCCTGGGAGGCGATCACCTTCCGCAGATCGGCGACGGACTGGCGCAGGGCGGTGACGTCCTGGCCGATGTCGCCTTTCTTCTGCTCGCGGGTGAAGCTATTGGCGCGATCTTGTCTGATCTGGACGATCTGGGCGTCGATCTCGGATTTGAAGATCTGCAGAACGAGGGGGGTCGAGATGACCGCGCCGAGCAGCACGGCCATGAGGATTCTCGGTATGACCAGTCGCCATCGGCGTGGCCCGTCCGTCTGGATGGAACCGACCAGCCACCGGTCGAGGCTCATGATGGCCAGGCCCCACAGGACGCTGGCGGGTACGGCGAGGAAGATGCTGACGCCGAGCGCGCTGTACAGGGCGAACGTCATCGAGACAATGGCCAGCACACCGGTGGTGAGGACCGCGCCGCCGATACCCTCGAACTTGCCGTGCTCGGTCGGGCAGCTCCTGACGATGTCGGGCTGGGCCCCGGACAGGGTGATCAGAAACTTTCTCACATGTTTCCTCTCGGGAATGGCTCCCCTGCTCGGATCGTGAGCACCATGATTGCCTCGTATCAGATCTACCAGTACAGGGCCAGGATAGGCTATGCATATTGCCAAATATGAGCACGGTGAATGACGGCGAAATATAGCAAAATTTCTGACTTGTGTCGTTTTTTCGGTTTGACGGCATAGGTGACTATTCGGGGAACAAGACCGGCTTTGGGGAGATGTGGCAACGGGAGTCTTAGTTGACCGAATCGAGCTTGCTCCGCAAGACCTTCACCGAAGCGGTCGCCGAGCTGGGCGGCACCAGGCGCCTGTGCGTGGCGGAGGTCGCGGCTCAGGGCGTCACCGTCTTCGACCTGCACCGTGACGAGGCGGGAACACCCCGTGGCCAGGGGAGAGAGGTGGTCCGCTGGACCGACTCGGAGGACACCCCAGGAGGTCCCGGGGACAGACAGACGGTTCTCGACGCCGTGCGGGCCTCCGCCGAAACCACGGTGGTGCTGGTCGGCTCGGCTCCGGGCGACTCCCGGGCCGAGGAGGCGATGGAGTGGTTGAGGGCGGCCCATCCACGGGCCTTCTCCTTCACCCGCTCCGGGGTGCGGGTCGAGACGCTTCTCCGTGAGGTCGTCGCCGACGAACCCCTGTGCCGGTCCTACGAGCTCGTCGTCCTGAGACGCCACCCGGCGACCAACCGGCTCGAACTCACCTGCGCGCCGCTGTTCGCGATCGACACCCAGCGCGGCAGCTCCTCCGCCGTCACCGTCCGCTGCGAGCCGAGCGACGAGCAGGGCACGGCGTTCGTGGTCGTGGCGTGGCAGGACCGGCGGCCCACACCGCTGTCCGTCCACACGGCGAAGGTCCCACCGGGACGCTACGAGATCACCGCCGAGCTGGAACGGCCCGGCCGGGTCCGCTTCTCCGGTCTGCCCGGTCTCACCAGAGGCGGCCGGAGCTGGACCGAACTGGTGGCCGCGGTGCCGTACCGGCTCGAACCGTCGGTCGGGCCCGCGCATCTGATCTGCGCCGTCGAGGTCAGCGGGGCGGCCGAGCGGGTGCACGAGAGGCTGCGGCGCGTCAGCCAGATGATCACCACGATATCCGGCGAACTGGACGACCGGCTCCAGGTGTCGCTGGTCGCCTACGGCGCGCACTCCTTCCAGCGGAAGGTTCTCGACGATCCGGTCGACGTCGCGGACTGGCAGGTGCCCGCAGAACGCGCCCGGCGGTCCCTGGAACTCCTGGAGGAACGCGTCAGGGAACGCGAGGCCGTCTACCGGGGTTACACCGGCGCGGCGATGGTCGAGGACATGCTGGCCGAGGTGGCGAGCCGCCTTCCCCCGGCCTTCCAGGGGCGTACGGCGCTGCTCACGGTCGGCGACGGGCCGCCGCACCCGCCCAGGGCGCACCACTCGGAGGTCCTGCCCTGCCCGCGCAGGATCGACTGGGAACAGCAGGTGCGCAGGCTTGAGCAGTACCCCGGCCTGGTGTTCGGGGCGATCTGCGACCGGCCTCCGGGGCGGGAGGGCTCCGCCTGGTCCCGCCTGGGCCGGGACGGGCTGGTCCGGCTCGACGACGCGGTGGACGTCCGGGAACTCGGCGCCGGGCTCGGCCTGATGGCGTCGCGGACCCAGCGGATCCCCTTCCCCCTGATCGAGACGCCGTGAGTGAGATGTCAGCGAACAGATGGAATGAGGCTCACCGTGCACCCTGACCTGGGACAACCGGCACGTTCCGATCACAACATCGCCATATGGGGGGCGCCGGGCAGCGGGAAGACCACGTTCCTCGCCGCCCTCGACATCGCTCTCATCCTCAAGAAGGGGCCGTGGCGGGTCATCGGGGCCGACGGTCCCTCGACCGACTTCCTCATCGAGATGACCACGGCGCTCTCCCACGACCAGCGCTTCCCCCCGGCGACCGGGGCACTGGGCCACTACCGCTGGTTCCTGAGCAAGAAGCCGGAGCCGCAGCCCAGACGATGGGGGCGCAGGCGCAAGGAGGAGCGCGCCTGGAAGATCGGGATCGACGTGCTGGACGCGCCGGGCCGTTCGTACCACTCCAAGCGCGGGCGCGGGACCGACCGGGAGGACCTGCTCGACAACCTCGCCTCAAGCAGGGGCATCGTCTTCCTCTTCGACCCGATCCGGGAGTTCGAGGACGGGGACGCCTTCGCCTACCTGCACGGAGTGCTGGCCGACCTCGCCCAGCGGATGCTCGCCACGGACGAGTTCGCCGACGGCATGCTGCCGCACCACCTCGCCGTCTGCGTCACCAAGTTCGACGAACTGCGGGTTCTGAAGACCGCGCAGAGCCTGAGCCTGCTGAGCCCCGACCCCGCCGACCCCCACTGCTTCCCCCGGGTCGGAGAGGAGGACGCCGAGGAGCTGTTCCAGGCCCTGTCCACCGTCTCGGCCAGCGGAAACGCGAACATGGTGCTGCCCACCCTCAAACAGTTCTTCCACCCCGACCGGATCAAGTTCTTCGTGACCTCGTCGATCGGCTTCTACCTGAACCCGATGAGGGGGACCTTCGACCCCGACGACTTCCAGAACCTGATCCCCGAGGCGCTCGGAGGCGCGGGCGGCGTACGGGACCCGCACACCCCGCCGGGAAGCGGCTACCAGATCCGCGGGCAGGCGCACCCGATCAACGTGGTCGAGCCGATGCTCTGGCTCGGGCAGCAGCTGTCGTCGAACGGGGACGCGAAGGGAGTCCGATGACCAGGGGGGAGGTGCGGCTCGCAGCGGAATGGGCTCTGTGGGGCAAGCTCTCCGACACCAGGGACGACTACAACATCCTGGCGTGCAGCAGGGGGCGGCTGGGTCACGACGACTTCGTCAAGATCGTCACCCGCTACGCGCCGGGGACCCCCACGGACCTGCCCCAGGTGACGGTCAGCTGGGTCGGGGGAATCGACACCCCCTACATCGGCCTGGCCATCCAGGAGTGGTCGGACCGCAGGGACCGGCTGGGCAGGCCGATCGCCGACACCCGCTACTTCTGCGTGCCCTACGGTCAGGTCGCCGACGGCCCGGTCTCCTACGAGGGGCTCTACGACGCCCTCGTCGGCCGCACGCTGCCGGTCGACGGTCCCCTCAACGTGAGCGTCCCCGTCCTCGACCCGAGGGTGATCGCGGACCGGGTCGACAGGACGGCGATGAACGCCGCGGCGCTGCTGCTGACGGACGAGCAGGTCTGCGTGCTGCGGGGCGAGGCCGTCTCGATGCGCGAACGGCTGCGCTTCCTCGACACGGTCGCCGCGCTCCTGCCGTACGGCCTGCGGGCACGGCTGACGGTCTCGACGTGGACCGACAGCTCCGCCGAGCACCGGATCAAGCTCTCGTTCGCCAAGCACACCAGGGAGGGGGCGTACTCCGTCACCTGGGAGGCCGACGACGCCGTCGCCGCCCGCCGTGACATCGCGGGCCGGTATGTGGAACTGCTCGACGCGTTCTCCCCGGAGGAGGCCGTGACCAGGCTCGCGAGGCAGACCGAGCCGCTGTCGTTCAAGGACGCCCAGCAGCGGGTCCTCACCCTGCTCGACGAGGCGAGCCGCGCGACGGCGCTGATGCCCGTCAGGTGGTCGTCCGCGCAGGTCGGTGAGGCGTTGAAGGCCTGCGCCGACCTTCTTGAGCAGGAACGGTACGACGAGCTTGAGGCTCGCCTGGGAAGGCTCAACGCCGCCGCCGGTCTCCTCGACGGGGACCGGCGCCTCCACCGGGAGACCATCAGGGTGAAGCGGCTGCTGTGGGAGTACCCGAAGCTGCCCAAACGCCTGGAGACCTTCCTCTACGACACCGTCCTGGCCGTCGGGTACGGCCCCGAGCTCACCGTCGAAGGCGTGGGGAGGATTCAGGAGGAGCTGGGCGGGCTGAGCAAAACGCTGGTCAACGCCATGCTGCGCATGCCCGCCGAGCCCGGCGTCGTGGTGAGACTGCTGCCGCTGTGTTCCGACAACGAGCGCAAGGCGGACGTACTGCGGAAACTGCAGACCGGGGACCTGGTCAGGGCCGCTGCCGCGGAACCGTTCGACCCGCCGATCGTGCAGCTGGTCTACCGGGAGCTCGTCATGAGGGGCGGCGACGCCGCCGAGGACCCGGCGATCGCCCCGGCGCTGCGGGAGCACGGCTATCTCGCCGCCGCGATCGGGGCCGTCCATCCGGACGACGGGGAGATCCGGTTCGCCTGGTTCAAGAGCCTGCTGGTCGCGGCCTACGGCCGGTCGTTCGGGCGCGCCGAGCTTGAGGAGGTGCTCAGGTTTCCCCTCCCGCCGGAGTCGGCGGGGCTCGTCGCCGCCGCAGTCGACCTGTACGGGCCGGGCGCGCGGAACGTCGTGATGAGCGCCTTCTGCGAGTTCCTTGAGCGGGCCCGGCTCTCCACCAAGACCCTCAACCGCGTGGTCGGCCAACTGCTGCCGCCACCCGAACCGAATCCCCAGCCCGTCAGCCCCCAGCCGGTCAAGCCCCCGGTCGCCCACCTCCCGGCTGTCAGGCCGCTGGAAGGACTGAGCCCCGCCTCGTCGTCCCCCTCGCACCAGCACCAGCGTTCGCATCCGCGAGAAGGCTTCCTCTCCCGGTTCCGGCCGGCTCCGGAGCGCCGGAGCTCCGAGCCGCTCATTCCCCGGCCGGTTCTCTTCGTGCTCTTTCTCCTGCTCTTTGGCTTCATCGGGGCTGCCATCCCCTATTTGATCATGTATCGGTGAGGAAGCGTTGACCATACGACTGACCGCCGAGTGGGCGCTGTGGGGCAAGGAGCCGGGGACGCGGGACGGGGAGAAGGTGCTCGCCTGCAGCGACGGGAAGGTGGGCGGCGGTGACTTCAGCAAGATCATCACCCGCTACGCGCCGGGCACCTCCACCGAGCTGCCCCAGGTGACGATGAGCTGGTTCGGCGGCAGGGACAGCGCGCACCTGGGCCTGGCCGTACAGGAGTGGTCCGACGAGCGGGACGGGCTCGGCAGGGACATCGCGATCACCCGGTACTTCTGCGTGCCCTACGAGCGGGCCGCCGAGGGGCCGGTGTCCTTCGAGGGGCTCTACCGGGCGTTCGCCGAACGCGCGCTGCCCGTCACGGGGCCGCTCCTGGTGGACGTGCCGACGCTGGACCCGCAGGTGACCGCGCGGGCCGCCGACGAGACCGTGGTGGGCGCGGCGGCGCTGCTGCTGACCGGGCAGCCGGTCTGCGTCGTGAACGGGGAGGACGTGCCGCTGCTCGACCGCCTGCTGTTCTTCGACGCGGTGACGGCGCTGCTGCCGTACGGCTTCAGGGCGAAGATGACCGCCTCGACCTGGACGGACAGCGCCTCGCGGCACCGGATCAGGTTGTCGTTCGCCAGGCACGCGCCCGCGGGGGCGTATCCGGTCTCCTGGGGACGCGGGGCGGAGATCCCCGAGGACCAGGACGTCGCGCGTGTCTACCACAACGCGCTCCTGGGCGGCGACCGGCTCGTGGAGCTGACGGCGCGGTTCGCCCGGGACACCCGGCCGAGGTCCATGAGCGCGGAGAACCTCGCCACGGTCCTGCCGGTGCTCGGTGAACTCGGCCTCCTCTTCGAGTTGCCTGACATATCCGATATATCGGATTTTGAGGAGTGGTTGGCGACCGGGGGAGACGAGGTGCTGACCTCGTGCGCCGACGCCCTCGGGCAGGGGAGGCTCGACATGCTCCCGCAACACCTGGTCCAGCTCAACATCCTGGCGGCGCGGGCGCGTGAGGGAGGCGAACAGGAACGCCACCGGCAGATCATCGGCAGCCGCAGACTGCTGGTGCCGGACCCCACGCTGGACCAGACGATCCAGGAACGCCTCTACGACGCGCTGCTGAGCCTGGCCTACGGGCCCCGGCTCACCGTCGACGGCCTTGACCGGATCGTCCGTGACGCGGGACGCCGGATCCCACCGCCGCTGGTGGCCGCCCTGCGCCGGATGACGGCCGCCGAGCCGGCCGTCACGGTACGGCTCACCCGCTACCTCGGCGCGGCCGAACGCGCCGCGCTCCTCGCCTCGCTGTCGCCGGACGACCTGGCCGACGCGGCGGCCAGGGAACCCGTCGATCCGCCGGCCGCCAGGACCGCCTGCGACGAGCTGGTACGGCGGGGCGCCGACGAGACCGGGCGGACGGCCGTCCGCGCCGCGCTGCGGCGACGCGGGCAGCTCGTCGAGGTGGTCCAGCGACTCCACCCGGGCGACCAGGAAGGCCAGATCCGGCGGCACCGCGACCTGCTGACCGCCGCCTACGGCCAGGAACACGGAGAGGAGGCGCTGCGGGAGGTGCTCTCCGTCGGGCTTCCTCCGGCGCCGTTGCTCGCCGCGCTGGCCCTCACGTGCGCGTGGGACGTCCGTCCCCTCCTCATGAGGGAGGTGTTCCTGACGCTGCTCGGACAGGGGATCACCCGTGAGCTCCTCGACGACGTCGTGCGGGAACTCGGTGAGCCGGGACGGGACCCGTCCGAGCGGCGGAGGAACACCGCCCGCCGCTCGGGACGGTCCTGACGGGTCACACCTCGGAGAGCAGGGCCGTCCAGCGGGCGTGCAGCCGTTCGACCAGGTCGCGGTCGAACGGGGCCCGGTAGGTCACCTCGACCAGGCCCTCGTCGGCGACCGGGATGACGTCGAAGAACAGCCCGTACTTGGCGTGTCCCGCCTTCGGCGCCTCGATCTCGACGTCGAGGCCGGGCCACGACAGCTCGGGCACCGCCGGGTTGAGGTCGAAGACGACCTCGACCGGTGTCCCCTGGTCGCCGGGCACGCCCAGCAGGGCGCCGAGCCGTCCCTGGAGCCCGGCGCGGTAGTCCTCGAAGGAACCGGCCGCGGTGCTGGGGACGGCCACCACGTCGAGGAAGTGCCCGGCGAAGGCGTGCTCCCGCTCGGTCGTCCTGCGGTCCACGTGGACGCCGACGGACAGCTCGGCCCTGCCGGTCACCTCGTGCAGCGCGTGGCCGAACGCGCAGAAGGCGAGCGTGAACGGCGTGCACCCCAGGCTCCTGGCGCGTTCGGCGACCGCCGCCCACAGCCCCTCGGGCAGGCGGGAGGTGTGCCGGGCCGCCGGGGCGAAGTCCTCCTCGGCGACCGGCGCCACGGCCCCGACCGGCCCCGCGTCCCCCGTGCGGGCGGGGACGGACGTGACGACCGGGGTCAGCGGAAGGCCCTTCTTCGCCTGGGCGTAGGCCTCGGTGAGGTCGGACAGCAGGAGCGTGGCGGACACCCCGTCCATGACGACGTGGTGCGCGCACAGCACGAGCGTGTGCAGGCCGGGACCGCGGTCGAGCAGCGCGGCGCGGAACAGCGGCCCCCGGTCCAGCGGGAACGGCCTGTCGGTCAGCTCCCGGATCACCTCCACCGCCGTGCCCTCAAGGAGGGGCACGTCGAGCGTGGCCTCAGGGTCACACCGCAGCAGTGTCCCGTCCCCGGAGAGTACGGCCCGCAGCGCCGGGTGACGGCGCCAGACCGCCCTGACCGCCGCGACCAGGGCGTCCCTGTCGAGGTCGCCGCGCAGGTGCAGCAGTACGGTCTCGTGGTAGGCGCTCCACTCGGGGCCGTGCTCGTTCTGGAGCCGTGCCAGCCGCCGCTGCTGCGGGGTCGCGGGCCATTCGAGGGGCTTCCTCGCGGGCAGGAAACCGGCGGAACGCAGCCGGTGCACCCCCCGCTGGACCGCCTCGACCAGCTCGTCGGCGTCCCGGTCGTCGTGGGCGGTCGACAGGAAGAACGTCCGGCCCTCCCAGACGTAGAGCCCGTCGGACAGCAGGCTCTGGTACAGCATCTCCAGCTGCAACGGCTGGTAGAAGTTGGACGCGCCCCGGTACTCGAACCGCCACAGCGAGCCGAACGAGGCGATGGTGTACGGCAGCTCCTCGGCCTGGATGATCTCGGAGAGCGCGTCGGTGATCCGCTTGGCCCGGCCGTTCAGATCCTCGTAGAGCGCCGGTCCCCGGCTCTCCAGGTGGTCGAGTACGGCACGGGCCGCGCTGACCGCCAGCGGGTGCTTCTGGAAGGTCCCGCCGAACAGGGTCGTCGCCGCCGTCGGCGCGCTGTCGTCGCCGTAGCCCCAGCTGCCGCCGTCCATGCCGTCCATCAGGTCGGCGCGGCCCGCGATGGCCGCGATCGGCAGGCCGCCACCGAGGATCTTGCCGTAGGTCGCCATGTCGGGCGTGATGCCGAAGTAGCCGGCCGCGCCCCGGATGCCGATCCGGAACCCGGTGATCATCTCGTCGAAGATCAGCACGATGCCGTTCTCGGCGGTGAAACGCCGCAGCTCGGCCAGGAACTCCGCGGGCTGCACGGACGGGTTGCGGTTCTGCACGGGCTCGACGACGATCGCGGCCAGCTCACCGGCCACACTCCGCAGGTGGGCCAGCGATTCGGCCTCGCCGTACGGAAGCACGACCGCCTCGCCGATCGCGCCGGGGGACAGGCCGGGGGCGATCGGCATGGACTGGCCGGGCTCAAGGCCGCCCCGGGCCAGGACCGCGTCCACCAGCCCGTGGTAGGACTTCTCGAAGTAGGCGATCTTGTGACGGCCGGTGGCGAGCCTGGCCAGCCGGATCGCGCCCATCACGGCCTCGGAGCCGGTGTTGCAGAACGTCACCCGGTCGTGGCCGGTGATCCGGCAGAACTGCTCGGCCAGCTCGTAGCTCTGCCGTAGCTGGTAGCCGAGGGAGAAGGCCCGGTCGAGCTGACGCCGTACGGCCTCGGAGACGAACTCGGGGGTGTGGCCGAAGAGCTGGACGCCGAACCCCATGCAGTAGTCCGTGTAGGGGTTGCCCGACTCGTCCCAGATCCTGGCGCCCTGGACCCGGTCGGCCACGATGGGGACGAGCAGCTCCTTCACCTCGGGCCTGAAGTTCGCCCACGGGCGGCTCTCGGCCAGACGAGACCGGTAGGCGCCCGCCAGCTTCTTCGACGCCGCGTCCCGCGCGTCCATCCGCGAGGCCAGCTCGTCCACGTAACGCTGCTGGTCGTCGGTGAGCCTGCCGGCGGGACGGGACGCGGGGGCCGTGACCGGCGGAGCGGCGGCGGGCCTCACCACGGGAGGCTCGGGAGCCTGCGGAAGTTGCGGGGCGGCGCCGTCGGCCACGGGGGCGGGGGCGGGGAGAACGGAAGGCGCGGGGGCCCCACCGGGGGCGAGCGCCCGCAACTGCTCCCGCATGAGGGCGAGCTGCTCGGCGACGACATGGGCGACGGTCGCGTCGACCGGCCCCGGCGCCGTGTTCTGCGCCAGGCCGTACACCAGGTTCTGGGCCGTGTTCTGCATCGTGTTCTGCACCGTGTTCTGGGGCAGGGGCGAGACCGGGACCACCGTCTGGGTCGTCGCCGTGGTGACCGCGACCGTCGTGGTCACCGGCGGGGTCTGCGCCGGGGCCTGCGCCTCGACGGCGGCGGCCAGCGCCCGCACGGTCGGGTGCTCGTCGAACAGCATCGTCGGCTGGAAGGCGGTCCCGTACCGCTCGTTGATCTGCGAGACGACCTTCAGCAGAACCAGGCTGTCTGCGCCCAGGTCCAGGAACCTGGCGTGGTCGGAGAGCTCGGCGGGACTCAGCTTGAGGTGTCCGGCGAGCAGCGTCCTGATCGTGGTGACGACGTCGTCCCTCATGCCGCTTTCCTTCGAGTTCTCGGTGAGCGCCCAGTGACGGGTCCGCTGCCAGGGATAGGTGGGGAGGCCGGGCAGGAACGCGCCGCCGGGGGAGACGGCCGTCCAGTCCAGTTCGGCCCCCGCTAGATAGAGATCGACGAGCGTGGGGACGGTGCCGCCGTCGCGGTGCGCCTGCACGACACGGGCGGTGCCGCCGTTGCGCCGCGCGGTCCTGACGATCCCCGACGCGAGGGTCGGCTTCGGGCCGATCTCAAGGAAGGCGCCGAACCCCATCTCGACCAGCGCCTCGACCGCCTCCTGGAAGCGGACGGGCCCGGTGATGCCCTCCGCCCAGTAGTCGGCGTCGAGCCGCACGCCGTTCACGATCGCGCCCAGCGAGGTCGAGCAGAACAACGCGGTCCCGCCGGGGGCCGTCGGCGCGACCCGCGCCCGCCGCATCGCCTCGGCGGCGGGCCGCATCAGCGGGCTGTGGAAGGCGTACTCGCCGGGCAGCGGCGTACAGGTGAACCCGGCCTTCCTCAGCGCCTCGGTCGCGGCGGTCAGGGCGGGCCCGGGGCCGGAGACCACGAAGGCGCCGGGGCCGTTGTGGGCGGCGACCACGACCTCGTCCCCGAGGTACGGCGCCGCGTCGGCCATCGGACCACCCACGGCGACCACGTGACCGCTCCCGTGGGCCAGCCGCATCGCGGCCCCGCGCGCGGCCGTCAGCCGGGCCGCCGACTCCAGGTCCAGCAGCCCCGCCGCGTAGGCCGCGGCCGTCTCTCCCGCGCTGTGCCCGACGACGGCCGCCGGGACGATCCCCAGGGAACGCCACAGCTCGTACAGCCCGGCCTGGAAGGTGAACAGCGTCGCCTGCGCCACGTCGGTGTACGGCGGCAGCGCCTCCTGCCCGGTGAGCAGCTCCCGCACGGAGACGTCCAGCTCGGCGCGGAAGACCGGCTCGCAACGCGCCACGACCTCGGCGAAGGGGGCCCGGTCCATCAGGTGACGGGCCATACCCGGGTACTGGGCGCCCTGACCGGAGAAGACCAGCACCGGGTCCCGCCAGGGCGGCCCGTCGTCCGAGGTCCTCGGCAGGTCCCGCAGCTCGTCCAGGAGCCGCGCCCTGCCCTCGGCGCCGTCCGCCACGACCAGGGCGGCCCGGTGCCGGTGGTGTGCCCGCCGCACGGCCGCGCTGTGGCACAGGTCGGTGAGGGAGACCTCCTCATGCGCCGCGACGAAGTCGGCGTAACGCCCGGCCAGGACCCGCAGGGCCTTCGCGCCGCGCGCGGAGAGCGGCAGCACCAGCGGCCCGCCCCCGGCCTCGGCTCCAGCCTCGGTTCCGGCCTCGGTTTCGGTTTCGGCCCTGGCTTCGAGTTCGGTCCCGCGGGCGGTGCCCGGCGGTTCGGGGGCGCGGGCCGTACGGGTGGGGGCGGCGGAGACGACGACGTGCGCGTTGGTGCCGCCGAAGCCGAACGAGCTGACCGCCCCGACCAGCGGTCCCTCGCCGGTCCAGGCGAGCGGTTCGGTGACCACCCGCATCCTGGTGCCCTCAAGCCTGAGCCTGGGGTTGGGCGGGGTCGAGTGCAGCGAGGCGGGCAGGTGGCCGTTGCGCAGACACAGGACCAGCTTGACCAGCCCCGCGATCCCGGCCGCCGCCTCGGCGTGCCCGATGTTGGACTTCACCGAGCCGACGTGACACAGGCCCGCCTTCCGCCTGCCGTACGTGCGGGTCAGCGCGCCCATCTCGATCGGGTCACCCAGCGCGGTGCCCGAACCGTGCGCCTCGACGTAGGAGACCGCCTCGGCGGGCAGGTCCGCGTCGGCGAGCGCGGCCCGGATCACCGCATCCTGGGCGGGACCGTTGGGCGCGGTCAGGCCGTTGCTCCGGCCGTCCTGATTGACCGCGGAGCCCCGGATGACGGCCAGGATCTCGTCGCCGTCGCGCACGGCCGCGTCGAGCGGCTTGAGCAGCAGCAGGGCACAGCCGTCGGAACGCACGAAACCGTCGCCGTCCGCGCCGAAGGAACGGCACCGTCCGTCCGAGGCCATCATCCCGAACCTGGACAGCGACACCCAGTTCTCCGGCGCCAGCACGAGATTGACCGCCCCGGCCAGCGCCACCGGGCAGGAACCGCGCCGCAGGCTCTGCACCGCCATGTCCACCGCCACCAGCCCCGAGGAACAGGCGGTGTCGACCGCGACACTCGGCCCGTGCATGTCCCAGGCGTAGGAGATGCGGTTGGCCGCGATGGACAGGGCCTGACCGGTGCTGAAGTACGGCCCGATGGCCGACAGGTCACCGCCCAGGGCACGGCCGTACTCGCTGCCGCTGATGCCGACGAAGACCCCGCAGTCACGGATCAGGTCGTGGGTCGGCGGCAGCCCGGCACGTTCCATCGCCTCGTAGGCGACCTCAAGCAACAACCGTTGCTGGGGGTCCATCTGCTCGGCCTCGGCGGGGGAGAGACCGAAGAAGGCGGCGTCGAACTCCTCGATCCCGTCGACGCAGCCCGCCCACCGGCTGCTGATCTTCCCGGCCTCCGCCGGGTCCGCCGAGTACAGCCTCTCGACGGACCACCGGCTGTGCGGCACCTCCCCGACGGCGTCCACCCCGTCGACCAGGAGCCGCCACAGCTCCTCGGGCGAGGTGACACCGCCGGGGAAGCGGCAGGCCATCGCGACGACGGCGATCTCCTTCACTCTGATTCCAGTGCTTTGGCCAGGTCGGAGATGGTCGGGTAGTCGAAGACCATCGACGAGGGGACCGGCGTGCCGAGCAGACGCTCCAGCTCCCCGGCCAGCTCGTGGGCACCCTTGGAGTCGAGACCGTAGTCGGCGAAGGGGACGTGGTCGTCGAGCTGGGTGACCGGGACGCCGACCACCCTGCCCAGCAGGAATCTGAGCATCGGCTTGGCCGCGGCGGCGCTGACCCGCGCCGAGACCACGGTCCGCTCCGCGCGGTGACGAACCCGCAGCTCACCGGCGGCGAGCCTGCGACCGCACTCGTTCCTGCGGACCTTGCCACTCGACGTCTTCGGCACGCTGCCCGGCTGGACCAGGGCGATCACGTCGAGCTTGAGCTGGAACGTCTCGGAGATCGCCCGCTGGATCGTGGTCGCCGTCGCCGCGAGCGCCTCCTCGGACTGGTTGCCGCGAACCTCGCAGACCATGCCGACCGAGTCACCGTCCTGGAAGGCCGCCAGGCAGCCGGGACGGATCTGCGGATCGGCCCGCTCGGCCACCTGCTCCAGGTCCACCGGGTGGTAGTTCTGGCCCCGGACGATGATGACGTCCTTGAGCCTGCCGGTGACGTACAGCTCACCCTCGTGGAAGAAGCCCAGGTCACCGGTGTACAGCTCGGTCATCTTGGCCGGGTCCCCGTGGAAGCCCCGCGCCACGCCCCACCCGGTCACCCGGATCTCGCCGACGGCGTCCTCCGGCAGCTGCTCGCGGGTCGTCGGGGAGACGATCGAGACGTTGATGCCGGGGATCGGGCGTCCGCAGGACAGGAGCGTCCGCCCGGTCGGCGACAGTTTGACGACGCTCTCGGCGAGCGCGTCCCGGTCGGCGACGACCCGGCCCGGCATCTCGTGCAACGGGGGAGTCGTCACCGCGAGCGTGCACTCGGCCAGGCCGTACGAGGGGCGCATCGCGGCGGGGTCGAAGCCGTACGGGGCGAAGGCCTCGGCGAAACGGTCGACGGTCTCGGCCCGCACCGGCTCGGCGCCGTTGATCGCCACCCGCCAGGTGTCCAGCCGCAACCCGGCCCGCCTGGCCTCGGGAATCCTGCGCAGGCACAGGTCGTAGGCGAAGTCGGGGGCGGCGGCGTGGGTGCCTCCGAAGTCGGAGATCGCCCGCAGCCAGCGCTCCGGGTCACGCACGAAGGCCTGCGGCGACAGCGTCACGATGCGGGCACCCCGCAGCAGTGGGACCAGGGTGCCCAGCACGAGGCCGAGGTCGTGGAAGACCGGCACCCAGGTCACCAGCACCGACTCGGAGTCGAGGCCGAGCGCGGCACCGAAGTAGTCGACCTCGTCGAGCACGTTGCCGTGCGTGATCTCGATGCCGCGCGGCGAACCGGTCGAGCCCGAGGTGTACTGCAGGTAGGCGACGTCGTCCCGCCGGGCCGTACGCTCACGCGCGGGTCCCGGCTCGCCCGGTGCGGTGTGGCTGAGCCACGTCACCTCCGACAGGCGCGGGCTCAGCGCGACCACGTCGGCCACGGCCACCTGACGGGCGGCCGCCGCCGCGGTGATCCCGGCGTCCTCGACGATCCTGGTGAGGCGTTCGGCGGCCCGGTGGTAGGGGATCTGCGGTTCGGGCGCGGGGACGGGAACCGCCCCGGCCATCAGACAGCCGAAGAACTCCACGACGAAGTCGACGCCCGCGTTGTGCAGCAGCATGACGTGCTGCCCGGGGGCGACGACCGCGCTCAACCTGGTGGCGAACTCGGTGGCTCTGGCGTGGAGCTCGCCGAAGGTCACCTCCAGCTGCCTGGGCGTGTGCCCGGCCTCGAAGTCAAGATGGGTGACGGCCAGCCGGTCCGGCCGTAAGCGCGCCTGGTGCGCGAGGGCGTCCTCGATGAGCTGCACGGGCTCAGATCCGTTCACGCAGGCTGCGCGGGCGCATGTCGGTCCACACCTTCTCGATGTGGGCCAGGCACTCGTCCTCGGACCCCCGATGGCCGGCGTCGGCCCACCCCGGGGGGAGCGTCCGTTCCGCGGGCCATATCGAGTATTGGTCTTCGTCGTTGACCACGACGACGTGGGTCATTGGAGCTCCTCGCGGTAGTTGGAGTACGGCTGGGAGGTCATGGCGTGCGCGGCCCGCAGGAAGGAGTCCGCGTATTCCGCGGCGACCGTGTGCGGCAGTTTCGAGGCCGGATAGTCGGCGATGATCAGGGCCCGGTCCGTGGACGGGTCCTGCACGAACCCGATGCTGAGCGTGAAATGGTTGGGTTCGTACCGCATCGTCGGCGCGCACCCGATGCGTTCGTCGTCGATCCGGACCCCGGCGAGCGCGTGGAACCGGTTGAATCCGAAGTTGGCGTCCAGATTCCAGTCGCGCATGTGACGGGCGAGCGTCGCGAACGGCACCCGCCGGTGAGGCATGATCGCCGTCTCCTCCCGGTGCACCCGCCGTACCAGGTCGATCCAGGTCCCGCCGTCGAGACTGACGGAGAAGGGGACCGTGTTGAGGAACAGACCGAGCGCCTCGGTGCCCGCCTCCTCCTCAACCCTGCCGTTGACGCCGAGACCGGTGACGACCTCCGTGCGGCCCGACACCCGGCCGAGGGCGACCAGGTGGGCGGTCAGGGCGACGCTCTTCCTGCTGGTGCCCGCCGTCACGGCCAGCTGGGACATCGCCCGGAACAGCTCGCCGTTCACCTCGCGGTCGATGCTGTGCGCCACGGTCGCCGTCTGACCGAGACCGGTGAACAGGGTGCCGTCCACCCCGGACAGGCGTTCCTTCCAGAACGCGACCGATTCCGCCGAACCCGCCGCGGCCCGTTCCAGGGCGATGAACCTGCTGAAACGCGACTTCGGCGGTGCCGCGGGCGGTGTCTCGGGGTGGTCGCGCAGCAGGGTGTGCCGCTTGAGGATCTCGGCGACCAGGGAGGTGAAGCTCCAGCCGTCCAGGATCGCGTGGTGCTCGGTGAGTGTGAGCTGGAAGGCCGTCGGGGACAGCCGCTGGGCCGTCACCCGGAACAGCGGGGCCGTACGCAGGTCGAACGGGGTCGCCCACTCCCGTTCGACGAGCGCGGTGATCGCCGCCTGCTGGTCGGCCCCCTGGAGGTCCTCGACGATCAGCGGCGACGGCGCGGCACGGTGGACGAGCTGCATGGGCTCGCTGAAGGAGGCCAGGTCGAGGGAGGTGCGCAGCACCGGGTGCCGCGCCACGGCCTCGGTCAGGACCCTGGCGAGCGCCTCCTCGTCCAGCGGCGTCGCCACCCGGTAGCTGTTGACGTTGTGGTACGGCCGCCGCTCGGGTTCGAGCTCCATGTGGTAGACCATCGCCAGCTGCATGGAGGTCATCGGGTAGGCGTCCACGACGTCGTCGAGCGCCTCGACCCGCCGCCGGTCGGCCTCGCCGAGCAGCGAGAACGGCTCGGGAGGCGGCCCGTCCTCGGCCGGCGTCATCAGGGCCGCCGCCTCGTGGACCGTGGGGTGGGCGAACAGCACGTCGAGCGGCAGCGCGTAGCCCGACCGCCTGAGCCGTCCGGCGACCTGCACGCTGCGCACCGAGTCGCCGCCCAGCTCGAAGAAGTTGTCGTCCCTGCCGACCCGGTCCAGCTTCAGCACCTCGGCCAGGGCGTCGGCCAACGCCTGCTCCGCCGGGCCGCTCGGCGGGTCGTAGGGCCGCTCCCCGCGTCCCGGGTCGGGCAGCGCCCGCTGGTCCACCTTGCCGTTCGGGGTCAGCGGGATGCCCTCCATCGGCACGACCGCCGACGGCACCATGTAGTCCGGCAGCCTGGCCGTCAGGTAGGCGCGCAGCTCGGACGCCCCCGGCCACCCGTCGCGGGGCACGACGTAGGCCAGCAGCCGCCCCTCCCTGACCACGACCACGCAGGAACGCACCGCGTCGTGCCCGTCGAGGACCCGCTGGATCTCACCCGGTTCGATGCGGAAACCACGGATCTTGACCTGGTCGTCGATCCTGCCGAGATACTCCAGGTCCCCGCCGGGCAGTCTGCGGACCAGGTCACCGCTGCGGTAACGCCGCGCTCCCGGCCTCGCCGGGTCGGGCACGAAACGCGAGGCGGTCAGCCCGGGACGGCCCACGTACACGCCGGTCACCCCGTACCCGCCGACGTAGAGCTCCCCGGGCACCCCGTCCGGTACGGCCCGGCCGTGCCGGTCGACGATCTCGGCCGACAGGTGGGGCAGGGGCCGCCCGATCACGCTGCGGTCGAAGGGCGTCTCCGGGGTGATGTCGTAGGCCGTGACGTGGACCGTCGTCTCGGTGATGCCGTACATGTTGCACAACCGGGCGTTCGGCCCCGCCCCGGTGGCGAACCACCGGCGCACGTGGTGCGGCTGCAGCGCCTCACCGCCGAAGACGATCAGCCTGAGGTCGTCGAGGACCCTCGGCGCCTCCTCGAAGAGGCCGACGAGCTGGCCGAACGCGGAGGGCGTCTGGCTGAGGCAGGTGACCCGCTCCCGCTGCAGGAGGTCGGCGAAGTCCTCCGGCGACCTGGCGACCTCCTTCGGCACGACCACCAGGCGCCCGCCGTACAGCAGGGCACCCCACATCTCCCACACGGAGAAGTCGAAGGTGTAGGAGTGGAACAGCGTCCACACGTCCCCCGGGCCGGGGGTGAAACGCTCCTCGGTCGCGTCGAACAGCTCCGCCACGTTCGCGTGGGTGACGGCCACCCCCTTCGGGCGGCCGGTCGAGCCCGAGGTGTAGATGATGTACGCGGTCGTCCCGACGGGGACGGCCAGGCCGAGGTTGTCCGACGGGTGGTCGGCGATGGCCTCCGCCTCCTCGTCGAGCCCGACGGTGACACCCTCCCCGGCCCGATCGGCGACGACCACCTTGGCGCCCGCGTCCTCAAGCAGGAACGCCACCCGTTCCGCCGGGGTCTCCGGGGCGATCGGCAGGTAGGCGGCGCCCGCCTTCAGCACCGCGAGCACAGCCTCGACCTGGCGGGGAGTGCGTTCGAGCAGCAGGGCGACCCGGTCGCCCGGCCGTACGCCACGGGCCCGCAGGTGACGGGCCAGCCGGTTGGCCCTGGCGTTGAGCTCCTCGTAGGTGACGTCGGTCGCGATCCGCTCCCGGTGCAGGGCGGTGACCGCCTCGAAACGCTCGTGCAGGCAGGCCCGGGGCTCACGGCTCACCGGTACGGCGACGCCGTGCCCGGCACCGGAGGTCAGGGGCAGCTCGGAGACCGAGGTCCCCGGCGCCTCGACGGCGGCGCTCAACAGGGTCAGCCAGTGCCCGGCCAGCCGTTCGACCGTGGCGGCGTCGAACAGGCCCGTGGCGTACTCGACCTCGCCCCGCATGCGGCGCCCGTCGTCGAAGACGGACAGCAGCAGGTCGAACTTGGCGGTGCCGGTGGTCATGACACGCGGGGTCCCGCTCACCTCGCCGAGCCGCATCGGCCCGGTGTCCTGCGCGCCGTGCGCGCCGAAGGCGACGTTCATCAGCGGCCGGTCGACGACCATGTCGAGCGGCGCCCGGTGGTGGTCGAGGTCCTCCATGACGTCACGGCCGACCGCGGCCAGCAGCTCGTGGAAGCTCTCCCCGCCGTCGATCCTGGCGCGCAGCGGCAGCACGGTGACGAAGTGGCCGATCAGGTCCTCGATCTCGATCCGGTCCCTGCCCGCGACCGGGGAGCCGATGACCAGGTCGTCCTGACCGGTGTAGCGGTGCAGCAACACCGCGAACGCGGTGAACAGCACGACGAACGGGGTGACCTCCTCGTCCATGGCCAGCACGCGCACCCGTTCGGTCACCTCGGGCGGCAGGTCGAACAGGTGGGTCGCCCCCTCCGTCAACCGCACCGGGGGACGGGGCCGGTCGGTGTGCAGCGTCACCCGTTCCGGCGCGCCCGCCAGGCGCCGCTGCCAGTAGTCGAGGTCCTCACGCGGGTCCTGCTCCCGCTGCCACGCCGCGTAGTCGGCGTACTGGATCGGCGGCGCGGGCAGCCGGGGCGTACGGCCCTCGGCCCGCGCGGTGTACAGCACGGCCAGTTCGTGCTCGAAGACCGGCAGCGAGAGTCCGTCACAGGCGATGTGATGGAAGACGACCACCAGGACGCACCCGTCCTCGGCCCAGCGCAGCAGCCGCGCCCGGACCGGCAGGTCACGCTCCAGGTCGAACGGCCTGCGCGCCTCGGCGAGGACCAGGTCGTCGACGGCCTCCGGCGCGCACTCGGTCACCGCCAGCCCGAACGCCGTCCCCTGCCTGACCACCTGGTACGGCTCCGACACCGAGGCGAGGAACGCGCTGCGCAGGATGTCGTGCCGCCCGACGATCGTCCCGAGGCACTCCGCGAGCAGGTCGGCGTCGACCGGCCCTTCGAGCCGCAGCACCCAGGGGATGTTGTGCAACGCGGTGCCCGGGGTCAGCCGGTCGAGCAGCCACAGGGCACGCTGGCCGTACGTGAGCGGGGCCGTCTCCAGGTTCCCCGGCCTGAGCGGCTGCCAGCCGTGTTCGACGGTCGTCATGTCAGTTCTCCCCGTCCGTGAGGCCGGCCACGGCCGCCGCCCACTCGTGGTCGGTCATCTCCGGCAGCGCGGCGACGGCCGCGGCCCGGCGCAGTACGGCCTCCGGCGAGGACGCCTTCTCCAGCAGCACCGCGGCCTGTTTCGCGACGGTCCTCGCGGTGAAGAACACCCGGGGCGGCAGGTCGATCCGCAACGCCACCGCGACCCGCGCCTTCACCTTGGCGATCGCGAACGAGTGCGCCCCCAGCTCGAACACGTCGTCCTCGGCGCCCACGGACGCCAGGCCGAGCACCCGTCCCCAGATGTCGGCGAGGGCACGGAGCACCGGGTCGGCCTCCCCGGCGGGCTCCGCTGTGGACTTCTCCGTGGCTGTCCGGTCGTTCGGTAGGGGGGTGAGGGTGTGGGGTGGGGGCAGGGCGTTGCG
>NZ_JBHSBC010000020.1:163339-169160 GCF_042650425.1 Streptosporangium jomthongense | reverse complement strand
AGTCTCAGGTGCGGCAGCAGGCCACCGGGCTCGATCCTCCCCATACAGCGAAGTCTCGCACCCGAAGATCCCGCCCTGAAGATGGGGGAGTGTCCTTGGCACAAAAAGCGACGAATCGGGCTTTCAGCGAGGCATGGCCAGCACGGGCGGCAGGCCGAACGCGGGGAAGAGGCGGGTGTCGAAGGTGGTGATCTCCGCCACGGCGCCGTCCTCGATCCGCAGGACGTCGATCTTGAACGCCTTGAACTCCGTCTCCCCTGGCGCCCTGAGGTAACTGGCCGCGGCCGGCATCCGGTTCGCGGCGACCGGCAGCAGCCGCCACTCTCCGGGGTCCGTCAGCCCCCGCTGGATCAGCGGCGCGATCATGGCCAGTCCGTCGTAGCACATGGGCAACGGCGGCATCGTGATCCGGATGTCCTCGCGCATCAGGGCGAGCGCGGCGTCGGCGTCGGCCCGCTCGTGCGCCTCGATGAGGCGCCTGAGCAGCTCCCGTTCCGTCTCGCTCGGCGGCCGGGGGGCCGGCCGTACCGGGTGGTGCTCCCTGACCGTGGCGCGGGCCCGCTGCAGCGCGCTGTTGGCGGAGGCGACCGTCGTGTCCAGGGCCGCCGCGGTCTCGGTCGCCGACCATTCGAGCACGTCACGCAGGATGAGGACCGCCCGCTGCTTCGGCGGCAGGAGCTGGATCACCGCGAGGAAGGCCAGCTCGATCGTCTCCCTGGTCACCAGGACGGCGTCGGGCTCGGTCTCGCCCGGCGCCACCTGGTCGAGCAACCGGTCGGGGTACGGCTGCAGCCACGGCAGGTCCGCGAAGGACGTGGCCGAGCGCGCCCCGCGCCGGGAGTGGTCGATGCACGCGTTCGTGGCGATCTTGTAGAGCCAGGCCCGGAAGAGCGCGTTTCCCTCGAAACCATCCCTTCCGCGCCAGGCCCTCAGGAACGTCTCCTGGACGACGTCCTCGGCCTCGTCGAAGGAGCCGAGCATCCGGTAGCAGTGCACGTGCAACTCCCGGCGGTGCCGCTCGACGACGGTGGCGAACGCCGTCTCGTCCCCCGCGAGGGCGGCCGTGACGAGCGTGTCCTCGCCGGTTTCCTGGTGACCTGTCCGCACGGGTACGAACCTAACCCGCGACCAGGCCGCAGGAGACGTTGACGGTCGTGCCGGTGATCCCGGCGGCCCTGTCCGAGGCCAGGAAGGCCAGGGTCTCGGTGACCTGGGCCAGCCTGGGCATGCGCCCGAGCATGGTCATCCCGGCCATCGCCCTCTCGAACGCCTCGGGGTCGAAGTCGGTCAGCCCGCCGTTCACCTCGACGACCTTCTCGCGCGTCAGGGTCTCGATGACCCCGGCCGTGTGCAGGCCGACGACCCGCACCCCGCTCGGTCCGGTCTCGGCGGCCAGGTAGCGCAGGAACGTCTCGACCGCCGCGTCCGCCGGGCCGGTGCTGCCCATCATCGGGGCCGTTCCCCGGGAGGAGCCGCTGGTGATCGTCATGACGACCCCGCCACCCCTGGTGGCCATGTGGCGGGCGGCGACCCTGGCGGTGAGGAAGTTCGTCAGCAGGCCGTTCACGACGGCCGTGGTGAGGTCCTTGGCCGACATGTCGACCAGCGGGACGCCCTGCACGTCCCCGCGGGTGATCAGGTTGAGGGACACGTCCACCCCACCGGCCCGGGAGACGACGGACCGGAAGTGTTCCTCGACCGAGTGCTCGTCGAGCGCGTCGACCTGGTCGACCTCGGCGAGGCCGCCCGCCTCGGTGATGTCCGCCGCGACCGCGTCGAGCGACGCGCGGGTGCGTCCGGCGAGGAAGACCCTGGCGCCCTCCCTGGCGAAGGTCCTTGCCGCGCCGCCGCCGATGCCGCCGCCCGCGCCGTAGATGATGACGTTCTTGTCCCGCAGAATCTGTGTCATGCCCCTGTAACGGGGGCTCGGGCGCGAACTCATCGGTGCGACGAAACTTTTTTCTCCGGATTTTTCGGGAGATGTCCCAGGGACCTCCCGAGGGCTCCCGAGTCCCGAGTCCCGGCTCTCGGCTCTCGGCTCTCGGCTCTCGGCTCTCGGCTCTCGGCTCTCGGAAACGACGAGGGCCGTCGCACCGGATCCGGTGCGACGGCCCCTGTGGGCTGTCAGGCCTCAGACGAGCGTCAGGAGATGCTGAAGTCGTCGGCGTAGACGTTGCCCTGGCCGTACCAGCCGTGGACGGAGATCTTCACCGTGCCGGAGGAACCGGTGGTGAAGGGCACCGAGACCTGGCTCCAGCCGCCGGAGGAGGTCCAGGCGCTGCCGGTCGCGCCGCCGGAGACGTTGAGGAAGGCGTAGTTGCCCTGGACCCAGCCCTTCAGCGTGTAGCTGTGGTTGGGGGTCAGCGTCACCGTCTGGGAGCACTCACCGGTCTGGCTGTTCGTCGCCGCGACCTGCAGGGCGTGGGTGCCGCCGTGGGCCGGGGAGCTGACCACGGTGCCGCCCGACTGGCAGTTCCAGGGGCTGAGCGAGCCCGACTCGAAGTCACCGTTGGCCACCGTGCCACCGGGGTTGGCGCCACCGACCGTGAGGGTGTAGGTGGCGGTGTGGGTCGCCGAGGCGCCCGTTCCCGTGACGGTGACCGTGTAGGTGCCCGGGGTCACCGACGAGGTGGTGGCCAGCTTCAGCGAGGAGGAGCCGCCCGCGGTGACCGAGGCGGGGGTGAAGGTCGCGGTCGCACCGGCGGGAAGCCCGGTCGCGGCGAGGTTGACCGTCTGCGCCGAACCACTGGTGACGGCGGTGTTGACCGTCGTCGTCGTCGCGTCCCCGGCGATCACCGTGCCGGTGGCAGGGGAGAGCGAGATCGAGTAGTCGTCGTTCGACGTGCCCTTCACCGTGAGGTTGTAGGTCGCGGTGTGGTTGCCGGAGGCCGCCGTGCCGGTGACGGTGATCGGGTAGACGCCCGGGGTCACCGACGAGGTGGTGGCGAGCTTCAGCGAGGAGGAGCCGCCCGCGGTGACCGAGGCGGGGGTGAAGGTCGCGGTCGCACCGGCGGGAAGCCCGGTCGCGGCGAGGTTGACCGTCTGCGCCGAACCACTGGTGACGGCGGTGTTGACCGTCGTCGTCGCCGTCTCACCCGGGTTGACCGAGCCGGAGGCAGGGGAGACCGCGACCGAGAAGTCGTCGGACGGGTTCTGACTGCCGCTGGTGAACGGAGCGAAGGCCTGGCTGAAGTACCAGGTGCTCTGCTCGATGCCGGAGCAGCTGTCGGAACCGCCGGTCCCGGGGCAGCCGCCGTTGTCACGCTGGAGCGCCCAGAACGACAGGTAGGCGAGGTTCTTGCTGATCGCCCAGTTCAGCACGGGGGCGGCGTCCTCGACCCTGAACGTCTCGGCGGGACCGAAGTCGTCGATGCCGATCATCTCGATGACGCCGATCATTCTCCACAGCTGGTCCGACGTCTTGTTCGGGTACAGCTGCGCCAGCTGGTCGTGCAGGCCCTGGGCCGCGGTCTTCGTGTCGTTGGCCATGTTGTGGCTGGCGTTGTCGTAGTAGTCGAACGTCATGATGTTGACGATGTCGATCTTGGCGTTGTTCGCCACCGCGTTGCGCAGTACGGCCAGGCCGCTGTCGGCCAGACCGCTGGTCGTGGTGGGCAGGGTGTAGGCGAACTCGATCTTCTTGCCGTTGGCGGCGGCCCAGTCCTGGACCTGCTTGATCGCCTTGTTGCGGCGGTCGATTCCGGCGCTGTTGGTCAGCGAGTTGTCCTCGATGTCGAGGTCGATCCGGGTGACGCCGTAGGTGTTGATGACGTTCTGGAAGACCGCGGCGATCGAGTTGACGTTGGTGCAGCTGTCGGCGATCTCGGTGCCGGTGTTGTCGGCCGTGTAGCCGCCGAACGACGGGATGACGTCGCCGCCCGCCGCCCTGATCTTGTTGATCGAGGCGCCGAAGGTGGAGGTCGAGATCGGCATGCTGGTGTCGCCGTTCCAGTAGGCCGTGCACGACCCCTTGGTCGCGGCCTGCAGGAACGCCATGGTCAGGTGCTTGGCACCGGACTGCTGGGAGAGCGTCGCCGGGTCCTCACCGGTCCACGCCTCGAAGTAGGGGGCGAAGACCCGCTCGGGCAGGCCTGCGGCTGCGGCCTTGACGGGGGCGGTGGCCTTGTCCGGAGTGGCGCTCGCGGCCGTGGTGCCCATGGCGGTGACGCCGAGCACCGTGACGGCGGTGGTGACAGCCGCCAGGGCAGCACGAAGCGATGTTCTTAGGTGCATTGCAGACTCCCGTAACAGAAGTCAGGCGGGACCCAGCGGGCCCCGGGATGGGGGGGTGGCGCATCCGGCAGGCCGATGCCGTGTCTGATGCGTGGTTCAACGCAGAGTTGGGAGAACGGGTTGCGGATCCGCGTGTGACCTAATGGTTGGATCAGCCCGTATCTTTTGTCAAGTTTCTTAACAATTCCCGCCGGTAAGTTTCTTAACGATTTCCCGGCAGCCGCTCTGACCTGGCCTTATACCGCTCACCCGGAGCCGGAGACCCGCGTTATCAGCGGGGGGTGAACAAGCGTGTACACCCGGGGACATCGCCCCCGCCGACGGTCACGGAGCGTGACCGTCGGCGGTGTGCCACACGGCCTCCTCGCCCGGTGTCGGCGTCCGGTGCGGCCGGGGGTGTTTCCGGGTCGGGGAAAATGCGGGAAAGGGTGCCGGAAGAACAATCTGGTCAGTCCCGATTCCGGTTTCCTGACGCCTTTGCCGGACATGGCGGACGGCCATCCGGTAGGGAACCCGTACGGATTATCCGGAAAAGCGTAGGAGATGCGTAGACAAAGGTTGAAAAATGGTGGTTCAGAAGTTTGATGAAGAAAGTAGGGATCTCCAGCGGAAAAGGCGGTTGCGATGGTCCGCTCAGAACCGATCGGCTTCTCGCTCGCCGGTGGCCTGTTCGCCACCGTCACCGCGACGGCGGTCGCGTCGTTGCTCTTCACCCCGGGGCAGGTCCGCGGGCGGCTGCTGGTCATGGCGATCGCCGTCGGCGGTCAGGCCCTGCGCACGCCCCGCTGGCCCGCCGCCCTGGCCACCGCCGTCCTGGCGTGGCTGCTCGCCACCGGGTTCCTGGTCAACACCGAGGCCGAACTCACCCTCGACGGCCATGACCTGCTGCGACTGTTCCTGCTGCTGCTCATCGCGGCCCTGGCCGCAGGCGTCAGAACCGTGGCCGACCGCCTGAGCCTCCCCTCCGCCGGGGCCGTCGGTGCCCCCGGGGCCGCCGGTGCTCCCGGGGCCGCCGGTGCTCCCGGGGCCGCGAAGACCGTGGAGTCCATGGGGGACGCCTGACCCCTATGGCCCCCTGGGCCACCCCGGGACGCTCAGGTTCGGTCGCCGGTGTGGCCACCTTCGGAGCGGGGCCCCGGTGGTACCGGACGGCCGGGGGACAGCGACGCCCCGGCCGTCCGGTGGTCATGGCGCCGTCCGGAAACACAGGCCGGGCGGCATGTTTTCCACACGCCCGCGAATACGATCTCCTTGACTGGATCTTGACATTCGAATGTCATCGTCACGAGGTGAGAAACAGCCATTTATCGCGGATTTTCTGCCAGGCCGGTGGGTGTCCGGCGATCGACGGGAACCATCGGGGCCCGGCGGCCGACTACTCGGATGTCCACCGTCCAGATCCACTGTCCAGAACCGGAGACAGGCCACACGCCTCCTCCGGGGAGAAAGGAGGATCGTCCATGGTCAAGAAGACGCTCGACATCGTGGCCCGCAGGAAGAAGACCCGCAGCCGCCTGCTGAACAACCACGGCTGACAGGGCTGAGCCAGTCATGGACGGTCGCCGCCGGGCTCTCCCGGCGGGGGCCG
>NZ_JBHSBC010000020.1:79447-163333 GCF_042650425.1 Streptosporangium jomthongense | reverse complement strand
CGGTCAGAGACGGCGACCGGTCGGCCGGGAACCGTGATCGGCCGGAGGCGGCGGCCGGTCAGAGATGGCGGCCGGTCGGAGATGGCGGCCGGTCGGAGGCAGGAGAAGCAGCAGGTGAGCGAGAGGGAGCGTGCGTGACGCAGACCGAGTTCCGGCGGGCGCGAACGTTGATGATCTACTGGCACGACGGCGAGCTGACGGCCGAGAACTACCTGGAGAGCCGCTCGACCGACGAGGAGGCCGAAAACGCGGTCGCCGTGAACGCCCAGGCGGTCGAACTGCTCGAACACTTCACCGACTGGACGACCGTCGAGAAGGTCGCCTCCGACCTGGGCGAGTTCGACCAGGACTCGGTGCGCGAGGCGGTCCTGGCCCTGGCCGAGGCCGGGCTGCTGGTCGAGAGGGGGGCCGAGGAGCGCGAGGAACGCTTCCTCGACGCCTGGCGTGACTGGGGGGAGGAGGCCCGCTTCTTCCACTTCGGCACCCGGAACACGATCTACACCGGCGACAGCCTGGAACAACGCCGCGCCGACGCCGGTTGGGTACGGCGCACCGGCGGTCCCCCACCGGCCGTCTTCAAGTCCTATCCGGACGCGCCACGGGTCTACCTGCCCAGGGCGTTCCTGCCGCTGGCGGAGCCGTACGGGCAGGTGCTGACCCGGCGGCGGACACACCGCGTGTTCACCGGGGAGCCGGTGAGCCTGGCGCAGCTGTCCACGGCGCTGTTCTACACCTTCGCGCCGATGCAGCTCTACGACGCCGGTGACCTGGGCACGCTGATCCTGCGGACCAGTCCGTGCGGGGGTGCCAGGCACGAGCTTGAGGGCTACGTCGCGGTTCTCGACGTCCAGGACGTGCCGCCGGGGCTGTACCACTACAACGCCGAGGCGCACGCGCTCGAACTCGTCGACCCCGACTTCGACCGGGCACGGCTGCACCGGGTGACCTACGAGTCGGAGATGTGCACGCCGTCGGCGTTCGTCTGCTTCGTCACCGTGGTCTTCGAACGGACGATGTACAAGTACCGGCACTCGCGGGCGCTGCGGGTGACGCTGCTGTCGGCCGGGCACCTGGGTCAGACCTTCGTGCTGACCTCAACCGCCGTCGGACTCGGCGCCTGGCAGAGCGCCGCCTTCCGGGACGAGGAGCTCGACGAGGCACTCGGCGTCGACGGCTTCTCCGAGGGGGTGCTGTACATGTTCGGCGCCGGGAACCCCGTCCTCGGCGAGACCGGGATGCCCGAGGGCATCGCCCGCGCCGGGCTCACCGACCCCAACCGGCTCGTCAAGCGCCACCCGGCCGCCGGGTGAGCGCTCCGGCCACGGCGTACGTGCGGCTGTGGCGGCAGCGGTGGGTGCCGTCACTGCTGCTGGTCGGCGTGTGCGCCCGGGTGCCGTTGCAGGCCTACGTCTTCGCGGTGCTGCTGCTGGCGGCCGAGCGGACCGGCTCCTACCCGGCGGCGGGCGTGGTGACGGCGGTGCTCGACGTCGCCTACGCCGCCGGGGTCCCGGTGCACGGCAGGCTCGTGGACCGCTTCGGGCAGACCAGGCCGCTGACCGCCGCGGCCTGCGTCAACGCAGTCGCCTTCACCGGCCTGCTGGTGACGGCGCACCTGGGCCCGGCCACCGGGGCCCTGGCCGGGTGGGCGGCGGCGGTCGGCCTCTCGCTGCCGCCGGTGGCCGCCGCGGCGCGGGCGCTGTGGTCGCACGTGATCGACGACGACGCGGTACGGCGCACCGCGCTCGCGGTTGACGCCATGGTGCTCGACGTCGCGCTGGTCGCCGGGCCGCTGCTGGTCACCGTGGTCAGCGCGGCCTTCGGGCCCGCCTGGGCCGTCGGCGGCTGCGCGGCCGTACTGCTCGGCGGCACGGTGTGGTTCAGCACGCTGCCGCCCTCACGTTCCTGGACCCCGGCCCGCAGGGGGGCGAGCCTGGCCGGGCCGCTGCGCTCGCCGGGCGTCGTCGTGCTGCTCACGGTCTCGGTGCTCACCGGAGCCCTGCTGGGGGTGCTCAGACTCGGGTTCGTCGAGTTCGCCGGTGAACGCTCCGACGGTCCGGCCTCCGGCGGCCTGGCGCTGGCCGCGTTCGGCGTGGGCAGCCTCATCGGTGGCCTGCTGTACGGCTCGCGGTCGTGGCGCGCCGACGCCGCCGTGCGGATGCGGGTGATCCTCGCCGGGTACGGCTGCGGCGTCGGGCTGCTCACCCTCGCGCCGAACGTCCCCACGCTGGTCGCGCTCTGCGTGCCCGCCGGGCTCCTGCTGGCCCCCATGGTCATCTGCAACTTCGAGCTCATCGGCCGGTGCGCCCCGGAGGGGACGCTGACCGAGGCCTTCGCCTGGGGGATCACGGCCACCTTCACCGGGTCGGCGCTGGGCAACCTCGTCGCGGGCGCGCTCGCGGGCACCCCGTCGGCCGTGGTGTTCGCCGCCGCCGCGGGCTTCGCCGTACTGGCCGCCGTCGTCGCGACCGCCGGGGCCGCGGCCCTCCAACCGTCCGGGAAAGGCTCATGATGCGTGTGCTGACACGCTGGTCCCTGGTCGCCGTTCTCCTGGCCACCGGCTGCGCGGCGGCCCCCGGGGGTGGGGTGGCCGTGTCCTCGACCCCGACAACCGTCACCGGCTGCGGTGGCCCCGCGACGAACGTCGGGGCCCCGCCGGAACGGGTGGTCGTGCTCACCCCGAGCGTGCTGGAACTGATGCTCTGGCTCGGTCTCGGCGACCGGGTCACGGCCATCGGGCAGCAGCCCCGCCCCGGCAGCCTGCCGGAACGCTTCTCCGCGCAGGTCGCCGCCCTGCGGTCGCTGTCCGGCAAGTACACCGCGGGCGGCGGTTACCGCCCGGTGCCGAGGGAGGAGGTGCTCGCCGCGGAACCCGACCTGGTCCTCGGCGGGTTCGCCAGCAACTTCGACGCCCCCGGCGCCATGTCCCGCGCGGAGCTGGCGGCCGACGGCATCCCGTCCTACCTGGCCCTGTCCACCGCGTGCAAGACGGCGGTGACCGCCCCGCTGACCGGCTTCGACCTGGTGTGGCGGGACCTCGCGAACCTCGGCCGGATCTTCCGGGTGCCCGAACGGGCCGAACGGGTCATCGCGGAGATGCGGCGGAAGATCGCCCCGGTCGAGGCGGAGGTGAGGGACGCGGAACGGCTGAGCGTGTTCCCGTTCGAGTACGACGAGGGGACCGCGACGCCGTACGCGCCGGGCAACAGACAGGCGGTCAACGCGGTCATCGAGACCGCCGGGGGCCACAACGTCTTCGGTGACCGGGACGAGGCCTACACCAAGGTCGGCTGGGAGGAGGTGGTGGCCCGGGATCCACGGGTCATCCTGGTCATCGTCTACGACCGGGGAAGCCCCGCCGCGAACGAGGCCCGCTTCGCCGAGGCCGAACGCTTCCTGACCACCAGCCCGGCGCTGCGTGGCGTGCGGGCGGTGACCGAGAGGCGTTTCGCCCGGCTGGTCTACGAGACGGCCTCGGTCGGCGGGGTGCGCAACGCCGACGCCGTGGTCGAACTCGCCGGGCAACTGCGCCGGTCCCGATGAGCGGCCCCCCGCGACCCGCCGGACCTCCCGGCGAACGCCCCAACGATCGTCTCGGCGAGCGTCCGGGCAGGGGTTCCGCCGAACACCCCGGTGATCGTCTCGGCGGGCTCCCCGGTAAGCGGTCCGCTGTCCTGCCCCGCCCTCCGCGGCGCCGTGTCGTCCTGGGGGCCTGCGCCGTGCTGGGCGGGCTGCTCGTCGTGGGGCTGGCCGCCTCCGTCATGCTCGGCAGCGTCGCCGTACCCGCCGACACGGTGGCCCGCGTCCTCATGCGGCACCTGACCGGCCAGGGCGAGCCCACGTGGAGCGTCAGCCAGGACACCGTGGTGTGGAACCTGCGCCTGCCGAGGGCGTTGCTGGCCGCGCTGGTCGGCGCGGGCCTGGCCGTGTCCGGCGCCGCGACACAGGCGTTGGTGCGCAACCCGCTGGCCGACCCGTACGTGCTCGGCCTCACCTACGGCGCGGCCGTCGGAGCGGTCGCGGTCACCGTCACCGGGGTCGCGCCGCTCGGCGGGGCCTCGGCCGGGGTGGCCGCCTTCCTCGGGGCGCTGGGCGCCTTCGCCGTCGTCTACGCCCTGGCCCGTACCGGCGGTGCCCTCGCTCCGCTACGGCTCGTCCTGTCCGGGATGGCCGTCACCTACGCGCTGTCCGGAGTGACCAGCTTCCTCGTGTTGCGGGCCGACGACCCGGGCACCACCCATTCGGTGCTGTTCTGGCTGTTCGGCAGCCTGGCCGAGGCGAACTGGGCCTCGCTCGGGCTGCCCGCCGTCGTCCTGGCCGCGACGATGGCCGCCCTGCTCGCCCAGGCCAGGCCGCTCAACGCGCTGCTGCTCGGCGACGAGACCGCCGCCGGTCTCGGCGTCCCCGCCGCCCGGCTGCGCCGGCACCTGTTCCTGCTCGTCGCCCTGCTCACCGGGGTCATGGTCGCGCTGGCCGGGGGTGTCGGCTTCATCGGCCTGATCGTCCCGCACGCCGCCCGGCTGCTCGTCGGCAGCGACCACCGCAGGCTGCTGCCCGTCGCGGCCCTCGCCGGAGCGGCCTTCCTGGTGCTGGTGGACATCGCCGCCCGTACGGCCCTGCACCCGCAGGAGCTGCCGGTCGGGGTCGTCACCAGCGTCATCGGCGCCCCGCTGTTCCTCTGGCTCGTGCACACCCGGGCCCGCGAGACCACAGGACTGTGAGACCACGATGACGAGCCTGCACCTGCGCGACGTGCGCGTCACCATCGGCACGACCCCGGTCGTCACCGGCGTCAGCCTCACCGCGCCCTCCGGCGGGCGCGTCGGGATCGTCGGGCCGAACGGCAGCGGCAAGAGCACCCTGCTGCGGGCCGTCTACCGGCACCTTCCCCTGGCCGGGGGGAGCATCACCGTCGGGGACGAGGACCTGTGGGCGCTCACCCCGCGCCGGGCCGCCCAGCTGGTCGCCGCGCTGCCCCAGGAGACCCGTTCGGACTTCGACGTCACGGTCTGGGAGATGGCCGCGATGGGCCGGACCCCCCACAAACGGCCCTTCGCCGCCGACACCGACCGGGACGTCGCCGCCGTCGCCGACGCCCTCACCCACACCGGGGTCGCCCACCTCGCGGGCCGCCGCTACGCCACGCTGTCGGGGGGTGAGCGGCAACGGGTGCTCCTGGCCCGTGCCCTGGCCCAGCAGACGCCCGTCCTGGTGCTCGACGAGCCGACCAACCACCTCGACGTGCGCCACCAGTTCGACCTGCTCGACCTGGTCACCTCCGCCAAGACCACCGTCGTGGCGGCCCTGCACGACCTCAACCTGGCCGCCGCCTACTGCGACCACGTCTACGTCCTGGCCGAGGGACGCGTGGTCGCGGACGGCCCGCCGTACGAGGTGCTCACCCCGCGGCTCATCAGGGAGGTCTTCGGCGTGGACGCGCACGTCACCTCGGTCCCCGGATCCGGCGCGCCGCACCTCATCCTGCGTCCCCCGGAGGGGGACCCGACGACCAGGTGAGCTTGACGGTGAGCTGACCCTCGGTCGAGGTCTTGGCGATCAGCGCCCCGGCCTCGGCGTTGAGCTTGACGCCGAACTCGATCTCGATCTGGTCCGGCCTGAGCCTGCCCGACCTGAAGGACTCAAGGGCGTCCGCCGCGGCGACCTCGACCTCGGCCAGCACCTCCCCGAAGCGGCGGGCCACGTCCGTCAGCCCCTTCCTTGAGACCCGCCGTACCCCCTCCTCGTCGGCCGTCTCCACCACGATGTGGCCACCGGTGGTCTCGAACCTGATCAACTCGGACACAGAATCTCCCCTAGTACGGCCATGCGGTCGCGTTCTTCAGGTAATGGGCCGGAGGTGGTCCCTTGTCCGGGTGGCCGGACAGCCAGGTGTCGTGGATCCGCTTCCACCGGCCGTCGGCGCGCAGCTCGTCCAGGACGTGGTTGGTGAACCTCAGCAGCTGGACGTCCCTCTTGCGGAAGGCGAAGCCGTGGGGTTCGTCGGAGAACCAGCTGCAGACGGGGTTGACGTTCCAGACGCACCTGCCGCCTCCGGGCGGCGGGGTCGTACCGGGCAGCATCCGGGTGTCACCGCTCATCTCCCTGAGGCCGATCAGGATGTTCTCGTCGGAGGAGACGGCCTCGGCCTGTCCCTGCTCAAGCATCAGCAGGCAGTCGCTGGTCACTGCGGCGACGACCGGGACCAGCCCGACCTCCAGCTGCCTGACGTGGTCGATCGAGACGGTCGAGGCCCCGGAGCACACCCGTTTCCCGCGCAGGTCCTCCACCCGTTGGTAGGGGGACCCCCTGCGGACCAGCATGGTCTGGCCGGTGTCGAGATAGTCGCTCGAATAGGCGATCTCCGTGGCCCGCCTGCAGGTCGTGGTCATCGACTGGGCGAAGAGGTCGATGGTCCCGTCGTTGAGCCGCCTGACCCCCTCGGAGAAGGGCACCGTGACGAAGTCGACCCGCTGCCTGGCCTGTGACCCGAACAGGGCCTTGGCGACCTCCATCACCAGCTCGATCTCGAAGCCTTCGAACTCCCCCGTCCTCGGGTTGCGGAACGACATCCCGGGGGTCGACTGGGACACGCCCACCTTCAGCCGGTCCAGGCGGGGCCGTACCGGGGACGGAGGCAGGCTGTAGCGGGGGTCGCAGTCCGGTTCGTCCCTCTTTTTCGCGGGTTCCTGCGGCACGGAGAACATCGCGCCCGCGGGCGTCGGCTCGGTGATCGGCGGCGGCCGGTACGGCGTGGCGCAGCCGGAGGCCGCGAGCACCAGGGCGGCCAGGGTCACGGCGGCTCTTCTCACAGGTACTCCCTGATCCTGGGCCAGAAGCCGAGGCCGGCGGACAGGACGGCGCAGCAGCACAGCGCGACGGTCAGGAGTCCGAGCCGTGACGGCGCCGAGGGCACCTGTACGGCCAGCGCCTGGATCTGCCTGGCCCCGTCTTCGAGCTTCGTGGTGTTGTCCCGGTCGACCACCTCGAAGGCCGCCGCGAACCGTCCGCCGGGCAGCGCGGCGGCGACCGCCCCGTCGTTGTTCCCCGCGATCAGCTCCTGGTGGATCGAGATGGTGTAGGTCTGGCACCAGGTGGTCTCCCGTTCCGCGCAGCGCGCGTTCCGCCGGAAGTTGCGCAGCGACTGTTCCCAGTTGAACGGGCTGGTGCCGCCGAGCAGCAGGTAGGTGTCGGCGTAGGCGGTCAGCGCCGCGCGTTCTGCGTCCACGAGTCTTCGCTGGTCGATCAGGCGCGTCTCGATGGCGCCGAGCCGCCGATCGGTCTCCGGCCAGTTGCGCAGCGACCAGCCGGTGGCGCCGAGCACGACGGCCACCAGGACCGTGGCGCCGAGGAGCCCGAGGTTGAGCACCCGCCGCGTACGGCGCGCCAGCGACCACTGCGTCAGGACGAGCCCGGCGATCGTCGCCAGGAGCAGCAGAAGGTGGGCGGACGAGGTGCGCAGCGCGGTGCTCTTGGCGTCGCGCAGGTTGTCGGTCTCGTCACGCTGGAGCCGCGCGGCGGCGGGCAGCAGCACCGTGCGCAGGTAGGAGCTGGCCTCGTGCAGGTAGGCGGCCCCGAGCAGGGCGGGCCCCACGGCCTTCCTCGCCTCGTCCGGGTCGGCCGTCTCGTCCTTCGCCGGGGCGATCAGCGTGCCCGCCCTATCCACCAGGCCGGTGTAGACGGGAAGCTGCAGGGCGATCTCGGCGACGTTGGTCGCCCGCGAGACGTCTCCCCCGGTCAGGCCGCCCGCGTCGGCCAGGCGCCGCCTGATCCGGTCGATCGCGTCGTCGTAGCGCTTTCGCAGGGTCGCCTGGGTCGTGGTCCCGGCCAGGAAGTGCCCGGTGGCCGAGGTGTCGGCCTTGGCGAGCGACTGGTAGATCACCTGGGCGTCGTCGCTCAGCCTGGCGGCCATGTCGGCCTGTTCCCCGCCCGCCCTCTGCAGGGCGTTGTCGGTGAGGGTTCCGGTGACGCCGACACCGATCAGCGTCGTCGCGGTGAGAATCATGTACAGCAGAAGTCTGGTCCGGGTGTGCCTGACTCTGATGTGACCGACCTCCGTATATACAGCTGGTCACCTTCGGCTTCGGCAAGAATGCCACAAAACTCGGCTTTCCTACCAGCGTTCGGCGCTTCCAGAAACCCTGGTAACCACCCCAATAGTCAAATCTTCCCCGTAATGCCGGCCGTTACGTAGTCTTTTACGGTGAGAGTTGAGCCGGGAGAGGAAACCTGGTGGGTACGAATCCGACAGGCCGGTGGCGAGGTCCTGGGAGCGGGGGTGCTGCTCGATCAGAAAACGGTTCTGACGTGCGCGCACGTCATTCCCGACCGCGCCGAGGAGGTCGTGGCGGAATTCGTCGGTCAGCCCGGTGCGCGTCCCGGCACGGCGAAGGTGGTCTCCTGGGTCCCGGCGGACGACGACCAGCGCGGTGACCTCGCCCTGCTCGGCCTGGCCTCACCCGCGCCCCTGGAAAGACGGCCGGTGTTACGGCGGCCCGGTCTGTGGGGCCGCGAGGTCTACACACGTGGTTTTCCCTCCCTCCTCGACGACGGCCTGTGGGTGCGGGCGCGGCTCGGCGGCCGGGCCGGTCCCGGTGGCGAGTGGATCCAGATGGACGCCGAGCCGTACCGGGAGATCCGCCGTGGGTTCAGCGGCGCGCCGGTGGTCGACGGGCGGACCGGTGACGTACTGGGTGTCGTGGTCAGCGAGTTTCCCGGGCTCGCCGGGCTGGCGTGGATGATCCCGGTCGAGACGATCGTCCACCACCTTCCCGCCCTGGCCGGGATGGTCGCCGACAGTCCCTCCTTCACCGACCAGATCAGGGAGTTCTTCGGGCCCGGCCGTTCCGGCGGCGCGATGGTCGTGGTCACCGGGGACGCGCCGGTCTCCACCTCGCTGGCCGAGCCCGCGCAGCACGAGGAGGACGTCTCCGGCATGACCGTCGCCGAGGTGTCCCGGCAGGTGCACCGCGCCCTCGAACGGCACTCGGAGCGGCAGATGTTCGTGTTCGACGCCGTGGACGCGGCGGACGACCCGGAGACCCTCGCGCAGGAGGTGATCAGGCCGCTCACCGAGGCGGGCCATCAGGTGATCACCGGGCTGCGGCAGGAGTCCGCCCGGCTGCGCAGGATTCTGGACCAGCCCTCGGTGGCCCGGCGGCTTGAGGTCCTGGACGTACGGGTCACCGAGGCACGGGCGGCGGCGCGGGCGACGCGGGCACGGCACCGCGGGGTCGCCCGGCTGGTCACCCCCGTCCCCGACTGGCCGGACGACGGCCCCGCCCTGCAACTGCGGGTCAGGAGCCTGCGCAGAAATCCCACACTTCCCGATCTTGAGGAATGCGAGAGTGAGACAAGGGAACTTCTCCGCAAATCCACTGAGACTCATAGGGAACTCGATAGAATCAACGACGAGTACAAAAGCCTCAAAAGCCTTCTGAGGGCCTACCATTTGGGGTCGGGCGTCGAGCGCTCGGAACGTGACCGAATTCTGGCCGAACGATACACGCGGGCCCACCACCTGCTTTTCACCCTGCCGTGTGACCTTGCCGCGGCGAGCGAGGCGGTCGACCATTACATCCGCGCGCTGAAGGAGAACCGATGACTCCGTGCGCCTTCTGTTCCGGCCGGATCGACGAGGACGGTTTCTGCGTCGAATGCGGACTCCCCGCCGGTACGGTCTCCCGGCCCGCCGACCCGGTCTCCCTGCCCGCCGTCTCCGGGAGCCGGACGCTCAGGGCCGCCGACGGGCTGGTCTCCGTGCCCGTCCCCTCGGGGAAGGACCCCTCGACCCGGGTGATCTCCGACCCCGGCCGGGTCCGGTTCAGCCGGAGGTGCCGCAAGGGGCACTTCATCAACTTCACCTACGCCGGGCAGCCCGCCGTGCTGAAGGGGTTCTGCCCGACCTGCCAGACGCCGTTCGACTTCGAACCACGCCTGGCGCCGGGCGAGCTCGTCGCCGACCAGTACGAGGTCGTCGGCCCCATCGCGCACGGCGGCCTCGGCTGGGTCTACCTGGCCCGTGACCGCCACCTCAACGACAACTACGTCGCGCTGAAGGGCCTGATCCAGCCCGACGACCCGACCGCGGTGAGCCTTGAGGTCTCGGAACGACGCTTCCTGATCTCGCTGGACCACCCCAACATCGTCCGCATCTACAACTTCGTCACCCACGACGACAGCCGGGGGGAACGCGGCGGCTACATCGTCATGGAGTATCTCGACGGCCAGTCGCTCGGCGAGGTCCTCGCCAACCGGCAGGCGCGCCCCGAGCCTGAGCACGTCCTCGCCTACGGCTACGAGATCCTCCTGGCGCTGGACTACCTGCACGGCCGTGGCCTGCTGTACTGCGACATGAAGCCCGACAACGTGATCATCACCCCCGAGCGGATGAAGGTCATCGACATCGGCGGGGTCCGGCGCGACGACGACAGGTCCAGCCCGATCGTGGGCACCTACGGCTTCCAGGTGAGCGCCAAGGAGATCAGGGAACGCGGCCTGACCGTGCGCTCGGACATCTACGCCGTCGGCAGGACGCTGGACAAACTCCTCGGCGTCGGCGGCCCGTCCCGCACAGGGCTGGCCGTCGAGTCGCTCAGGAGGCTGATCCAGCGCGCCTCGCACCAGGACTGGGAGCGACGCTTCGCCTCGGCAGCGGAGATGCTCGAACAGCTCAGGGGTGTGCTGCGCGAGGTCAGATCCTTCCAGCCGGAACACGTCCCGGCGGCCTTCGAGTCGTCCACGGTCTTCGAGCCGAGCGCCGAACTCCTCGACGGCGGCCTGAGCGCCGCCTCCCCGCTCGAACGCTGGACCCGTGACCGGGGCGGCGCCCTGCTCGGTCTCCCCCCGGCCGCCGCCCTCGTCGCCCGTGGCCTGCCCGTCCCCAAGGCCGACCCCGACGACCCGGCGGCGGGCCTGCTGGCGTCCATCGGGAACACCACCGCCCGTGGCCTGCTCGACCAGCTCTCCGAGGTCCGCCGGTCACCCGAGGTCGGGCTGCGCCGCTGCCGCGCCCACCTCGAACTCGACGAACTCGACGAGGCAGAGAGCAGCCTGTCCGGCGACGGCTGGCGGGTCACCTGGCACCACGGCCTGCTCGCCCTGGCCCGCGAGGAGTACGGCACGGCGCTGTCGTGCTTCGACCGTGTCTACGGCGCGTTGCCCGGCGAGACCGCGCCGAAGCTGGCCCGCGCGTTCTGCCAGGAACTCCTGGGCGACCTCCGTGCCGCCGAGGAGGGCTTCGACGTCGTGTGGCGGCGTGACCGCTCGCAGACCAACGCCGCGTTCGGGCTGGTCAGGCTGCGGGTGCGGGCCGGAGACCGGTCGGCCGCGGTCGGCGTCCTCGACGGGGTGCCGAAGGTCGCCCAGCACCACGACGCCGCCCGGGTCGCCGCCGTACGCGTGCTGTCGGAGGAGTTGCCCGGCGGGAACCTCCCCGGCGCCGACGACCTGACAAGGGCGACCCGGCTGCTGGCCTCGCTGGTCCTCGACGGGGGAGAGCCGACCGGCAAGGTCAGGGACCGCCTCACCGCGGCCGTCCGGGAGGCGCGCGACCGCTCCGCGCCGGACGACGAGGCGCGCCGGGAACTGGAACGGTCATATCTGAGACTCGCCGAGCAGGCCACCACCTGGCAGGACCGGGGCAGGCTGGTCGACCTCGCGCACTCCGTACGCCCCTGGAGCCTGCTGTGACCCTGAGATTCGAGCTGAACATCGACCAGGACCCGGTCCTGACCATCGGGAGGACCGAACTCGACGCCGTCCTCAGGGTCGCCGGGCAGCGGCTCGACGGCCCCGCCGAGCGAGCCGAGCGGTGCGAGGTCCTCATCATCGACTGCTCCGGCTCCATGGGCGGGCTGAACCGCAGGTCGGAAGGCCGCCGTCTGAAGATCGCAGCCGCGGTGAGCGCGACCATGACGGCGATCGACGTCCTGCCCGACGGGGTGCTCTTCGCCGTCGTCGCGGGCGACCACGAGGCCCGCACCGTCTACCCGCCGACCCCGGCGAGCGAGCGCACCAGGGCCGACGCCAGGGCGGCCGTACGCAGGCTGACCTGCAACGGCGGCACCAACATCGGCGCCTGGCTCACCGAGGCCCGGCGGCTGCTCGCCCCCCACCCGAACGCGCTCAGACACGCGATCCTGCTGACCGACGGCCGGAACAACGAGTCCCCCGAGGAGTTCGAACGGGCGCTGGCGGCCTGCGAGGGCGAGTTCGTCTGCGACGCCCGGGGCATCGGCGAAGACTGGGTGGCCCACGACCTGCAGCGGATCGCCACCGTGCTGCGCGGCTCAGCCGACGCCGTGGTCGACGACGCCGAGCTTGAGGCCGAGTTCAGGAGGATGGTCGAGGCGGCTCTCGGCAAGGTGACCCCGAAGATGGCGCTGCGCTTCACCACCACCCCGCCCGGCAGGCTGGTCTCCCTCAGGCAGGTCTATCCCGAGCGGGCCGACCTCACCGGGCACGTCACCGCGCTCGGGGACCGCGTCTTCGAGCTGGCCAGCGGCTCCTGGGGTGAGGAGTCCCGCGACTACCAGCTCCGCTTCGAGGTCTCCCACGAGGGCGCCCCGCACTTCACCGACCTGCGCGTGGCCCGCGTCGAGGCGGTGGTCGGCGGTGAGCGCCGTGGCGCCGCCAACGTCATGGTCCACTGGAGCGAGGATCCGGACGCCTCGGCGTTCACCAGCCACACGATCTCGCTCTACCAGGCCCAGGACAACATGAGCCAGGCCGTCGACGCGGGCCTGTCCGCCTACGGCAGGAACGACCTGCCCGGGGCCGAGCGCGAGTGGGCCCGCGCGGTCCGCCTGGCCGCCCGCTGCGGCAACCAGCGCGCCCTCGACGAGCTCCAGCGTTTCGTGGAGATCCTCGACCTCGACGAGGGCCGGGTCCGGGCCCGCCCCAACCTGAGCCACCACGACGTCCAGCTGGTCAAGGTGGCCCTGTCCCACTACGAACAGGCACCGGAGGAGGAACCCGCCGCCGTTCCCGCGGGCCCTCCCTGGGAGTGCGAATGCGGCCGTACCTCTCCCTCGGCCGCCAACTTCTGCATCCACTGCGGCCACCACCGCCGCCCCTGAGCCCTTCCAAGAGCCAGGGCCGTCAACCACGCCGCACGGGTGAAGTGCCGTTCCTCAGCCTGCGGCCCCGTTGTCCCAGGGTTGCCGATCGCCCTGGAACAACCGGCCACGCCGTACGGGCGAAGCGCGGTTCCTCAGCCGACGGCCCGTTGCCCCAGGACCGTCACCTGCCTCAACCCCTGTCGCCCCGGGGCCGCCTCACGGCTTCCAGGCCGGGTCCCTGCCGATGAGGCCGAGCAGCCGGTCGAACGGCGGGGCGTCGTCGGGCACCGCGACCGGCGGCCCGAAGGCGCCGCGCTTCCTGCCCATCTCCGCCATCTGCCCGGTGAAGTCCAGCGCCCGCTCGACCGCCTCGGCGTCCGGCTCGTACGGCTCGCCGACCGCTCTGGACAGGTCCCAGCCGTGCACGACCATGTCGACGAGGAACATGTGGGCCAGCGTGGTCATCGGCATGCCCATGGCGGGGCTGACCCCCTCCCACACCTCAGGGCGCGACCAGACGGCCAGGGTGCGCTCGGCCCGCTCGGGGAAGTCACCCGCGTACGGCCCCTGCTCGACGCGCGGCCCGCCCTCGCCCACCGACTCGAACATCTCGGCCACCCACTCAAGGTGGTTGATCAGGCCTCTGACGTCGAACTCCGCACACGGCGTGGGGTCTCCCAGCCTCTCCTGTCCCGCTGTACGGACCACAGTGCGGACCAGGTCGGCGGTCTGTTCGGTGGCACGCCTCATCAGCGGCATCATGTCGTCCATGGCAGCCATCCTGCCCGGCTCGTCGGGAACGCGGCTTGTAGAAACGCGACAGCGCGGCTGGGTCGACCCGTACGCGGGTCTCGACGCCTTCGCCTTCGCCCGCCACGCGCCCGCCCCCGGCCTGGCGGCCCACGTGGACCACTTCTGGGTCGTCACGTGGACCGGCCTGGCCGAGCCGTACGAGCAGCGCATCGTCTCGCACCCGACCGTGAACATGGTGATCACCGAGGACTTCCACCGGGTCGTGGGCGTGATCAGGGGCGGGTTCTCCTACACGATGCGTGGCAGCGGCCGGGTGCTCGGCACGCGCTTCGTGCCCGGTGGCTTCCGGACGTTCCTCGGCGCGCCGGTCTCCACGCTGACCGACCGTTTCACGGAGATCGGCGAGATGTTCGGCGCGGCGGGCACGACCCTGGTCGAGCGGGTCCTGGCCGAGCCCGACGCGCGGGCCGCGATCACGCTCGTCGAGGAGCTCCTGCTCGGTCTGGAGCCTGAGCGGGACCCGCTCGCCGAGGAGGCCGCGGCGCTGGTCGCGCTGGCGGAGGACGACCCCTCGATGACCAGGGTCGACGAGCTGGCCGCCAGGTCGGGGCGGTCGACGCGCTCGCTGCAACGGCTGTTCCGCGACCACGTCGGCGTCGGCCCCAAGTGGGTGATCCGCCGTTTCCGGCTGCACGAGGCCGCCGAACGGATCTATCAGGGCCTCGACCTGGCCACGTTGGCCGCCGAACTCGGCTACACCGACCAGGCCCACCTGACCCGCGACTTCACCGCCGCGGTCGGCATGCCCCCTTCGGCCTACGCCCGCCTCGGCCGACGCCCCTGACCTCTCTCGGGACGCTCGGCCCTTCCCGCGCGGCCGGTCAGGGCCTCTGGTCAGGGTCTCGCCGGTCCTCTCACCCCCCGCCCTCGCCGGTCAGCTCCCGGACCCGCCGCAGCAACGCGGCCCTGCGGGCGTGAGCCCGTACGGCCAGCGCCAGCGCCACCGCGACGAACACCCCGCCGACCGCCAGCGCGGCCCCGGCCCCTCCGCCACGTTGGACGGCCGCGACCACCAGCACAGCGGTCGTGGCGACGGCGGCGGCCAGTCCGATCCAGGCCGCGATCACCCGGTCTACGGCGAACAGCGGCACCCGGCGTGTCACCAGCCATCCGCCGTATCCCGCCCAGGCCACACAGCACACCGTGAACACGGCGAAGGCCAGCCGGGTACGGCCCGGCAGCGGTCCGGGCTCGCCCAGCCACAGCGCGCCGACGAAGGCCGTGCCGACCGACCCCGCCAGCAGCGCCGTCACGGCCCGCATCCGCCGGCCCTTGGACAGGGCCGACTCCAGCCCCTCGATCGTCTCCCGCGCCGACATGCGCGGCTCCTCCTCGGTCATGCCCGGTACCCCTTCCTCTCCAGATGCTCACGCGACAGCCGACGGGCCCGGTTCAGCCGGGACTTGACCGTGCCGACGGGGACCTGGCAGATCCGTGCGCAGTCCTCGATCGACAGGTCCTCCAGGTAGAAGAGGACGAGGATCTCCCGCTCCGGCACCGGCAGCTCCGCCAGGAGACCCACCAGTTCGGCGCGGTCGACCAGAGCCTCGACCGGGTCCTCGACGATCGCCCTGTCCGCCGCGAGCGCCTCGTGCTCCCTGGCGTACCGGCCGCGCAGCCGGTCTGTCACCGACCGGCGTGCGATGGTGAACAGCCAGGGCGCGAACCTGTCGGGTTCCCGCAGCCGGGGCAGGCCACGGACCACGGCCAGCCAGACCTCCTGGGCCACGTCGTCGGCCCGCTCGGCGTCCAGCATGCGCCGCACATAGGTCCACACCGGCACCCGCCAGCGGTCGACCAGTTCCGCGAGCGCCGCCCGCTCACCCAGCTGGGCCCGCACCACGAGTAGTTCGTCGGTCATCGCGTCCTCCTGTCACCCTGCACAGTCGGACGGCGGAGCGATCAGGTTCACGGACACACAACCGGGCCTTCCACCTGGTATCGGGTGATGGTTCACGTGGAACAACCGGAAGCCGTCCCGAGATTCGCAAGATCACGCCTCCGCGCCCCCTGGTAGGTTGACGCCGGAACCAGGACAGAAGGGATGTGTCTCCTGTGCTCGACGATGCCGGTCTCCAGGCTCTCCGCGAGGCCGCCCGTTTCTCCCCGGACAACCTCCCGCTGCGGCGGCACCTGGCCGACCAGCTTCTCACCAAGGGATACCTCGCCGAGGCCGAGGCGGAGTACCGCGCGGCGCTCATGCTGGCACCCCAGGACCCGGACATCACAACCGGCCTGGCGGAGGCGTTCACCCGGCAGAGCGCGTACGGCGCGGCGCTGTCGATCCTGGAGCCGCACCTGGCGCGGGCCGGTTACCCGCCACGGATGGGCGTGATCGCGGCCAGGGCACTGCTCGGTGAGGGCGAGACGGCCGGTGCGGCCCGCCGCTACCACGAGGCGGTCTCCCGCGACCCCTCGGTCGCCGCCCCCGACCTGGCCGCCCGGCTCGCGGCGCCGCCGCAGCCCGTGACGGCGCCGCCGAGCCCGCCTCGGGAGGCCGACTCGGAGGTCGAACGCTCCCGGTTCACCTTCGCCGACGTGGCGGGCATGGAGGCGGTCAAGGAGACACTGCGCCTCAAGCTCCTGCTGCCCGTGCAGCAGCCGGAGCTGTTCGCCGCGTTCGGCAAGCGGGCGGGCGGCGGAGTGCTGCTCTACGGCCCGCCGGGCGCGGGCAAGACACACCTGGCCAGGGCCGCGGCCGGTGAGCTCGGCGCGGCGTTCGTCAGCGTCGGTCTGGCCGACATCCTGGACATGTACATCGGCTCCAGCGAACGCAACCTGCGCGCGGTGTTCGAGATGGCCCGCCGCAACCGGCCCTGCGTGCTGTTCTTCGACGAGGTCGACGCGCTCGCCGCCCGCCGGTCCGACATGCGCCAGGCGCACAACCGTCAGATCGTCAACCAGTTCCTGGCCGAACTCGACGGTGTGGACGACGGCGCCAACGAGGGGGTCCTGGTACTGGCGGCCACGAACGCTCCCTGGTACGTGGACGTGGCCTTCCGCAGGCCCGGCCGATTCGACCAGCTCGTGTTCGTACCGCCGCCCGACCCGGCCGCGCGCGCCGCCATCCTGCGCATCATGTGCCGGGACAAGCCGCTGGCCGAGATGGACTTCGACGCGGTGGCCCGGATCACCGACAGCTTCACCGGCGCCGACCTCAAGGGGGTGGTCGACCGCGCCGTCGAGGCCAAGCTCCAGCAGTCGATCAGCGCGGGCCGCATGATCCCCCTGGTCACGGCCGACCTGGTCACCGCCGTCGGCCAGGTCAGGCCGACCGCCGTACGCGAGTGGCTGACCACCGCCCGCAACTACGTGCTGCACGCCAACGAGTCCGGCGGCTGGGACGAGCTGATGCCGTGGATCAAGCGCATATGACGCCCGTCCAGGTCGCGCTCGAACGCGCGCGTGGCCTGCTCGGCCTGAACCGTCCGGTCGAGGCCGCCAGGGAACTGCGCGGCGCCGTCGCCGAGGACCCGCAGCATCCGACCGCGCACGCCCTGCTCGCCATAGCCCTGGCCGAACAGGGCGAGGTGGCCGAGGCCGCCGCCGAAGCCGGCGAGGCCGTACGGCTCGCGCCCGACTCCTGGTTCACGCACTACGCCGCCGGACAGGTCCACCACCGCTCAGGCCGGGCCGACCGGGCGCTCCCCGCCGTCACCGCCTCGCTGGAGCTGAACCCCGAGTACGCCCCCACCTGGGAGTTGCTGGCCCGGGTGCACATACGGAGCGGCCGGTGGAGCAAGGCGGCGAAGGCGGCACGTCAGGGGTTGGGTCTCGATCCCGAGGACCCCGACCTGGCGAGCCTGCTGGCGGTCGCCCTGGTCATGCTCGGTGACGCGGCCGAGGCCGTGCCCGCCGCGGCGCTGGCCGTACGCCTCGATCCGGAGAGCGCCGCGGCGCACCTGGCCTACGGCCGCGCGCACCTGGCCTTCGGCGACCCCGGGGTGGCCGCGGACGCCTTCCGCGAGACACTGCGGCTCAACCCGAGCTTCGACCACGCCAGGGACCTGCTCGTCCTGGCGCTCAAACGCCGCAATCCCCTCTACCGGCTGCTGACCCGGCTGCGCGGCAGGTTTCGCGGCGGCCTGCGTCTGGCGCTGCTGCTGCCCCTGGCGCCGCCGCTCATCGCCGTCTTCGTGCTCATCGCGGTCCTGCACTGGGCGGCGTGGGTCGCCGAGGCCTGGGCGACGCTGCGCCTGTACCGAGGCCGTACGACCCGGCTGCTGCTCGAAGGCACCCAGGTCCGGGTGGCGGCGCTCTGCTGCGTGCTCCCGGTCGTGGGCGCGGCGCTGCTGACGTCGGGCGTGCTGGCCGGCCTCGAAGTGGTGGGTACGGCGGGTGCCGCGGTCATGGCCCTGGTCACCCCCGTCCAGGAGGCGGCCCACACCGGCTCCCGCCCCGCCCGGCTCCTCCTGTACGGCTGGGCGACCCTGCTCGCCCTCGCCGTCGTCGTGTCACTGCTCCTGGCGACGACCACCGTCGCCCTGCTGACCACCTACGCCTCACTCGCCACGATCTGGCTCGCGACCGCCCCCCGCCGCCTGGCGCACCGCGCCGCAGGCTGAGCCTCGCGGCAACCGGTCAGTTTTGGAGAAGCCGTCATGGCTTCGGGTTCCTAGGATGAGATTGTTCAGATCGAGCACCTTCTGAGAGGAAATCTGCCATGAAGGGCACCCAGTCGTCCGCCACCAACACCGAAGCCGCCGAGAAGTACGACGGGTTCACGGCCGAGGAGCGGGACGCGATGAAGGAGCGCGCCAAGGAGCTGAAGGCCTCCTCCAAGCGTGGCTCCCGAGCCCCCAAGGTGGACCCGGAGGTCGAGGTGCTCGCGAAGATCGCCGAGATGGAGGGAACGGACCGCGCCATCGCCGAGCGGCTCCACGACATCGTCAAGAGCAACGCCCCCGCCCTCTCCTCGAAGCTCTGGTACGGCATGCCGGCGTACGCCAGGGACGGCAAGATCGTCTGTTTCTTCCAGCCCGCGCAGAAGTTCAAGGCGAGGTACGCCACGCTCGGCTTCAACGACCCCGCGACCCTCGACGACGGCACCATGTGGCCCACCGCCTTCGCCCTGACCGACCTGACCCCCGAGACCGAAGTCCGGATCGCCGCCCTCATCAAGAAGGCCGCCGGCTGAGGCATCCCGCCTCCCCGCTGTCGCGTGGCTTCCTGGCGCGTACGGGCTCCACATGTCCACGCGCCGGCCGCCTCCGGCAACACGACACCACGAGTTCCGGCACGGAGCCGCCGGACCGTGCCCGGCCTCGCCGGAGGCGACGTGCCCGAGGTGGGGACCACACTCGATTCCGGGCCTGCCGGCCGTACGCTCGGCCACGTGGGGTTTCGGGCGCGTGGGGTTCCGGGTGCGAGAAAGGCGAAGGAACCGGCGCCCGGATCGGGCGGTGCGCGGTACGGCTGTGGCTCAGGCCGTCATCTTCCTCCCTGTTTTCCTCGTTTCCACGGCCGAATCGGTGAACACCGGCCGCGTCCCCTACCGGAACCGACGGAACGGCCCGGCCATGTGGTTCGGCGTCGAACGTGACATGCCGACGATGCTCGAAGCTCCCAGAGCGGACGTCGTGATCTCGGTGATCAATTCGTCCTCCGGAAGCTTCTTCACATAAATGGAAAGCCTCGGCAGGCCGCAGGAAATCCGGTTCGAACCGCATCCCTGACGGCTTCCCGGTCACGGCCGGTTCGCCCGTCGAGCCCTGGTGATCAAAGAGCTAGAGTAATCCGAGGAAAGATCATTCCTGGCAGGGTTTCGTCTCCTCTCTCACCGGCTGCACAGATATGCCTTGACCGTACGATCAAAGATCACCCGGATGGGCCCGGTTTCGCCGGTCGCCTCATCACCGTCCGGCGAATCACGGCGTAGCGCGCGGCGATGAGCAGGAAGCACCGGAAGGAAAACAGTGGATTACTACGCCCATCGGGTGGCTGTGATCACGGGGGCGGGCTCGGGAATCGGTCGCGCGCTGGCCGTGAACCTGGCTCGGCGGGGCACGAGGCTGGCGCTGTCCGACCAGAACGCCGAGGCGGTGGCCGAAACCGCGCGACGCTGTCAGCGGTTCGGCGCGCGGGTGCTCACGGACACGGTCGACGTGACCGACCGGCAGGCGGTTCTCCGCCATTCGGCCGCCGTCCACGAGGAATTCGGCCGTGTCGACATGGTCTTCTGCGTGGCAGGTGTCATCCACACCGGAAGGCTGATCAACTCCGAATTCAGTGACTTCGATCACGTGCTGAACGTCAATTTGCTGGGCGTGGTCAACACGGCCAAAACGTTTCTGCCTCTTCTGATCTCTTCGGGAGGCGGGCACGTCGTGACCGTTTCCAGTGCGTTCGGATTCTTCTCGGCGCCGTGCTACACCGCCTACAGCGCGTCGAAGTTCGCGGTGCGTGGATTCAGCGAGTCACTGCGACAGGAGATGCGACTCGACGGGCACCCTGTTTCGGTGACGTGTGTCTATCCGGGCGGCGTCCGTACACCGATCATGCGGAACGGGCGGTTCGCGAAAGGCGAAGACTCCGCCGCCGTCACAAAGAGGTTCGACACGAAGGTCGCACGGATGGACGCCTCCAGGGCGGCCGCGATCATCCTGCTCGGCGTGAGGCGCCGGCAGGCACAGGTGTTCGTCGGAGCGGACGCCAAGATCGCATGGATCCTCGTTCGCGCACTGGGGTCCGCCTACCAGCGTTTGGTGCTCTGGGTCGGGCGGCGATGACCTACCGTTCCCCGATACCGAAAAGGCCGGGGAGACGGGTGCGGCAGACCGCCGACCGAGGCCTTTGGCGGTGAACGGCAAGAGACGCGCCCGAGCTCGTCGCCGAGGAGGCAGCAGACGTCCTGAAGTCCGCCTGACCTCTCCTTCCTGACCACGGAAGCGGCCGAACACGGGCGCCGCATGCCGCGTCCTCCCCGTGATGAACGGTGAGCACCGGAACGAGGGGTCCGGCTTCTCCTCCCTTTTCGTATCATCGACCATATGACCGGTGAGCCCTCACACCCCGTCCACTCCGGCGAATGGCGCGTCTCCCACACCGAACGCGAGGCGGTGGTGGAAAGGCTGAGCAAGGCGGCGGCCGATGGGCGCCTCGACCTCGCCGAGCTGGACGGGCGGCTGGAACGGGCGCTGACCGCCAGGACATACGCCGACCTCGCGCCTCTGACGGCGGACCTTCCCCCTGACGTTCCATCGGCCCCGAGAAAGCCGCTGGTCCTCCAGGGGGGTCTCGGTGGCGTCACCCGAGCCGGCCACTGGCAGGTGCCCGCGAAGGTGGTCGCGTCCGGCGGCATGGGTGGGGTCAAACTCGACTTCACCCAGGCCGGTTGTGATCTGCCCGAGGTCGAGCTGGAGGTGCACGGCCAGGCGGGCGGTGTCACGGTCATCGTTCCCGACGGCTGGGCCGTGGAGACCGTCGAGGTGAATCCGGGCCTCGGTGGCCTGAAGGACAAAGTCACCTCTCCCCGGCTCCCGGGCGCACCGCTGATCCGCATGAGCGGCACCGGTGGCGCGGGAGGTGTGGTCATCCGTCATCCCAACAGCTGGGAACGCCGGAAGCTGAAGCGGGAGCAGTCGCGGTGACGGGGATCTCCGGGTAAGCCGCGCACGAGCGCACGGGACGAGGCCGACGGTGAACTTCGAGGTCGTCACACATGTCATGGCGCCGCCGGAACGGGTCTTCGACATATCGCTGGACGTGGACGTCCACTCCGCCTCAATGGCGGGATCCGCGGAGGAGGCGGTCGACGGTGTGACCGCCGGTGGCATGCGGCTGGGCGACACCGTCACATGGCGGGCGCGGCACTTCGGCCTCCACTGGAGGATGACGTCCACGATCAGCGCCTACGACCGCCCCGCATACTTCGTCGACGAGCAGGTGTCAGGCCCCTTCGAGCGCTGGTACCACGCCCACCGTTTTCACGGTGACGACCACGGCGGCACGGTGATGAGCGACATCGTCGAGTTCGCCGCGCCTCTCGGCCCCCTCGGAAGAGCCGCCGAACTGCTGGTACTCCGCCATTACATGCCCAGGTTGATCCACATGCGGAACCAGTACATCAAGCGGGTCGCGGAAAGCGCTCCGTGACCGCGTCCGCCGCGTGATCACCACCACGAGAACCACGACCACGAGACCGGCCCGATCGCATGTTCAGCGGCACACGGCCGCCTCGCTGCTCAAGAGGCTCAGGATCACGCACGGGGTCTCAAAAGACGAGGAGACCATTCGAATGAGCCCGTCATAGCGAAACGCCCCGGAATCTGCCCGCTCCGAGGCGTTTATCGATGGGGCTACCAGGATTTGAACCTGGGGCCTCTCCCTTATCAGGGAATCACAAATACTCTGGACTTTGAGAGAACCGCCCTCCGACCAGGGATTTAGCGTCCTCCAACGTCCGTGCGAGTTCCCCGGCGTTGTCACGCGGTTAGGGCACGCAAGACCCCGACCGCGTGTGCGGGGGCACGTGAGGATCTGCCCGCCCCACCTGACGGCCTTGGGACCGTTCCCCGCGCCGGGGAGCGCCTGACGCGTCGGTCAGCACCACGGCGAGGGCGAAGGTCCGTACCGGGGTGCCGAGAGCCGTCGTGTTCCGCCGTGGCCAAACGCTACCCGGCTACGTTCGGCTCTGCCGTACCAGAGAACCGCTGAACGCCCCCGTGACTGTTCCGAGGATGGTGTAGTTCGCCTGGATCTCCATTCTTTCCTGACCGGTCAGCCGGACACTCATTGTCAGATCCGCCAGGCAGGTCTGCCCCGATGGCGCGTTGGCCGGGGCGCCGGTGGTTCCGGCCTTCAAAACGAGGTGGTCGCCGTTGACCTCGGCGAGCTGCCAGCTACGTGAGCAGCCGGCCTCCTGACCCCAGTCGACGGCACGCTGGTCCGCGACGGTGTCGCCGACACTGCCCTGCTTTATCGTTATCTCGTCAGTTCCCGCCCCTTTTCCCTCCCTGGTGGGGTCGGGGAAGGTCATTGTGACCTGCCCCCTCCAGGTGCCGAGGTACTGCTCCGGCACAGCGCTGCTCCTGTCGCCGCTCTGGGGGAGCAGCCACGCCAGCAGGCTCACCACGAGCGCCAGCACGCCGGTGATCGCGGCGATGACTCCTGCACGCTCACCCACGTTCTGGCCCAGGAAAAGGGACCAGGAGACGCGCTTCCTTTTTCCAGAAGGGGTGTCACCGGGGTGAGGTTTCTCGGAGGCCTCGCCTGTTTCGGAGAGGCCTGTTCGCTCATTCTGGAGAGGAGGTACGGACCCGGCGGGGTCAGGATCCGTGGAAACCTCCGGCGCACTGTCGTTTCCGTCTGCCTGGTCAGCGGACTCGCATAACTCTTCCTTGCGGGATTCACTGGACTCTCTCGGTCCGGATTCCGGCATATCCGTTTCCAGCTTTCAATAGATGACGCTTCCCAGGTTTATCGAACACCTAGCGGCGTTGCCCTGTCAGTACGTTGATCGGGTCCAGTGGTCGGCGACGAACAGGGCGGCGTCGGGGGGATCCCGGTCCTGACGCCGCCCACCCCGTCAGCTTCCGGGGTCCATTCACGTGGCCGTACAGGCCCGACGCTCGGGTCACAGGGGGTCACACCCGGCCGCGACTCCCTTGACCAGCGCGAACAGAGAGGGTGCGACCGACGGGCGGGTCACGCCCCTCCTGAAGGCTTCACCCCTGTTCCTCCAGGGGGTCACGGGGTTCACACCCCCAACCCGGCCCGAGGGGACCGCCGGGACCCGGGCGTGAGAGTCCAACAGGGGGTCGGGCAAAGGGGGAGCCAGTCCGTCCGCACGGTTTCGTACCAGGTGGCCATCGCCGCCTTCGCCCTCCAAGAGGAGATCACGGCCGCGCGGCACCGAACTGGTATACCTGCTTGTCGGTATAGTTGCGATTTGTCGGTATCCCCTGAGGGGAGACAGGGGGATCTTCCTGATGGGCAGCCGCTTCGGCCCGGTAGCAAAGCTCAGCGGTTCGTGGGCAGCCGCGCTCCTGGCGGGCCTGGGACTCGGTGTTGTCACCAATCTGGCCCAGGGCTGGCTTCCTGGCGCCTGGAACCAGGTCGCCAACTCCGGTGCTGTCTGGTGTGTCCCGGCGTTCGTCGTCGGCGCCCTGCTTGCCGACTGGGCGTCGGCGCGGTCGGCTGCCACCGCCGGCCTGTGTGCCTCGATCGGTCTGGTCGTTGGGTACTACGGGTACGCGGAGTTCGGCCGTGACGGCATGGGCAGCCTCACCTATCCGCTGATCTGGCTCGCGATGGCGGTCGTCAGCGGCCCGTTGTTCGGCGTGGCCGGGCTGTGGTGGCGGAACGGACGTACCGTACGTCACCGTGTCATCGGCCTCGCCGCGCTGGGAGGCGTCTTCGGGATGGAGAGCATCATGTATGCCTTCGTCCTGCACTACGCCCCGCAGGCATGGGCCTGCCTGGCCGTCTTCGTCCTCGCACCGCTGCTGATGGCACGTCGAGGAGAACGGACGCCGACCCTGCTGACGGCCCTGGTCCTCGCGGCGCTGGCGTACCTGGTCGTCTCATTGCCACTTCAACACGTGTCGGCATGAAGTGAATCGCGGACCGCGGACACGGTAAGCCAGGCCATGTCAGCCGACCACGGCTTCGGCTTCACTGAGTCAGTTCCCTCATCCCTGTTCGGACGCCGCTCAGGCGACTCCACCAACGTCCGCCGGGCCCCCTTCGCGAGCTACGGCACGGCTTCGTCTCGCCGCTGCCAGACCCCGGTGTCCCCCTGGAGGAGATCTCTCGCCTGGTGGGCCACAGCGGCACGGCCGTCACGGAACGGGTTTACCACAAGCGGATCCGCCCGGTTCTCCAGAGTGATGGCCATGAACCGCGTCTTTGAGACCTGATCGGAAACGGTGGTCACGCGAAAAGCAGAAGGGCCGCCATCCGAAGATCGGAAAGCGGCCTTTTCGCTGTTCAGAAAGGTGGGGCTACCAGGACTTGAACCTGGGACCTCTTCCTTATCAGGGAAGCGCTCTAACCGACTGAGCTATAGCCCCTTGCGACACGAAGAACGGTATCGCATCCCGCTTTGGGAGGCGAATCCGTTCGGTCGAACAGGGAAAAGCTTACCCTGTCCCGACACCAGCTCGCGCCATGTCCCCGGCCCCACTCCTGGGGCGGCACCGGGGACACGACGGCGGTGGTTACTCGGCCTCGCTGAAGGTGACCTCGATGCCGCCGACCAGGTCGGAGGCGATGTTGTAGATCACCGCACCCAGAGTGGACAGAGCCGTGATCAGGACGACGTTCACAGCCCCGATCAGGGCGGTGTATCCGAGGATGCGGACCGGCTCGAACCAGGAGGCGACGTTGAAACCGTTCGCGGACGGCTTGCCGTCGGAGACGGTGAACTGGTTGACCGTCTGGATGATGCTGTCGAACACGCCGAGGCTGTTCAGCACCATGTAGAGCACCGCGACGGCGACGAACAGCACCACGAAGCAGACCAGGGAGACCACGAAGCTGAACTTCATGGCCGACCACGGCTCGACCCTGCGCAACACCAGGTGGGCCTTGCGCGGCGTACGCGGCGAGTTGTCGGAGGCCGGCTTCCTGGAGTCCTGCGACGGGGACGACAGGCCCGCGGGCGGGGGCGGGGGCGGCCCTCCCGAGGGTGACCAGGAGGAGTTTCCCTGCGGAGGGGTCGGACGGACGTGCACCGTGGTGTCGGGCACCTTGCCGTCCTCGGTGGTCGCCGTACCCGGCCTGCCCTTGCCGTCGGCCACCGGCTTGTCAGGCTCCGGGGCGGGCCTGCCACCCCCACCCGCTGACGGCTCACCCGCCTTGACAGGATCCGCTTCGACGGCTTTATCCATTTTCTCCGACACCTGATCACGTGTTGACGAGGACGCGGGTCGCGATCCTGGCCTTGACTGGGCGCTCACGGGCTACTCACCTTCCCCGTTTTCCTCAGTCTCCAAAGAGTCAGCGTTGCGGGCGAGAGCCACGACGCTGTCTCCATCGACCAGATTCATCAGACGCACCCCCATGGTCTGGCGACCAGACTGCTTGATCTCTCCTGCGCTGGTCCTGATCACCCCGCCGACGGACGTGATCGCGAAGACCTCGTCCTCCGGCCTGACCATGACCGCCCCGACCAGCTTGCCACGGGAACTGACGATCTTCGCGGTCAGGACACCCTTACCGCCTCGCCCCTGCACGGGGTACTGGTCGGCGGGTGTGCGCTTTGCATACCCACCCTCGGTGGCGACCAACACATCTTCGCCGTCGGCGATGCGGTTCATCGCCAGCAGCTCGTCACCGTCGAGGAAACGCATGCCGATCACGCCGCTGGTCGCCCGGCCCATCGGCCGCAGGGCCTCGTCGGAGGCGGTGAAGCGGATCGACTGGGCTCCGCGCGAGATCAGCAGGAGGTCGTCCTCCTCGGAGACAAGCCTGGCCGCGATCACTTCGTCATCTTCTCGCAGATTGATGGCAATGAGACCACCGGAACGCGGCGAGTCGTACTCGGAAAGGCGCGTCTTCTTCACCAGACCGCTACGGGTTGCCAGCACGAGGTACGGCGCGACCTCGTAGTCACGCAGGGCGAGCACCTCCATGACGACCTCGTCCGGCTGCATGGCCAGCAGGTTGGCCAGGTGCTGACCGCGGGCGTCCCTGCCCGAGTCGGGCAGCTCGTAGGCCTTGACCCGGTAGACCCGCCCCTTGTTCGTGAAGAACAGCAGCCAGTGGTGGGTCGTGGTGACGAAGAAGTGGTCGACGATGTCGTCCTGGCGCAGCTGCGCGCCCCGCACCCCCTTGCCGCCGCGCTTCTGCGCCCGGTAGAGGTCGGTGTTGGTGCGCTTGGCGTAGCCGCCGCGGGTGATCGTGACGACCATGTCCTCCTCGGCGAGGAGGTCCTCGATCGACATGTCGCCCTCGTAGGCGATGATCTCCGTCTTGCGCTCGTCGCCGTACTTGGCGGTGATCTCGGAGAGCTCGTCGAAGACGATGGTCCGCTGCCGCTCCGGCGAGGCCAGGATCTCCTGGTAGTCGATGATGTGCGCCATCAACGCGTCGTACTCGTCGGTGATCTGCTGGCGCTCCAGGGCGGCCAGCTTGCGCAGCTGCATGTCGAGGATGGCCTGCGCCTGGACCTGGTCGATCTCCAGCAGGGACATCAGGCCGCCCTGGGCGTCGGCCGCAGAGGGCGAACGCCGGATCAGCGCGATGACCTCGTCCATCCGGTCGAGCGCCTTGAGCAGCGCACGCAGGATGTGGGCCCGCTCCTCGGCCTTGCGCAGCAGGTAGCGGGTCCTGCGGACCACGACCTCGATCTGGTGGTCGACGTAGTGGCGGACGAACTGGTCGAGACGCAGGGTCCTGGGCACGCCGTCAACCAGCGCCAGCATGTTGGCGCCGAAGGTGGTCTGCAGCTGGGTGTGCTTGTAGAGGTTGTTCAGCACGACCTTGGCGACCGCGTCGCGCTTGAGCACGATGACCAGGCGCTGGCCGACCCGCGAGGAACTCTCGTCACGGACGTCGGCGATGCCGCTGATGCGGCCGTCCTTGACCGACTCCGCGATGGCCAGCGCGAGGTTGTCCGGGTTGACGATGTAGGGCAGCTCGGTGACGACCAGGCACTGACGGCCCTTGGCGTCCTCCTCGACCTCGACGATCGCCCGCATGGTGATCGAGCCGCGTCCGGTGCGGTAGGTGTCGTCGATGCCCCTGCGGCCCACGATCAGGGCGCCGGTGGGGAAGTCGGGGCCCTTGACCCGGGCGATCAGCTCCTCAAGGAGTTCGTCGTCGCTCGCGTCGGGGTTCTGCAGGGCCCACTTGACGCCGTCGGCCACCTCGCGCAGGTTGTGCGGCGGGATGTTCGTCGCCATGCCGACCGCGATGCCCGCCGAGCCGTTGACCAGCAGGTTCGGGAACCGCGACGGCAGGACCAGGGGCTCCTGGGAGCGGCCGTCGTAGTTGGGCTGGAAGTCGACGGTCTCCTTGTCGATGTCACGGATCATCTCCATGGCGATCGGCGCGAGCTTGCACTCGGTGTAGCGCATGGCGGCCGGCATGTCGTTGCCCGGCGATCCGAAGTTGCCCTGGCCGTCGACCAGGGTGTAGCGCAGCGCCCACGGCTGCGCGAGCCGTACGACCGTTCCGTAGATCGAGGAGTCGCCGTGCGGGTGGTAGGAACCCATCACGTCACCGACGACACGGGAGCACTTGAAGTAGCCGCGGTCGGGGCGGTAGCCGCCGTCGTACATGGCGTAGAGCACACGACGGTGCACCGGCTTGAGGCCGTCACGGACGTCGGGCAGCGCGCGGGACACGATGACGGACATCGCGTAGTCCATGTAGCTGCGCTGCATCTCCGACTGGATGTCGACGGGTTCGATGCGCTGGTGCTCCGCTGGCGGAGTGTTCACATCCGTCACTGGGATGGGTCCTTTACGAAAGAGAGGTCTGTACGGCTACCGCTACACATCGAGGAAACGGACGTCTCGCGCGTTCCTGATGATGAAGGAGCGGCGCGCCTCGACGTCCTCACCCATGAGGACGCTGAACAGCTCGTCGGCCTGGGCGGCGTCGTCGAGGGTGACCTGCAGGAGCACCCGGGTGTCGGGGTTCATCGTCGTGTCCCAGAGCTGGCCGGCGTTCATCTCGCCCAGACCCTTGAACCGCTGGATGCCGTCGTGCAGGCGCGGGTCGCGCTTGCCCCGCTGTATGCCGTCCTCGATGATCGCGTCACGCTCGCGGTCGGAGTAGGCGTAGGAGGCGTCCTCGCCCCTGCGGTCCCACTTGATCTTGTAGAGCGGCGGCTGGGAGAGGTAGACGTGCCCCGCCTCGATCAGCGGGCGCATGAAACGGAACAGCAGTGTCAGCAGCAGCGTGTTGATGTGCTGGCCGTCGACGTCGGCGTCCGCCATCAGGATGAGCTTGTGGTAGCGGAGTTTGGTGATGTCGAACTCGTCGTGGACCCCGGTGCCCATGGCGGTGATCAGCGCCTGGACCTCGGCGTTCTTCAGCACCTTGTCGATGCGGGCCTTCTCCACGTTCAGGATCTTGCCGCGGATGGGCAGGATGGCCTGGAACTTGGAGTCGCGGCCGCCCTTGGCCGAGCCGCCCGCCGAGTCACCCTCGACGATGAACAGCTCGCACTTCTCCGGGTCGCTCCACTGGCAGTCGGCCAGCTTGCCCGGCAGGCCGGAACCCGATTCGAGCAGCGACTTGCGCCGGGTGAGGTCGCGGGCCTGGCGGGCCGCGATGCGGGCGCGTGCGGCCTGCAGGGACTTGTTGATGATGTCCTTGGCCTCGCCGGGGTTGCGCTCGAACCAGTCGCGCAGGTGGTCGTTGCAGGCCTTCTGCACGAACGACTTGGCCTCGGTGTTGCCCAGCTTGGCCTTGGTCTGCCCCTCGAACTGCGGGTCGGCCAGCTTCACCGAGATGATCGCGGTCAGGCCCTCGCGGATGTCCTCACCGCTGAGGTTGTCGTCCTTGCCCTCCTTGAGGAACTTCTGCTCACGCGCGTAGCGGTTGACGATCGACGTCAGCGCCGCGCGGAAGCCCTCCTCGTGGGTGCCGCCCTCCGCGGTGTTGATGGTGTTGGCGAAGGTGTAGACCGACTCGGAGTAGGAGTTGTTCCACTGCATGGCGATCTCGACGGAGATGCCCTCGCCGTGCTCCTCGAAGTCGACCACCGAGACGTGCGCGGGTTCCTTCTTGGAGTTCAGGTGCCTGACGAAGTCGGCCAGGCCGCCCTCGTAGTGGTAGACGATCTCGACGGGTTCGTCGTTGACGGCGTGGTCCGGCCGCTCGTCGCGCAGTGAGATGGTCAGGCCCTTGTTCAGGAAGGCCATCTCCTGGAAGCGCCGGGAGAGCGTCTCGAAGTTCCACGTGGTGGTCTCGAAGATGGTGTCGTCGGCCCAGAAGGTGATCGAGGTGCCGGTCTCGTCGGTCGCCTCGCCCTTCGCCAGGGGAGCGGTCGGCTTGGAGTGGGAGTAGTTCTGCCGCCAGTAGTGGCCGTCGGTGCGGATCTCCACGTCCAGCGCCGTGGACAGGGCGTTCACCACCGAGACACCGACGCCGTGCAGACCGCCGGAGACGGCGTACGACTTGCTGTCGAACTTGCCTCCCGCGTGCAGCACGGTCAGGACGACCTCGACGGCGGGGCGGCCCTCCGCCTCGACGATGCCGACGGGAATGCCTCGGCCGTTGTCGACGACCCTGACGCCGTTGTCGGCGAGGAGGGTCACCTCGATCCGGTCGGCGTGCCCGGCCAGGGCCTCGTCGACGGAGTTGTCCACGACCTCGTAGACGAGGTGGTGGAGACCACGTTCACCGGTCGAGCCGATGTACATTCCCGGGCGCTTACGGACCGCCTCAAGTCCTTCGAGGACGGTGATTGAGCTAGCGTCGTAGGACAAGTGCGAAATCCTCCTGCCGCGGACACGCGGCGAACGGCCCTGTCGGCCCCGCCGTGCCCGTCACCGTCGTGAATGCCCCGATGCGCTCACCCGGGGGAAGTCGGCGCGGTGGCCGGGGTGACACGCAAGCGGACTGTGTCCGGAATTCGATTTCATTCTAGCGTCTCCGGACGTGTCGTGCGGCATTGACGGGCTCTGGAGGCCTCTGTCGCGCGTCGACCCTCTGCTTACGCATCCCCCTACAGGGAGGGGGGTAGCCGCGCCAGAAAGGCCGCTGATCCGTTTTCCGAGTTGTTGATCATCACCCATAGGTGTCGCCTGGGCCACGGCTCCCCGTGACACGCAGGCCACCGCTCGGCCGTGGCCCGTTCTGCGGCCCGCGCACCCGCACGCGCCGTACGGTCCCGTCGCCGAGCTCCTCGTTCAGCCGCCTGACGAGCGTGGCCGCGAGCAGCCTGACCTGGGTCGCCCAGGCCGTGGAGTCCGCGATCACCACGACCTCTCCCTCGGCGAAGGTCTCCGGTCTGGTGTGCGCGGCCAGGTCGACGCCGACGATCTCGTGCCAGCGGCCGAACACCCCGCCGACCGCGACCGGCCGCTCCCAGCCCCGGTCCGCGAGCAGGTCGGCGATGGCGCTGCCGAAAAGCCTCGGGTCGCCGCTGTCCCTGCGCTGGCCGTACGGCTTGCGCCGGGGCTCGCGGCGGGGGAGCTGGCCGCGCTTGGCGGCGTCGGCCTTGGCCTGGGCGAGCTTCTCCCTGGCCATCGCGGCGCCCTTGGCGGCGGTCGCCTTGGCCGCCTCCTGCCCGGCCTGCCGCGCGGGTCCCTTCCCGGTCCCCGCTGTGGACCCCCCCGCGGACCCCTCTGCGGGGCCCTGGGCGCGTCCTGCGGCCGGCTCCTCAGCGGACACGGGCCACGCTTCCCTCGGTCACGTCGAAGCGGGCGCCGATCAGCTCGGCGGGCACGTCGGCGGCGACGGCGGCGGTGATCAGCACCTGCTCGGCGGGCGCCACGATCTCGGCCAGGCGGCGGCGGCGCTGGCTGTCCAGCTCGGCGAAGACGTCGTCGAGGATCAGCACCGGGTCGCCGCCGTCGCTCCTGAGCAGGTCGTAGGCGGCCAGTCTGAGCGCGAGCGCGAACGACCACGACTCGCCGTGGCTGGCGTAGCCGCGCGCGGGCAGCTCGCCGAGGCCGAGGAACAGGTCGTCGCGGTGCGGGCCGACGAGGGTGACACCGCGTTCGAGCTCGGTGGCGCGCACGTCGAGCAGGGCGGCGCGGATGCGCCCCTCAAGGTCCTCCCCGGCCGTTTCCTCCGGTCCGTCCTCGGGCAGGGTGCCGCGGTAGTCGAGGACGGCCGGGGCCGAGGTGGGGGCGAGCGAGGCGTAGGCGGAGGCGACGAGCGGGCGCAGCTCCTCGATCAGCCCGAGACGGGCGGCGAGCAGCTCGGCGCCGAACTTCGCCAGGTGGGTGTCCCAGACCTCCAGCGTGCTCAGCGGGTCTCCCGCCCCGGCCGCGGCGAAGGCGGCGTCGCTCTCCGCCCGCCTTCCACTCCTGCCGCGCCGTGACTGCGCGGCCACCCGCAACAGGGCGCCGCGCTGCTTGAGCACCCGGTCGTAGTCGGCCCTGACCCCGGCGAACCGGGGGGCCCTGGCCACCAGCAGGTCGTCGAGATAGCGGCGGCGCTCACCGGGGTCGCCCTTGACCATGGCGAGGTCCTCGGGGGCGAACAGGACGGTGCGCAACATGCCGACCACGTCGCGCGGGCGGGAGACGGGCGAGCGGTTCAGCCTGGCCCGGTTGGCCCGGCCCGGGTTGATCTCCAGCTCGATCAGCGCCCGCCGGTCGTCACGCACGACGACCGAGCGCACGATCGCCCGCGCCGCGCCCTGCCGTACCAGGGGGCCGTCGGTCGCCACCCGGTGGCTGGAGTGGCTCGCCACGTAGCCCAGCGCCTCGACCAGGTTGGTCTTGCCCTGGCCGTTCGGGCCGACGAACGCCGTGACGCCCGGCTCAAGGCCGAGGTCGACGGCGTCGTAGGACCGGAAGTCGGTCAGCGCGAGATGGGCGACGTGCACCTCAGGAAGACTAGCCGCCCCCGTCCTTCACCGGCGCCTCGCCGGTCAACGGTCCGTCTCGACAGGGGGGACGACGTCGGCGCCGGGGGCGTCGGCGCCCTTGCCGGTCTGGCCCTCCTTCGAGGTGACCGCGTGCCCGCCGAACTGGTTGCGCAACGCCGCGACGACCTTCATGGCCGGGGAGTCGTCCTGGCGGGAGGCGAACCTGGCGTACAGCGCGGCGGTGATGACCGGCAGCGGGACGGCGTGGTCGACGGCCGCCTGGACCGTCCACCGGCCCTCGCCCGAGTCCTCGGCGTAGCCCCTCAGGTCGGCCAGCTCAGGGTCGTCGTCGAGCGCGCGCACCAGCAGGTCGAGCAGCCAGGAGCGGATGACGGTGCCGTGCCGCCAGCTGGAGAAGGCCCCTGCCACGTCGGTCACGACGTCGGAGGCCTCAAGCAGCTCCCAGCCCTCGGCGAAGGCCTGCATCATGCCGTACTCGATGCCGTTGTGGACCATCTTCGCGAAGTGCCCGGCGCCGACGGCTCCCGCGTGCACGAAGCCGCCGTCCTCCGGCTTGAGGGTCTCGAAGACCGGCATCAGGCGCTGAACGTCGTTGTCGGCGCCGCCGACCATGAGGGCGTAGCCGTTCTGCAGGCCCCAGACGCCGCCGCTCACCCCGCAGTCGACGAAGCCGACGCCCCGCTCGCCGAGCTGTGCGGCGTGCTTCTGGTCGTCGAGGTAGTGCGAGTTCCCGCCGTCGATCACGATGTCGCCGTCGGACAGCAGACCGCCAAGCTCCTCGACGGTGGCCTGGGTCGGCGCGCCCGCGGGCACCATGACCCACACCGCACGCGGCGCCTGGAGCCGTTCGACCAGCTCCTTCAGGCTGGAGACGTCACTGACCGCCGGGTCACGGTCGTAACCGACGACGTCGTGACCCCCGCGGCGCAGCCGCTCGGCCATGTTGCCGCCCATCTTGCCCAGCCCGACCATGCCGATCTGCATACGAGCACCCCCTTCAGGGTTCCATCATCCACCTGTCGCCGAGTCGCGCCAGCGCGAGCCGCACCAGGTGGGCGTTTCCTTCCACAGGGCCGCCGTCGGGGCTGTGGAGGACGTCCTCAAGGCCGATACGCGTGGCCAGACCCAGCTGCCCCGCTTCGTCCACGAGTATCCACGCCGGTCCCTCCTCGCCGTGGAGCAGCCTGGGGCCGGGTACGGCCAGCTCGTCGAGACGCCCGAGCACGGCCCGCGCCCGGGAGACCGCGGTCTCCTCGGCGCCGCCGATGATCTCGACGAGCACCCGTGCGCACCCGAGACCGGTCGCGGCGAGCGCCTCGGCGTCGTCGACGGACCAGACCCCGGCCTCGACGTCCACGCCGAGCCGCCGAAGATCATGCCACAGGCCGGGGAAGCCGGGTTCCGAGAGGTTCACCGAGGCGAAGTCTGGCCGGTCCTGTGGAGAGAGCGCCGCCCACCCCCCTACGGCCTCGCGCCTGGCGCCCTCGTCGCCCCCGGTCATCCACAGGCCCGTGCTCACCCCGACGGGCAGCCCGGGGCAGGCCAGCCGTACGGCCCGCACGGCCGCGCCGATGTGGACGGCGCTGAGAGACTCCCTGCCCGCCTCGTCGCGCGGGTGCATGTGCACAGCCGTCGCACCCGCCCCACGCGCCTCACGGGCCGCCTCAGCGAGCTCCAGAGGGGTCACAGGGACCGCGGGGTGCTCGTCGGGCCGTCTACCGCCGTTGAGACACGCCTTCAGCGTGATCCGGCTCACAGCCTGTGGATCAGCTCGACAGGCGGATGGGCATGATCAGGTAGCGGTAGTCGGGCACGCCCCCGTCGTCCACAGGCTTGCCGCCGGTGAGGATGGCGGGCTTGGTCGAGGTGGTCATCTGCAGTCTGGCCACGTCGGAGTCGATCGCGCCCAGCCCCTCAAGCAGGAACTGGTGGTTGAAGGCGATGTTGATGTCGTCGCCCTCGAAGTCGACCGGCAGCACCTCGACCGCCTGGGCCTCGTCGCCGCTGCCCGCCTCAAGGACGACCTCGCCGTCGCGGAAGGCCAGGCGCACCGGCGTGTTGCGCTCGGCGACCAGGGCCACGCGCTTGACGGCCTCGACGAAGGCGCCGGTCGCCAGGTCGGCCCTCGCGGAGAACTCGGTCGGCAGCAGCGAGCGGTACTTGGGGAACTCGGGGTCGAGCAGGCGGGTGGTCGTACGGCGGCCCGCGCTGGAGAAGCCGATCATGCCCTCGCCGGTCCCGCCGACGGAGCTCATCGCGATCTCGACCTCGGCGCCGGTGCTGCCCAGGGCCTTGGCCGCGTCGGCGAGGGTCTTGCCGGGGATCATGGCGACGGCGGAGAAGTCGGGCTGGCCCGGCTGCCACTTCAGCTCACGCACGGCCAGGCGGTAGCGGTCGGTCGCGGCGAGGGTGACGGTGTCGCCCTCGATCTCCATGCGCACGCCGGTCAGCATCGGCAGCGTGTCGTCCTTGCCCGCGGCGACGGCGACCTGGCCGACGGCGGAGGCGAACACGTCGCTGCCGACCCGGCCCGCGGCCGGCGGCATGGTCGGCAGGGAGGGGTAGTCCTCCACAGGCATGGTCAGCAGGGTGAACCGGGCACTGCCACAGGTGACGACCGCCTTGGCGCCCTCGACGACGAAGTCCACAGGCTGTGCGGGCAGCGCCCTGGTGATCTCGGCGAGCAGCTTGCCGGAGACCAGCACGACGCCGGCCTCACCGGTCTGGGGTTCGAGGGTCACCTCGGCGGACACCTCGTAGTCGAAGCCGGAGAGCTTCAGCTGCCCGCCGTCCGTCACCTCCAGGCGCATGCCGGCGAGCACCGGCACGGAAGGACGCGCCGGCAGGCTGCGTGCCGTCCAGGCGACGGCCTCGGCGAGCACGTCTCGCTCGATACGGAACATCACGGGGATCTGCCTCCTGTGTGTGAGCGCTGTCCGCTCGGTGCCTTGGGTTCAAGTGTTCACTGTCCCGCACCTGCGCTCCCCCGGAACCCTTCTGTGGGTCTTGAGTTCTCTAGTTAGAGATACAAGGGGTCATCGCATTAGGGGCGGTGGATACTGTGGAAATCCTGTGTTTCCGCAGATCAGACTAGGTTTTTTCATCCACCGGGGGTGTGGGTGGAGGGTGTGGAGAACTCGGCGGCCTGGGGAGAACCTCGCTGTACCCACAGGCCGTCCCCAGATCGAGGGGTCTTCATCCACCGGTTATCCACGAGGTTTCCCCAGGTTATCCACTGGGTAAGAGGTCGTTTTGTCCTTGTGGAAAACGCTCTTCACAGGGCGTCCCCAGGTTGTCCACGAGTTCTCCCCAAGTTGTCCCCAGGTTCTCCCCAGAGTTGTCCCCAGCTTGCTCAAACGTGTTGAAACCATCGAAACCGGCATGTTCACGGTGGAAACTCCTCCTCCATTGGTTGAGGCGGAGTCGTACATTTGATCCACAAGGTTTTCCACAGCCTGTGTATCGCGTCCGGGGAAAACTCATCCATTGCGCGACTGCTGCTTGATCCTGGTGGTCAGCTCGTTGACCTGGTTGTAGATCGAGCGGCGCTCGGCCATGAGGGAACGGATCTTCCGGTCGGCGTGCATGACCGTGGTGTGGTCGCGTCCACCGAACTGCTGGCCGATCTTGGGCAGCGACATGTCGGTCAGCTCCCTGCACAGATACATGGCGATCTGCCGGGCGGTGACCAGGACCCGCGAGCGCGACCCGCCGCACAGGTCGTCGATCGACAGGCCGAAGTAGGCCGCGGTCGAGGCCATGATCGTGGCGATCGTTATCTCGGAGCCCGCGTCCTCGGTGATCAGGTCCTTGAGCACGACCTCGGTGAGCTGCAGGTCGACCGACTGCCGGTTGAGGCTGGCGAACGCGGTGACCCTGATCAGCGCGCCCTCCAACTCGCGGATGTTGGTGGAGATCCGGCTCGCGATGTACTCCAGGACCTCGGGCGGCGCGGCCAGGCCCTCCTGGATGGCCTTCTTGCGCAGGATCGCGATGCGGGTCTCAAGCTCGGGCGGTTGCACGTCGGTGATCAGTCCCCACTCGAACCGGTTGCGCAGCCGGTCCTCCAGGGTGACCAGCTGCTTGGGGGCGCGGTCGCTGGAGATGACGATCTGCTTGTTGGCGTTGTGCAGGGTGTTGAAGGTGTGGAAGAACTCCTCCTGCGTCTGTTCCTTGCCCTCGAGGAACTGGATGTCGTCCACCAGCAGGATGTCCACAGCCCGGTAGCGTCCGCGGAAGTTGTCGGCCTTGTGGTCGCGGATGGAGTTGATGAAGTCGTTGGTGAACTCCTCCGAGCTGACGTATCTCACCCGGGCGCCGTCGTAGAGGCTCTGCGCGTAGTGGCCGATCGCGTGCAGCAGGTGCGTCTTGCCCAGTCCTGAGTCGCCGTAGATGAACAGCGGGTTGTAGGCCTTGGCCGGGGCCTCGGCGACGGCGACCGCCGCGGCGTGGGCGAAGCGGTTGCTCGATCCGATGACGAAGGTCTCGAAGGTGTACTTCGGGTTGAGCCTGGCGGGTTCCCCCTGCTGCTGGGTACGGCCTCCCCGGCCGTCCCATCTGTTCTGCACGGGGCCCGCGGCCTGCGGGGGCGAGGGGCGGTCGAAGTTGTTCTGCCCGTGCCGTTCGAACCCGTCGGACTCCTGGTGCGGGGGCGCGGGCTGCGGGGTGTAGCCGCCGCGGCCGTACCCGCCCCCCTGTTCCTGCGGGGCCGGCGCCGAGGGCTCCCCCGGGAGGAACGGCTGCTGCGCTCCGTCCTCACCCTGTTGATAACCGTAGTGACCCTGTGGGCCGTGCTGTGGATATTCGGTGGACGGCGTCGGCGCAGGTCCCTGCCCCTGGAAGGGGTTCTGCAGGCCGGAAGCGTTGTGGAGCTGGGGTGTCACGGGCTGTGCATAACCCTGCTGGGGACCCCCAGGCTGGGGATAACCGTGCGCGGGCGGCTGGGGATAACCGTCTCCTCTGGAGACCCCGGGGTCGGAACCGGCCGCGCTGGGGTCGACCATGACCGCGACCCGCATGGGGCGGCCGAACTCCTGGGAGAGCGCGTGGCTGATCAGGGGGCGGAGCTTGTTCTCCAGGACGTCCCTGGCGAAGTCCGTCGGGGCGGCGAGGACCACGGTGTCGTTCATGAGGCCGAACGGGCGGGTCATGCCGAGCCAGACCCGTTGCTGGGAGGGGACGCTCGCGTTGAGGGAGTTCTCCAACGCCCGTTCCCACACCTCGCTGAGGTCCAAGTTGTCCATGCCCGGCCATCCTCCTGTCGACGCGGTCACCGCACCTGCTCACCGCGATCTGTTATCCACACCGATGGCCGCCGGGCACATCGGATTCCCCTGTTTTCCACATGTCGGAGCCCCTGCTGCCCGTCCGGGGTCGCCGCTCGGAATCCACATCGAATCCACACCGCATCCACATGCTGTGCACAGCCCCACGGCCGCCGCCAGACACGCCCGGGCAGTGGTGACAAGGGGTTGGAGGGGCCGACAGTAGCCCTGTCCACAGCCTGTGTTCAAGACGTTGTCCACAGCCTAGTGGCACTGTGGGGGAGGCTGAGTGCACATCCTGTGGACGGCGAGGCGTCGGTGGAAAACGGGGCTGTGGATTCGTGGATAACCTATCGTCAGGTGTTCGCCGGTTTGACCTGGGCCTCGCCTTACCCGTAACGTACGACGGTCGGCTTGTCACGCGGAGGCTTTCGCATGCCCCGCTTCCGGCAGGCCAGCCACTGTCGAGCGTCCCCATGTGCTGGGGGCGCGTCCTGAGCCTGGAGCCCACTCGTGAGCAAGCGTACTTTCCAGCCGAACAACCGCCGTCGCGCGAAGACCCACGGTTTCCGGCTGCGCATGCGCACCCGCGCCGGTCGCGCCATCCTGGCCGCCCGTCGTCGCAAGGGCCGCGCAGCGCTCTCCGCCTGACGCGTCCGCCGTGCCCGGTTCGCCGGGCCGGGGCAGTAAGCGAACCGTCGCCCGTCGGCCGTGACGCCGGCGGGCGATAGCCGTACCTGCCCAGGGTCAAACCAAGGTCCTCTCGTGTTGCCGTCCGTGTCCCGCATGCGCCGGGGCGAGGAGTTCGCCGGCGCGGTCAGGAAGGGAAGCCGTGCAGGCCGCCCCACACTGGTCGCGCATTTCGGCATGCGCGCAGAAACGGATGAACCCCCCTTGGTGGGATTCGTCGTGAGCCGTGCGGTTGGTGGGGCGGTCACGAGGAATCGGGTCAAACGTCAGCTGAGACACCTCATGCGAGACCGTCTCGACCGTCTTCCGCGAGGTAGCCTGCTGGTTGTACGCGCCAATCCACCGGCCGCGTCCGCGCGAAGCGAGCGCCTAGCCGCCGAACTCGACGTCGCGCTGGATCGTTTACTCAGGCGGCGTGAGCCCTCCGCGGCTCACAGGGATGGGCGATGATGACGGCGCAGCACACCGCCGGGGTTTCCCCGGCCGCCAGGACCCTGATGGCTCCCATCCGGTTCTACCGGAGCTATGTGAGCCCTCTGCTGGGTCCACGCTGCCGATTCCACCCCTCGTGCAGTGCCTACGGGCTTGAGGCGGTTGCCGTCCACGGGGCCCTGCGCGGCACATGGTTGACGATCCGGAGAATCGGGCGTTGCCACCCATTCCATCCCGGAGGCTTTGACCCGGTGCCCCCACGCCGGGGCCAGTCCGACGAAACGCAAGGGAGCTAGCTCGGTGGAGCTGTCCTGGCTGAACTGGCTGTACACGGCCGTCGCCCAAGTAATCACCTGGATACACCAGGCGTATAGCAGCTTCCTCGACCCGAACAGCGGGCTGACCTGGGCGCTGACCATCATCACCCTGACGGTGCTGATGAGGCTGCTGATCTTCCCTCTCTTCCTCAAGCAGATGCGCTCCTCGAAGAAGATGCAGGAGCTCGCGCCCAAGGTTCAGGAGATCCGTAAGCGCTACAAGAACGACAAGCAGCGCATGAACCAGGAGGTCATGGCGCTGTACCAGGGGCAGGGGGCCAACCCGCTCGGCGGCTGTCTGCCGGTCGTGGCCCAGTTCCCCATCTTCATCTCGATGTTCACCGTGCTGAACGCGATGGCTCACGGCGAGCTGAAGTTCGGCATGACCCAGCAGCTGGTCGACAGCGCCAGGGCCGCGCACATCTTCGGTGCGCCGTTGCCTGCGACCTTCTGGAGCAGCGACGCCCAGCTTCAGGCGTTCGGCGCCAACCCGATCCAGACGAAGATCGTCCTCGCGATCTTCGTGGCGGTCAGCTCGCTGACCACCTTCCTGACCGTCCGGCAGAGCGTGACCCGCTCGATGGCCCAGATGCCGGACAACCCGATGGCGCAGCAGCAGAAGATCCTGATGTACATCTCGCCGCTGTTCGCCATCTTCTCGCTGAACTTCCCCCTCGGTCTGATCCTCTACTGGGTCACCACCAACCTGTGGACCCTGGGCCAGCAGCACTGGTTCTACAGCCGCAACCCCGCTCCGGTGGCCGACGCCAAGGGCAACATGGTGACGCCCGAGCCCAAGCCGGGCCTGCTGGGTAAGGCCAAGAAGGCCCCCGAGCCCGAGGCGCCGCCCGCGCCCGCACCCAAGATGGTCCGCCAACAGCCCACCCGCCAGCCCCGCAGCAAGCGGACGGGCAGCAAGAAGTCCTGACGATCATCCCGACAGCACAAAGGAGTGGCCGGACGTGACCGAGGCCGAAGCCGAGAAGGAGACCGTGAAAGCGGCTCCGGATCTCGCTGCGCTGGAGCAGGAGGGCGAGATCGCGGCGGACTACGTCGAGGGTCTGCTCGACATCGCCGACATCGACGGTGACATCGACATGGACGTCGAGGGTGATCGTGCCGTGGTGTCTGTCGTGGATGTCAAGGGTGGCGATCTCGTCGGCCCGCACGGCGAGGTGCTTGAGGCGATCCAGGAGCTGACCCGTCTCGCGGTCCACCGTCAGACGGGCGAGCGCTCTCGGCTCATGCTGGACATCGCCGGCTACCGTGAGCGCCGCCGTACCGAGCTGACCGAGCTGGGCACCAAGATCGCCGCGGACGTCAAGCGCAACGGCGAGCCCAAGCCCCTGCAGCCGATGACCCCGTTCGAGCGCAAGATCGTGCACGACGCGGTGGCGGCGGCGGGCCTGCGCAGCGAGTCCGAGGGCGAGGAGCCCCGGCGCTTCGTGGTGGTCCTGCCCGCGTAACGACACGACGGAGAAAAGGGCCGCCGTCCCCGGTCACCAGGGGCGGCGGCCCTTTCTTGTGATCCGTTCCCGGCCCGTCCTTGTACGGCTCCGCGAAGCGGGCCGTTAGCCTTAGAACACCCTGCAGAAAGCCCGTCCCGAGGAAGAGTGAGCCCCGAGTGAGTGACCAGATCCCCGAGCCGCCCGAGGTCGCGCGCGAGGTGTTCACCGGTGATGCCTGGTCCATGGCGGAGACGTTCGCCGGTCTGCTGGCCGGCCCCGGGGTGGTGCGCGGACTGCTCGGTCCTCGCGAGGTGCCCCGCATCTGGGACCGGCACCTGCTCAACTGCGCCGTGGTCGCCGAGGCGGTGCCCGCGGACGTGCGCCTGGTGGACATCGGCTCCGGTGCCGGGCTGCCCGGCCTGGTGCTGGCGATCGTGCGTCCCGACATCCATGTCACCCTCCTTGAGCCTCTCCTGCGCCGGACGGTCTTCCTCCAGGAGTGCGTGGACACGCTGAAACTCGGCAACGTCGAGGTGCTGCGTGGCCGGGCCGAGGAGTTCGTCGGCAAGCGCGTGTTCGACGTGGCCTCCGCCCGGGCGGTGGCGCCGCTCGACCGGCTGCTGAAGTGGTCGCTCCCCCTGCTGCGCGAGGGCGGGGAGCTGCTCGCCCTCAAGGGCGAACGGGCAGCGGAGGAGCTGACGGACGCCGAGGCACAATTGAGGACCAGCGGGGTGCGAACCGCCGAGCTTGTTTCGGTCGGGCACGGTAAGGTCGAGCCGCCCGCAACTCTCATCCGGGTGGTCGCCGGTCGGGCCCCCGAAGGAGTACGGCAGGGCGCTCGCCGTAAGGAGCGTGTCTCGCGGGCCAAGCGGGCGCGAGGCCAGTAGAACAGACCGAGCGAAGCGAGTGCGAGGCCAGTGAATGACCATGGAAGTGCGATTGTGAGCGCGGAAGGTGGTCTCGGCTGGCCCACGGGTCCTGTCGTCCCGCCTCGTGAACGCCTTTCCGGTCTTGGTTGGCCCGCATCGGGTTCCACCGCTGCAGTCAGGCCGGTTGAAAGGACGACGACCGTGACCCAGTCCCCCCTTAATCCCGGCGAATCGCCGTTGGTACGAGAGGCACTCAGCTCAGTGGTTTCACGTGAAACATCTACGGCCGCCCCCGGAGACACCATCGGCGCCCGGGACGGTGACTGGCCCCGGCCGCCCAAGACCCGCATCTTCACCGTCGCCAACCAGAAGGGCGGCGTCGGCAAGACCACGACATCGGTGAACCTGGCGGCGGCGCTGTCCATCCACGGCCTGCGAGTGCTCGTCGTCGACCTCGACCCGCAGGGCAACGCCTCGACCGCCCTGTCCATCGAGCACCGTGGCGACGTCCCCGACATGTACAAGGTCCTGGTCGAGGACGTGCCGCTGGCGGAGGTCGTGAAGGAGGTCCCGGAGATGCCGGGTCTCTACTGCGCCCCCGCCACGATCGACCTGGCGGGTGCCGAGATCGAGCTGGTCTCCATGGTCGCCCGTGAGGCCCGGCTGCAGCGCGCGCTCGCGGCCTACACCCAGGTCGAGTTCGACTACATCCTCATCGACTGTCCTCCCTCGCTCGGCCTGCTGACCGTCAACGCGTTGATGGCCGCCAACGAGCTGCTGATCCCCATCCAGTGCGAGTACTACGCGCTTGAGGGGCTCGGCCAGCTGCTGCGGAACGTTGACCTGGTCCGCGCCCACCTGAATCCCACGCTCGACCTTTCCACCATCCTGCTGACGATGTACGACGGCAGGACCAGGCTCGCCTCCCAGGTCGCCGACGAGGTCCGCTCCCACTTCGGGGACACGGTGCTGAAGAACGTGATCCCGAGGAGTGTCCGTGTCTCCGAGGCACCGAGCTACGGCCAGTCGGTCATGACCTACGACCCGGGCTCCAGCGGTGCGATGGCCTACATGGACGCCGCCCGTGAGATCGCCTACCGTGGCGCCGCCGTGTGAACGCGCCGAGATCCGCAGAAACAGCAGGGGAGGGACCGTGGTAGCTAAGACGCCCAGGGGACTGGGCAAGGGGCTGGGCGCGCTCATCCCGACGGGCCCCACCGTGCTGGAGACGACGCCACCGGCCGTCACCTCGACCCTGGTCGTGGACGAGCCCACGGTCCAGCAGCCGAAGCCGGTCGCGGGCGCCTACTTCCTTGAGATCCCCGTCGAGGACATCACGCCCAACCCGCGTCAGCCCCGGGACATCTTCGACGACCAGGCGCTGGACGAGCTGGCCATCTCCATCCGGGAGGTGGGGCTGCTCCAGCCCGTCGTGGTTCGCCCGGCCGGTGAGGGACGCTACGAACTGATCATGGGGGAGCGCCGCTGGCGTGCCTCGAAGATCGCCGAACTCTCCAAGATCCCCGCGATCGTACGGAGCACCGAGGAGGACAAGCTCCTGCTGGACGCTCTCATCGAGAACCTCCAGCGCGAGCAGCTCAACCCCCTTGAGGAGGCGGCGGCCTACCGGCAGCTGCTCGACGACTTCGGCGCCACCCACGAGCAGCTGGCCACCCGTGTCGGGCGGTCCCGCTCCCACGTGTCGAACACCCTGCGGCTGCTCAACCTGCCCGCCAAGGTCCAGCTCCGGGTCTCCGCCGGGACGGTCAGCGCCGGGCACGCCCGCGCGCTGCTCTCCCTGAACGACCCCGTGGCACAGGAACGGCTCGCCGACCGGATCGTGGCGGAGCTGCTGTCGGTGCGCGAGGTCGAGGAGATCGTGGCGGTCGGCGACGCCAAGGCGGCGCCCGCCCCCACCACCCGGAAGGTGCCGAGGGCACGTCAGTCGGAGGAGCCGACGCTCCGCCATCTGGCTGACCGGCTCTCCGACCGCTTCGAGACCCGGGTGAAGGTGGACTTCGGCCGTCGCAAGGGGCGCATCGTCGTGGAGTTCGCGACCATCGACGACCTTGAGCGCATCATCGCCACGATGGCTCCGGGAACCATGCAGCAGACCGAAGACTGAAACACCCGGGCGCCTGTTTCACGTGAAACAGGCGCCCGGGTGTTTCACGTGAAACCCTCAGCCCTCCAGTACGGTCTGCCGTACATCGGCCGCGAAGGCGTCCACGTCCTCGGTCGAGGTGTCGAAGGCCGTCACCCAGCGCACCACGTGGGCCGCCTCCTCCCACACGTGGAAGAGATGGCGCTGCTGGAGTTCGGTGATCACCTTCTCCGGCAGGGAGGGGAAGACCGCGTTCGACTGGACCGGATAGCGGAGCGCGACACCGGGAAGGCCGGCGACGCCGTCCGCCAGCCGATGGGCCATGGCGTTGGCGTGGGAGGCGTTCCTGCGCCAGAGGTCGTCGGTGAGGAGTGCGGTCAGCTGGGCCGACACGAAGCGCATCTTCGAGGCGAGCTGCATGCCCTGCTTGCGGAGGAACAGCGCGGGAGCATCCAGCTCGGGCCTGAGGATGACGAGCGCCTCCGCCCCCATGGCGCCGTTCTTTGTGCCGCCGAAGCTGAGCAGGTCCACTCCGACGTCACCGGTGAGCGCACGCAGGGAGCAGCCGAGCTCCGCGGCGGCGTTGGACAGGCGGGCACCGTCCATGTGGAGGAAGAGTCCGTGGGCGTGGGCGAAGTCGGCCAGTTCGGCGATCTCGTCGGGGGTGTAGCAGGTGCCACACTCGGTCACCTGGGAGATGGAGATGACCCTCGGCTGGGAGTGGTGCTCGTTCCCCAGGATGGAGAGCTGGTCGCGGACGGCCTCGACGGTGAGTTTGCCGTCGTCCGTCGGGATCGGAACGAGCTTGGCGCCGAGTACCCGCTCCGCGGCGCCGCACTCGTTGGTGTTGATGTGGGCGCTGCTCGGGCACAGGACGGCGTCGTAGGAGCGCAGGACGAGCCCCAGCCCCACGACGTTGGCACCGGTGCCGTTGAACATGGCGTAGGCGCTCACCTGGGGACCGAACTCGGCGCGGAAGGCCTCCTCCATCGCCCGAGTCCAGGGATCGCCGCCGTAGGCGGGAGTGTCCGAGACGTTGGCCTCAACGATGGCGGCGATCACGTCCGGGTGCACTCCGGCGTGGTTGTCACTGGCGAAACTCTTGGGAAGACGCACGGCGTCCACCATAAGTGGAACAATCCGGCGCCGGTCCCCCGGCGCCGGACAAATCAGTTCAAGCAGAGTGCCGAGCGGCAGCCTGTTCCAGCAGGGCCTGGCAGAGGGTGCCGAGATCGTCGCCCGCCGCCTCGATCGCCATGGGCAGCAGCGAGGTCTCGGTCATGCCGGGGGCGACGTTGACCTCAAGGAAGTACGGCAGGCCCGCCTCGTCGACGATGAGGTCGGTGCGGGAGACGTCACGCAGGCCCAGCGCGGTGTGGGCCGTGACGGCCATCTCGGCGCAGGCCTGCGAGACCTCGGGGGACAGCCGGGCCGGGGCGAAGAACTCGGTGTGCCCGGCGGTGTAGCGGGAGGCGTAGTCGTACAGGCCCGCGTCGGGCACGATCTCCACCGGAGGCAGGGCGACCGGGCCCTCGCCGAGGTCGACCACGGAGACGGAGACCTCGACCCCTTCGATGTAGCGCTCGATCAGCGCCGTGTCACCGTAGGCGAAGCAGCCGACCATCGCCGAGGGAAGCTCCTGCGCGGTGCGGACCATCGACGCGCCGAGTGCCGAACCACCCCGGGACGGCTTGACGAACAACGGCAGGCCGAGCCGTTCGACGATCCGGTCGAGCACCGCCGAGGCACCCAGGTCGTGGAAGGTCTCCTTGGGCAGCGTCACCGACTCGGGGGTGCGCAGGCCGAAGGAACGGACGACGGCCTTGGCGGTCGGCTTGTCGAAGGCCACCCGGCACGCGTCGGGATCGGCGCCCACATAGGGCACCGAGAGCAGTTCGAGCACCGAGCGGATCGCGCCGTCCTCACCCGCCCCACCGTGCAGGGTGACGAAGACCGCGTCCGGCGGATCGGCGAGTACGGCGGGCACGAGGGAGGCGTCGGTGTCACGTGTCTCCACCGGGATCCCCACCGCGCGCAGCGCCTCACTCACCCGGCGGCCCGACCGGAGGGACACCTCCCGCTCGTAGGACAGACCACCCGCGAGAACGAGCACGTGGCCCAGATCACTCATCCGAAAAAACCTCTCTTCACGGCCCACGCCGAGCCTTTGGGGTCGCTCTCATCACGCCGGGGACGATCGCCACAACGGCGCCGGAAGTCACCGTACGGCACGGCACCCGAAGTGACGTCACCCACCGGTTCTCGGATGGCGCGTGGCGGGCGTCCGGAAGCGGCCGTCGAACCAGCAGCCCCTTCACGGAGCACCGCGCCGAGAGCCTCCACAGGCTTCAACACGGCAGAGGGCGGTGTGGCGAGCGGAAGCGCCCGTCACACCGCCCAGAGAAGCCCGCTCGGACCTCAGGCCAGGTCAGGCCCCGGGGTGTCCACCCCGCCGCGTTCGATGGGCGCGTCCGGCCCGAACGTCTCGCGCGTCTGCATCTCCTGCTCGATCACCCCGGCCAGGCGGCGCACGCCCTCACGGATGCGCTCCGGCTCGGGATAGCAGTAGGACAGGCGCATGTGGCGCGTGCCGCCGCCGTCGGCGTAGAAGCCGGCGCCGGGGACGAACGCCACCCGCTCCGCCACCGCGCGGGGCAGCAGCACCTTGGAGTCCAGCCCCTCGGGAAGCGTGGCCCAGACGAAGAAGCCGCCCGCCGGGCGCGTCCAGGAGCAGCCCGCGGGCATCATCGCCTCCAGGGCGCCGAGCATGGCGTCACGGCGCTCGCAGTACAGCTCCCTGAAGGTCTTGATCTGCTGACGCCACGGCTGGGTCGCGAGGTACTGCCCGACGGCGAGCTGGGTGAAGGTCGAGTGCGACAGGACGGCCGACTCCATCGCCAGCACCAGCTTGTCGCGGATGGCGTGCGGTGCCAGGGCCCAGCCGACACGGAAACCGGGTGCCAGGGTCTTGGAGAAGGAACCGAGGTAGACCACCCCGTCGGGGCAGTCGGCCCGCAGCGCCCGCATGGTCGTGCCCTCGAAGCCGAGCAGGCCGTACGGGTTGTCCTCCACGATCAGCACGTCGGCCCGCTGGCAGATGTCCAGGATCTGCTGCCTGCGCGCGGTGCTGAGCGTGACCCCGGCGGGGTTGTGGAAGTTGGGGATGGTGTACAGGAACTTGATCCTGGTGCCCGCGGTCTTCAGCGCGTAGATCGTCTGGGCCAGCGACTCGGGGATGATCCCCTCGTCGTCCATGGCGATGTGGATGACCTTGGCCTGGTAGGCGGAGAAGGTGCCCAGCGCGCCCACGTAGGAGGGCCCCTCGGCCAGGATGACGTCGCCCGGGTCGATGAAGACGCGGGTGATCAGGTCGAGGGCCTGCTGCGAGCCGACGGTCACCACGACGTCGTTGGCGTTGCCCTCGATCCCCTCAAGGCGCATGACCTCGCAGATCTGCTCGCGCAGGTGCGGGTCTCCCTGGCCTGAGCCGTACTGGAGCGCGACCGGGCCCCTGCGGGCCACCAGGTCGGCGACGAGCTCGCCCACGACGTCCAGCGGAAGAGCGGTGACGTACGGCATGCCCCCCGCGAGCGAGACCACCTCGGGCCTCGACGCGACGGCGAAAAGAGCTCGAACCTCGGAGGCGACCATCCCGGTGGCTCGTGCGGCGTACCGGTCGACGTAGGCGTCGATCCGCGACCCCTGGGGCGCGATGGTCTGACCGTGATCTGACTCTTGGGGCACGGTCCACCTCCTTGGTTACGGGGAGCAACGAGTGCTCAAGTTAGAGAAACCAGCGTACGACAGTGATGGTTGTCGTCTGCGTGTGGGGACGGGAGACCCTGAAACGAAGGGCCTCACTGAGCTACGATGCCAGCTGGAGACGCCGTTTTCGCGCGTTTTCCGCCACGGCTTGCGCTCGTCTCGCCAGGATTGGGGCCAACAGGTGTCGCGTCGGCTGGCAAACGTCACTCTCGACAATCTTGACGACCTGCCGTACCGGTGCCGCCGGTGCGTGTTCTGGGAGCTTGACCCGGTGAACGGCAACCGTGCGATCGAGGCGGGTGACCCGGGGCTGGAGAAGGAGGCCTGGATCTCCTCGACCCTGCTGGAGTGGGGAAGCTGCGGGAAGATCGTCTACGTGGACGGCGTCGCGGCCGGCTTCGTGCTCTACGCGCCCCCGCACCACGTGCCCCGCTCCATCGCCTTCCCCACCTCACCGGTCAGCGCCGACGCCGTGCTGCTGATGACGGCCCACATCATCCCGGAGTTCTCCGGAGGTGGCCTGGGCCGGATGCTGGTGCAGGGAGTGGCCAAGGACCTCACCCGGCGCGGGGTGCGGGCGATCGAGGCGTTCGGCGACCTGAAGTGGGAGCAACCCGGCGCGTGCGTGATGCCCGCGGACTATCTGCTCTCGGTCGGCTTCAAGACGGTCAGGCCGCACCTGCGCTTCCCCCGGCTGCGCCTCGAACTCAAGTCCGCCGTCTCGTGGCGTGAGGACGTCGAGGTCGCCCTGGAGAGGCTGCTCGGCTCCATGTCCCCGGAAAGGGCGCTCAGGCCCGTCTGAGATGGTTTGGGCCCCTTCCAGGGCCCTCCTGGAGGACCTCACCGACCTCAAGAGTCACGAAAGCCCCCCGCGTCGCGTCGCGGGGGGCTTTCGCCGGGTGGGTGTGCCGCTCGGAAGCGGTGGTACGGCTCCGCTGTGGGGGGCGCAGCCGCAGGGGGCGTCACAGACCCTTTCGACAGGGTCTAGATGATGCCCTCAAGCTCGCGAAGCAGCATCGACTTGGGCTTCGCGCCGATGATCTGCTTCACGACCTCTCCACCCTTGTAGACGTTCAGGGTCGGAATCTGGAGTACACCGTACTGTCCGGCGATCGTCGGGTTCGCGTCCACATCGATCTTGACGATGGTCAGCTTGTCCGCGTGCTCGTTGGCGATCTCCTCCAGAATCGGGGCGACCTGGCGGCACGGGGCGCACCACTCCGCCCAGAAGTCGACGATGACGGGCTTGTCGCTCTTGAGGACCTCAGCGTCGAAGCTGGCTTCGGTCACGTTCTTGATGGCGCCCAAGGTTCCGGTACTCCCTCTTCGTGGTGGTGATCTGGATCAGCTCTCGTGCTCGGCGAGCCACCGCTCGGCGTCGAGCGCGGCGGAGGTGCCCGTGCCGGCGGCGGTGATCGCCTGGCGGTAGATGTGGTCGACGACGTCGCCGGCTGCGAAGACGCCGTCCAGGTTGGTGCGGGTGTAGGGGGAGTCGACCTTGATGTAGCCCTCGTCGTCCAGCTCGACCTGGCCCTTGACCAGCTCGGTGCGCGGGTCGTGACCGATGGCGATGAACAGGCCGGTGGCCGCCAGCTCGCTCTCCTCGCCGGTCTTGAGGTTGCGCAGGCGCACGGCGGAGACCTTGTTCTCGCCGAGGACCTCGACGACCTCGCTGTCCCAGACGAAGCGGATCTTCTCGCTGGAGAAGGCCCGGTCCTGCATGATCTTGCTGGCGCGCAGCTCGTCACGGCGGTGCACGATGGTCACCGAGTTGGCGAACCGGGTGAGGAAGGTGGCCTCCTCCATGGCGGTGTCGCCGCCGCCGACGACCACGATGTCCTGGCCGCGGAAGAAGAAGCCGTCACAGGTGGCACACCAGGAGACGCCGCGTCCGGAGAGGCGCTTCTCGTTGGGCACGCCGAGCTCACGGTAACCGGAGCCGGTGGCCAGGATCACGGCCTTGGCGAGGTGGGTCTCGGTGGCGGTCTTGACGACCTTCGGGGTGACGGTCAGGTCGACCTCGACCACGTCGTCGGCGACCAGCTCGGCACCGAACCGCTCGGCCTGCTTGCGCAGGTTGTCCATGAGGTCGGGACCCATGATGCCGTCGGGGAAGCCCGGGAAGTTCTCCACCTCGGTCGTGTTCATCAACGCGCCGCCCGCGGTGACCGAACCTTCGAAGACCAACGGCTTGAGATCGGCCCGGGCGGAGTAAACAGCCGCGGTGTAACCGGCGGGACCCGACCCAATGATGATCACATTCCGGACTTCACTCACTGCTGCGCCTCTCCTCCGTCGTTGCCAGTGGCGTCAACAGATCCTAGGCGCCGGTGATTCCCGTATGTCACGACGGAGCCCGGCATGGACGAATCCATACCGGGCTCCATGATCGTTCGAGAGGACTTCGAGAGGTCGAGGCCCTACTTCCAGCGTGCCAGGGCGGGCTTGCGCACGTTGTCACACTGCGGGCCCGTGACGTAGACGCGCACCGTGTTCCTGGCCTTGTTGCTCCAGAAGAGCATGACGTTGGCCTCCTGGCCGTTGTAGAAGCCCTGGTCGACGGCGAACGGTGCCCTGCCGACCTTCGCGGAGACCTGCTTGACACACTCGTCGAGCTTGATGCCCTCCGACTGCTCCTGGGCCAGCACGATCTGCGCCGGGCCGATGTAGTCGAGCAGCGGCCCGCGCAGCTGCTCCTCGGTGTAGTTCCAGTTGCTGTCGGTCAGCTGGTACCCGTCACTCTTGGCCATTACGGAAGGCACAGGCTGGCTGCTCGGAGAGGGGCTCGCGGTGAGCGCGCCACTCGTCATCACGGCCGTGCCCGCGATCGCCGCCGCCACACCCGCCGCCGCGGCCGACAGCGCCCACCGGCGCCGCGGGTTCCCGCGCCGCCGTACGGGCCTGACGGTGCCGTCGTCGCCGACGACCCCCAGCCGTGGCACCAACTCGGGCACGGGCTCGGGCTCCGGTTCCGGCAGGACCGGCTCGGGCTCGGGCAGGGACGCCGCCGTCTCCCACGGCGCGTCGCGCATGATGTCGTCCCAGGCCGGTGCCTCCACCAGGCCTATTCCACCTCCACGGAAGCTCTGGGCCTCTGCGGCCAGCGCGCGGTCGATCCGGAGCGCGACTCCCATCGGCATCGCCGGAGTGGGCGTCGCCGCGAGCACCTCGCGGACCGCTGCGAGGTCGGCGAGGCTTTCGCCACAGGGGTCGCAGATCGCGAGATGTTCGCGTACCTGCAGGGCCGTGGCGGCGTCGAGGAGACCCTCTGCCAACTCGGCGAGAGTCTCCAGGTCGTAGTGCGTATCACCCGTCACGAAGTTCTGCTCCCTTCGCGGATGAGACGCGAGTCAGGTCGGATCGGTTCCGCAGGTGGGAAAGAATCGGGGCAAGTTTCGCGCGTCCTCGCGCGCACCTGCTCTTCACGGTGCCGCTCGGCACCTCAAGGACCTGGGCCGCGTCCTCCACGGAGTACCCCATCATGTCCACGAGTACGAGCGCCGCCCGCTGGTCGGACGGCAGCAGCTTGAGCGCGGCGGAGACCTCCATGGAGACCTCACGCTCGGCCGTCTGGTCGAGCACCGGCGTGTCCCGCTCGGCGGCCTCGACGAGTTCGTCGTCCGCGACGGGCCGTACGGACTTCCTGCGCATCCGGTCGAGGCAGGCGTTGACCACGATGCGGTGCAGCCACGTGGTGACGGCCGCCTCGCCACGGAAGCTCTCGGCCTTCCGATAGGCCGAGACGAAGGCGTCCTGTACGGCGTCGGCCGCCTCGTCGGGGTCACCCAGCGTGCGCAGGGCGACCGCCCACATGCGGTCCCGGTGTCGCTTGACGAGTTCACTGAAGGCGTGTGGATCCCCGGCGATGTGACGGGTCAGCAGGTCGGCGTCGGACACGGCCGGTCGCGCCATCTGCTGTCCCGCCGCTGGCGGGGGCTCTGGTGGGGAATTCACGGGAAGAGTCCTGCTTGCCGATCCGGGGATAACACCATTACGTGATAGATGGTGCCACGAAATCTCACATGATCGGCAAGAACTCGACTAAAAGCGATCAAATCACTCTGGCGCTACTTGACGGCGGTCACCTTCACGTCGAAGACGCTTCCGCGGAACATGCCCTGGTAGGGGGGCAGCTTGGTGAACCAGATCAGGACGTAGCGTCCCTTCTCCGTGGAGTCGGCGCTGTAGGTCTTCTTGCCGGTCAGTCCGGAGAACTTGTGGACCGTCTTCAGGCCGCCCAGGTCGGCCGAGTCACCGATCCGCAGCTCGACGGTGCCGCTCGGGCTCAGGTTGCCGAAGTCGACCGTCACCTGCTTGACCGGCACGCTCTGCCCCAGGTCGAGCAGGAGGCCGACCCCCTTCTTCAGGTTGCCGAAGTCGGCCGAGGTGTAGGACTCCGAGTGCCAGTCGGTCGAGGACTTGCTGTCCACCGCGTTGAGCGCGAGCTCGGGCCGCTCCTCGCCGTCCGCGCCGAACGGGTCGAAACCGGTGACCGACTTCGGCTTGACCTCACGGGTCTCGACGGGAACCGGCTGCGTCGGGGTGACGGTCACCCCCGCCGTCGGGGTGCCCGCGTTGCCGATGCTGCGGCCGATCGTCCAGGCGCCGACCCCGACGGCCGCCATCACCAGCAGCACGATCGCGGTCATGGCCACCTTGCCGAGCATCCCGCCGCCCTGGGCGGGCGGCGGCCGGTGCTGGACGTGCTGGATCTGCGGGGCGGGGCGCTGGGGCGAGGCGGTGTCCACACCGTCGGAGCGCGAGGCCGTGACCGGCGGCGGCGCCACCGGCATCGGCGTGGGCACCGGGACGGGCCGGGGAACGGCGCTGAGGGCCTCGGCCAGCTCGGCGGGCGTGGCGAAGGGGGGCATCCCCCGCTTGACCTCGGACAGTAACGCCCGGCAGGCGATGGCGTCGAGATAGCCGGGAACCCCCGCCGTGACCTGCCGGGGCGTGCAGAGCTGCCCGTCGTTCAGCGGCGCGGGCGGCAGCCCGAAGTCCTCCTCGCCCGCCCAGTGCCCGGTCAGTCCGGCGTACAGCAGGCGGCCGAGCCCCTCGGTGTCGGCACGGGCCGCGTCCTCGCTCGTGACGTCCATCAGCGCGGCGTCGGTGCCGAGGCCGAGCACCTTGACCGTGCTGCCCGCGGCCGTCCACACCAGGTGCTCGGGGGTGAGGCACAGATGGGCCAGACCGGCCTCGTGGGCGTGCGCCAGTGCCTCCGCCGCCTCGGCGACCAGCGCGGCGGCCCGCTCGGGCTCCAGCGGGCCCGCGGCGACCATGTCGGTGAGGGTCTCGCCGCTGACCCACTCGCTGACGACGTAGGAGCGGCCGTCGTCCTCGGTGGTCGCGTCGAAGACCTGGGTCAGCCGGGGGTCGGTCAGTCTGCTGGCGACCCGGGCGGCGGAGATGACCTGCTCCAGCCGGGGGAAGCCAGGATCGAAGGTGTACACCGCGACGGGCCTGGCGAGCACCTCGTCGATGGCCTTCCAGAGTGTCGCGCCGTCCGACTCGTGGACACGGTCCTCAAGCCGGAAGCGCTCAGCCAGCTTGGTGCCGGGTTCGACGACGGAGGAACTCATGGGCTCTCCACAAGTGAGAACACGACAGCGCCCCACCAGATTGACACATCAGGACACATCACGCGATGCCGGGTGGATACGCCCACGCCCTCCTGCTTCCATTAGCCGCATGTCGTCACACGCGTTGCACCATGTTAGTCGCGCGCAGGTTCCGCCCGTGTTCTCCTTGTCAGACGCCGGGACCAGGTTCTCGGATTACCGGCGTACCCGGCTCGCGACCATTTCAACGACCGAACTGACCTCGGGGATGCGCATCCGGTGCGCGATGGCCAAGTAGAGAACCATACCGAGGCCGCCACCGGCGGACAGCATCACGGCCGCGCTGAGCGCGTTCAGGCCGGTCAGCTCCTGGGAGACCCACAGCACACCGAGCGCCAGCAGCGCCGCGGGCAGGGCCGCGACGTACATCCGTGACAGGCCCGCGGCGACCGCGCGTCCCCCGAGACCGCCGACCCGGCGGCTGGCCAGGGTCCAGGCGACCGCGGTGCCCAGCACGTAGGTGACGGTGAAGGAGAAGCCGAGCCCCATCACGATGTACTGCGCGGGCAGGGTCAGGTAGGCCAGCAGGCTCAGCAGGCCGTTCACCGCCACGTTGCCGACGGCGACGAAGACCGGCGTCCTGGTGTCGCCGAAGGAGTAGAAGACGCGCAGCAGGAGCTGGAAGAGCGAGAACGGCACCAGCGCCAGCCCGAAGACCTGGAGCACGTTGCCGATGTAGACCGCCGAGTCGACGGTCATGTTGCCCCAGGAGAAGATCAGCACGGTCACCGCGGGGCCCAGCACCATCAGCAGCAGCCCGGCGGGCACCAGCAGCGCCGAGATCAGGCGCACACCGGAGGAGAACTCCTGCGTGACCGCGCCGTACTGCTCGTCGGCGACCGCCCTGCTCATCCTCGGCAGCATCGCCGTGATCACCGAGACCGCGATGATCCCGTAGGGGAGCTGGAAGAACTGGTAGGCGTAGGCGTAGGCGGAGTTGCCCGCGCCGGGGGCCCGCTCACCGGCGCCGGAGGCGAGCTTGGTGGTGATCAGGAAGCCGAGCTGGCTGATCCCGACGTAGGCGAACGTCCACACCGCGGTGCGGCCCATCTCGCCGAGGCCCGCCTCACGCAGGTCGAGCCTGGGCACGAACCGGAAGCCCGCCCGGTGCAGCGAGACGACCAGCACCGCGCACTGGGCCACGATGCCCGCGGTCGTGCCGAGACCGAGCAGGGCCAGGTTGGCGTCGCTGACGGTCCCGATGTTCGTGCCCGCCGTACCCAGCGTGAGGTAGTAGGTCAGGGCGACGCCGATCATCACGATGTTGTTCAGCACCGGCGCCCACATCGGGGCGCCGAACCTGTCGCGGGTGTTGAGGATCGCGCCCGCGATCGCGCCGACGCCGAAGAAGGCGATCTGCGGAAGGATGAACTGCGCGAGCCTGACCGCGACCTCGGTCTTCCTGGGGTTCCAGTCGGCGCTGTAGAGGCTGATCAGCGGCCCGGCCAGCAGCACGCCCGCCACGGCGACCAGCGTCAGCACGATGATCCCGAGTGTCATCAGCCGCTGCTCGTAGGCCCGGCCCCCGTCGGGGTCGTTGCGCTGCCGCTTGACGATCATCGGCACCACGACGCTGCTCAGGACGCCGCCGATGAGGAAGTCGAACAGGATGAGCGGGATCGTGTAGGCGACGTTGTAGGCGTCGCCGAGGGCGAGGGTGCCGATGGCCGCGGCGAGCACCGCCGTACGGACGAATCCCGTGACGCGGGAGACCATCGTGCCCGCCGCCATGACCGCGCTCGCGCGCAGCACCCTGCTCATCGTTCTTCCTCCGCCAGATCGCTCGAATCGCTCGCCAGATCGCCGGGCCGCCGGGCCGTCACGACTCGGTGCCCGCCGGAGCGCTCGCGCGCCTCGGTGGTACGGCCGCCGCCGCCCGGCGGCCTCCCCTGCGCCGCAGGACGCGCAGGACGACCGCGGCCAGCAGGACCATGAGGGCCGCCCCGACGATCACCAGGGCGATCCCGGTGTAGCCGGTCGTGCGGACCGTGATCTCGACGGGCGCGCCGTACCTGCGTCCGTCGTCCGTCATCAGCTGGACCTTGACCGTCGTCTGGCCACTGGCCAGCACCGTCATGGGGACCCTGACGGTGTCGCTCTGACCGCCCAGGATGGTCCGGTGGTCCTCGTAGGTCTCGATCTTCAGCAGTTTGGGCTGCTCCGAGGTCACCCTGAGGCGGACCGAGACCTCGCTGCCCGCCCCGGTCAGGCCGTTGCGGACGCTGATCGGCACCTCGCCGTTGGTGCCCGCGAGCGTGCGTAACGGGGACTGCTCGTTGCCGGTGATGGAGACCTGCTTGATGCGGTCGTCGACCGCCGTGTCCACCTGCTCGACGTACGGCGTCGCGGCGTCCCCCCGCTCCCGCCAGGCGGAGGAGGAGAGCCGCAGCAGCGCCAGGTCGAACACGTCGAAGTCCTGCGCCTTGGTGATCGCCGAGGTCAGGTCGGCGCGGCGGCCGACCCGCCTGACGCTCTTCATGTACGGCTTGGCCAGCTCGGCGCGCCGGTCCTGCTCGGTGTAGGTGAGGTCGGCCCGCTGCGGCGCGAGGCCCTTGCCCGGCCTGATCGAGTCGAGCCTGGCCGGAGCCAGCCACGGCAGTGAGGCGGCCGTCTTGACCAGGTCCGTCACATAGGCGGGGTCGGGGGACCAGCGCCGCTGGGGGGCGGCGATCACGGTCCGCCGGGTGGTCACCGGCTCGGCGGCGAGCATCGCGGTCTCGGCGATGAAGCGCCTGCGGCTCAGCACGGCGACGCCGGGCACCGTGACGTCCGCGCCGAGGGCCTCGCTCAGCGTCCTGTCGGTGAGCAGGGCGGTGACCGGGCCGTTGACGGTGTTCAGGGTCGCCGAGGCGTCCGGCGTGGTCGCCGGAGGCGTCGTCGGCGGCAGGGCGGCCTCGTCGAGCAGCACGGTCTTGACGCCCTGGGCGGCGAGCAGGTCGAGGCCGTCGTAGTCGATCTTCCCGTTGGCCGGCCAGTTCAGGGTGGTGATGAGGTCACGGCCGAAGGCCCTGCTGCCGACCAGCCTGGCCGCCTCTACCGCGGTCTTCGCCGAGTCGTCGACGCCGCCGTGGGCCAGCGCCGCCACGTCGGGGTCGGCGTAGGGCGTCGCCACGACCGGCTCGTTGACCAGGGCGGTGCGCAGGTCGCCGAGCCAGGCCGCCGCCGCGGTGTCGCCGGAACGGCTCTCCACCTTGTCCTTGACCTTCACCGAGTACGGCTCGCCCAGGGTCTGGGCGTCGTCGATGAGGGAGGGGTCAAGGACCCAGGTGAGGTTCTTGGCCGAGGCGGTGCTCTGGGCGAGCTTGAGCAGGTTGCCCAGGCGCTTGCCCGGGGCCATGGAGGCCGACAGGGTGTCGTCGAGGAAGACGCCGTCGACGGCCCTGCGGGGCTGGTCGACGATCGGCAGCACCATGGCCAGCCGGGTGCGGGCCACCTGGGTGCCGACGGGCATGTGGACCAGGAAGGTGCGCTGGACGGCGATCGGCTGCCCGTAGACGTCGCGCACCTCGACCATGAGCGGATAGACCCCGAAACGGGTCAGGCTCAGTTGCTGCGGGGTGAAGGTGAAGTCCCAGGAGGCCTTGGCCCCCGGCGCGAGGCTCTCCGGCTGCAGGACGAGTTCGTCGCGCCAGGAGGTCGGCTGGGCGCCCACTCCGCCGACGTAGGCCTCCATGTCGGAGCGCCGCGTGAACGGCTGGGAGGAGTAGTACATCCTGCGCCGCATGCCGGTGACCGTCTGGGTCCCGGTGTTGACGAAGGTGCCGGAGAACTTGATCTCGGTGGTCGGCTCACGGGTCACGTCCGGCGTCAGCGCGCCGATCACCAGCTGGGGCGCCTGCCGCCCGGCGGCGGTCTCAGTCGTCTGGGCACTCGCCGTACCAGGAACGGCCACGGCCGCGGGGGAGAGCAGCGTGGCGGTCAGTACGGCGAGCAGCGTGGCCTTGCGGATCACGCGCTGGCCCGGGGTCGAGTACGGCGCACGCCCGTAATGCTATGGCCTATCCGGCGAGCGGGAAGGTCACCTGCTCCCTCCGTGACCGGGATTGGGCCAGGTCGATGGTCTTCCCTGAAACAAGCGACAGAAGGTGTTCCGTTCTGATGAGCAGCGCCGTACGGCGTTCACCCGTGGGGGTGTGGACGAGGTCGCCGGCGCGGGCGAGTCGTTCGTCGACCAGCGTGGTCAGTCCGTCGGGCAGCAGCAGCGGGCAGACCAGCCCGGCCGCGTAGTCGGTCGCGGAGTTCACCGTGAAGGCGGAGGCGGGCCTGACCTTGCGGGCGCCGAGCGCGCCGCCGACGGCGCCGAGTTTGGGCGGGGAGGCGGCGGAGGAGACGACGGCGACGGGTTCCCGCCCCACGGAGGTCGTGGCCTCGAAGACGGTCACCACGACGCAGGTCGCCGGGCTCACGGCCAGCAGTTCCGGCAGTTCCTCGGCGCACGTCATCACACGGGGAAGGCGTACGATCTCATGATGAACCTGGTGTGCGAGGAGCCAGCGGTGGATCGCGAGGGCGTCCTTCATGTGTGTGCTCCTTGCCTCGACTAGCCTCGACGCACGCCCCCGACGGTCTCTTGACCGACCGTAACCTGGTGATCGCTTGAGGTGTATCCCCAGTGGGGAACATGTTCCGTAACCGAAGGACCTACCCGGCTTGTCCCTTTCAAACCTGACTGAGAAGCAGCGGCACGGTATGAGCGAACTGTTTAGAAAGATCGCCCCCGTAGCCGACGAACTCGGCGAGCTGTTCGCCGCGAAGGGGTACCAGATCGCCCTCGTCGGCGGATCGGTTCGTGACGTCTTCCTCAGGAGGATAGGCAACGATCTCGACCTGACCACCGACGCGCGCCCCGAGGCCGTCCTCGACCTCGTGCGCGGCTGGGCCGACTCGGTCTGGACGGTCGGCATCGACTACGGCACGGTCGGCGCCCGCAAGGACGGCTGGCAGCTGGAGATCACCACCTACCGCAGCGAGTCCTACGACCCCGCCTCGCGCAAGCCGGAGGTGGCCTACGGTGACACGCTCGAAGGCGACCTGGCCAGGCGTGACTTCGCGGTCAACGCGATGGCGCTGCGCCTGCCCTCACGCGAGTTCGTCGACCCCCACGGTGGTCTGGACGACCTGCACGCCAAGGTGCTGCGCACGCCCGGCCCCCCGGAGCGCTCCTTCGACGACGACCCGCTGCGGATGCTCAGGGCCGCGAGGTTCGCCGCCCAGCTCGGCTTCACGGTCGATCCGGCGGCGCTGGCCGCGATGACCGCGATGGCAGAGCGCATCGAGATCGTCTCGGCCGAGCGCATCCGCGACGAGCTGGACAAGCTCATCCGCGGCGCCCACCCCCGCGAGGGGCTGACGATCCTGGTCGAGACGGGCCTGGCCGCCCACGTCCTGCCCGAGCTGCCCAAGCTCCGCCTGGAGATCGACGAGCACCACCGGCACAAGGACGTCTACGAGCACACGCTGATCGTGCTTGAGCAGGCGATCGGCCTTGAGGAGAACGGCGCGGACGGCATCCTGCGCTGGGCCGCGCTGCTGCACGACGTCGGCAAGCCGAAGACCCGCCGCCACGAGGCCGGGGGCCGGGTCTCCTTCCACCACCACGAGGTGGTCGGCGCCCAGCTCGCCAAGAAGCGCCTGACGGAGCTGAAGTTCCCCAAGGACGTGGTCTCCGACGTCTCCAAGCTGGTCGAGCTGCACCTGCGCTTCCACGGGTACGGCACCGGCGAGTGGACCGACTCGGCCGTGCGCCGCTACGTCCGCGACGCCGGGCACCTGCTCGACCGCCTGCACAAGCTGACCCGCGCCGACTGCACGACCCGCAACAGGCGCAAGGCCCAGACGCTGTCGCAGACCTACGACCAGCTTGAGGAGCGCATCGCCAGGCTGGCCGAGGAGGAGGAGCTCGGCAAGATCCGTCCCGAGCTCGACGGCAACGAGATCCAGGAGATCCTGGGCGTGCCCCCGGGGCCCGTCGTGGGACGCGCCTACAAGTTCCTGCTGGAGATGCGCCTGGACAGGGGGGTCGTCGGCAAGGAGACCGCCGCGCTCGCCCTGCGCGAGTGGGCCGAGGAGAACGGGATCTCGTCCTGAACCTCTCCTGGGAGGCCCTCGACCGTGAGCACGTGTGGCACCCCTACGCCTCGGTGCCTCCGGCCGTGCCCGTGCACACGGTCTCCAGGGCCGACGGGGTACGGCTGACGCTCGCCGACGGCAGGCGCCTGGTCGACGGCATGTCGTCCTGGTGGGCGGCCGTCCACGGCTACAACCACCCCAGGCTCAACCAGGCGCTGACCGACCAGCTCGGGGACATGGCGCACGTCATGTTCGGCGGCCTCACGCACGAGCCCGCCGTACGGCTGGCGAGCACCCTGGCGGACATGACCGGGCTGCCCCGGGTCTTCCTGGCCGACTCGGGCTCGGTCGCGGTCGAGGTCGCGATCAAGATGGCCTTCCAGTTCACCGGGAGGAGCCGCCTGCTCACGGTCAGGGGCGGCTACCACGGCGACACCTTCGGCGCGATGGCCGTCTGCGACCCGGTCAACGGCATGCACCACCTGTTCTCCGGCGCCCTGCCCGAGCACGTGTTCGCCGACCGGCCGCCCGCCGCGCTCGACGAGGACTACCTGGCCCACCTGGAGAAGACCGTCGCCGCGCACGCGGACGAACTGGCGGCGATCATCGTGGAGCCGGTCGTGCAGGGCGCGGGCGGCATGCACTTCTACCACCCCGCCTACCTGCGCAGGCTTCGCGAGCTGGCCGACGAGTACGGCCTGCTGCTGATCGCCGACGAGATCGCCACCGGCTTCGGCAGGACGGGAGAGCTGTTCGGCTGCGACCACGCCGGGATCCGCCCCGACATCATGTGCCTGGGCAAGGCGCTGACGGGCGGTTACATGTCCCTGGCCGCGACGCTGTGCACGGAGCGGGTCGCCGAGGGCATCGGGACGCTCATGCACGGCCCGACCTTCATGGGCAACCCGCTGGCCTGCGCCGTCGCGGGCGCCAGCCTCGGCCTGCTGGCCGAGCGCCCCTGGCGGCGGGAGGTCGCCCTGATCGAGGAGGGTCTGACCCGGGGGCTGGCCGAGGCCGCCGGGGCACCCGGTGTCAGGCAGGTGCGGGTGCTCGGCGCGATCGGTGTCATCGAGACCCACGAGCCGATCGACGTCCGGCGCGTCCAGGATGTGGTGATGGATCACGGGGTCTGGCTGCGGCCGTTCGGGCGGTTGCTCTACACGATGCCGCCCTACTCGATCGGCGACGACCTCGGCCTGGTCACGACCGCGATGACGGCAGCGGCGTTCTCGATCGATCCGCCGAGGTGACCGCCCGGTAGACCACGGCGCCGCCGAGGTATCCGGCGGTGATGAGCCCGAGCACCAGCATGGACCTGCCGTCGGCGGGCAGCAGCGCGGCGGCGATCGCGGCGGCGATCACGTAGGTGCCGTTGAAGAGCATGTCGTAGAGGGAGAAGGCCCGGCCGAGGTAGACGTCCTCGATGTCGCTCTGCACCCGGGTGTCGGTGCAGATCTTGATGCTCTGTCCCGCCAGGCCGAGCACGAAACCGCCGACCGCGAAGCCCCACTGCTGGAACGGCGCGCACAGCGCGAACGACAGCACCCCCGCGCCGGCCAGCATGGTCGGGATCCAGGTGTCGATCTCGAAGCGCTCGGTCGCCCACGGCGTCAGCACGACGGCCAGGGCGTAGCCGACCCCCGAGGTGGCCAGCACCAGGGAGGCCACGTCCAGCGCGTTCTCCGCGCTGTGGGCGAAGTGGTTGCGCGAGAGCATCACGATCATCGCCGTGCACATGCCGTACACGAAGCGATGGGTGGCCATCGCGCCGAGCGCGGCCGCGGCGGCCCGGTGACCCGCGATGTGACGCGCGCCGTCGACCAGGCCGCCGACCACGTTGCGCAGCGCCTGGCCGGCCTGCGGCCTGTCCGCGTCGTGGACCGGGCCGAGGAGCCGCCTGTCCATGGTCCTGGCGATCAGCGCGCTCGAACCGAAGGTGACGCCGGAGATGATCAGCAGTGCCGCCGTGCTGCGGTGGTCGCCGCCGAGGAGCCGGTTCAGCAGGTAGCCGAGCCCCGCGCCGACGAAGGTCACGACGGTGCCCGAGGTGGGGGTGACCGCGTTGGCCGCCAGCAGCCGGTCGCCGGGGACGACGTGCGGCAGCGAGGCGCCGAGGGCGGCCAGGAAGAAACGGTTGACGCCGAGCACGGCGAGCGCTGCGGCGTAGAAGACCCCGTCGGGGACGCCGACGAGCAGCAGCGCGGCGGCCAGGAACAGCAGTGTCGCGCGCACCATCGGCGCGATCACCAGGATCTGGCGCCGGGACCACCGGTCGATGAACACGCCGACGAAGGGACCGAGGATCGAGTACGGCAGGAACAGCACGGCCAGCCCGACGGCGACCTCCGCCGCGCTGGTGTTCTTCTCCGGGCTGAAGAAGGCGAATCCGGTCACCGCGAACTGGAAGACACCGTCGGAGAACTGGGAGGCGAGACGGGTACCGAACAGCCGCCTGAAGTCCTGGCCCCTCAGCAGTACGCGTAGGTCGGATGCGAATGACACGGGCTCAGCCTACGCGTGGCGAATCGGCCACGACGTCAGGAGGAACCCGCCTTGCCGGACACTTCATCACCTTTCATGACGTAACGCTGATCAGGAAGAACGAGCTGACATGGTCACGTACCCTCGGTCGGGTGACAGCTGATGAACACGTCGTGCTCGTCGACCCTGAGGGAAACGCGATCGGCACGGCGCCCAAGGCGACGGTGCACGGTTCCGACACGCCTCTGCACCTCGCCTTCTCCAGCTACGTGTTCGACGGCCTGAGACGGGTGCTGCTCACCCGCAGGGCGTCGCACAAGATCACCTGGCCGGGGGTGTGGACGAACAGCTGCTGCGGGCACCCGCTGCCCGGCGAACCGCTGTCCGGCGCGGTGCTGCGCAGGCTCTCCCACGAGCTCGGTCTGTCCGTCACCGGTGTCGACCTGGTGGTGCCGGACTTCTCCTACCGCGCGGTCATGGACAGCGGGATCGTCGAGCGGGAGCTGTGCCCGGTCTACCGGGCCGTGGTCGACGCCGAGGCCGTCCCCAACCCCGAGGAGGTCGGGGAGACGCGCTGGATGCCGTGGCGGGAGTTCGCAGCCGGGGTGCTCAACGGTGACCTCGCGGTCTCCCCCTGGTGCCGCGAGCAGGTGCCCCACCTGGTGAAGCTCGGCGACGACCCGCTCGGCTGGCCGGTCGCCGACCCGGCGGAGCTGCCGCCCGCCGCCCGTCCCGCCTGACGGCTCGACCCGCTCGCCCGGCCGTACGGCGAGGCCCTCCGCCCGGACCGGGTGGAGGGCCTTGTCATCGGCGGGATGGGCTTCAGCGCTCGACCTCGCCACGGATGAACTTCTCCACGTACTCCCTGGCCTCGTCGTCGGAGTACTGCTCCGGCGGGGACTTCATGAAGTAGGAGGAGGCCGACAGGATGGGCCCGGCGATGCCCCGGTCAAGAGCGATCTTGGCCGCGCGGACCGCGTCGATGATGATGCCGGCGGAGTTGGGGGAGTCCCAGACCTCCAGCTTGTACTCCAGGTTCAGCGGGGTGTCGCCGAAGGACCTGCCCTCAAGGCGGACGTAGGCCCACTTGCGGTCGTCGAGCCACGGCACGTGGTCGGACGGGCCGATGTGCACGTCGGCCTTGCCCATCTCGTGCGGGATCTGCGAGGTGACCGACTGGGTCTTGGAGATCTTCTTGGACTGCAGGCGCTTGCGCTCCAGCATGTTCATGAAGTCCATGTTCCCGCCGAAGTTCAGCTGGTAGGTGCGCAGCAGCTCGACGCCGCGGTCCTCGAACAGCTTGGCCATCACCCGGTGCGTGATGGTGGCGCCGACCTGCGACTTGATGTCGTCGCCGACGATCGGCACACCGGCCTCGGTGAACTTCTCCGCCCACACGGGGTCGGAGGCGATGAAGACGGGGAGCGCGTTGACGAAGGCGACCTTGGCGTCGATGGCGCACTGGGCGTAGAAACGGTCGGCCTCCTCGGAACCGACCGGCAGGTAGGAGACGAGGACGTCGACCTTGTTGTCCTTCAGGACCTGCACGACGTCCACCGGGGCCTCGTCGGACTCCTCGATCATGTCGCGGTAGAACTCGCCGAGACCGTCGAAGGTGTGACCGCGCAGCACGGTGACGCCGAGCGGCGGCACGTCGCAGATCTTGATGGTGTTGTTCTCCGAGGCGACGATCGCCTCGGAGAGGTCGCGCCCGACCTTCTTCGCGTCCACGTCGAAGGCGGCGACGAACTCGACGTCGCCGACGTGGTAGTCACCGAACTTGACGTGCATCAGGCCCGGCACCCGGCTACCCGGGTCGGCGTCCCTGTAGTAATGCACGCCCTGCACGAGCGACGAGGCGCAGTTGCCTACACCGACAATGGCTACGCGCACCGAACCCATGGCACTCGCTCCCCTTGTTCTTAATGGTCAATTGTCTTCCGAGGCGGGGTGCCGCCCCCTGTTATCCGTGCCGGGCGCGGGCGCCCGGGAGGTCCCTTCCTGTGTGGAGCGTCGCTCCTGTTCGGACGCGGAACTCCGTCGCTCCGTGGCGATCAGCTCATTCAACCAGCGCACTTCGCGTTCGACCGACTCCAGACCGTGACGCTGGAGCTCTAGCGTGTAGCTGTCCAGCCGCTCCCGGGTCCTGGCCAGAGCCGTACGGACACCGTCGAGCCGCTCTTCGAGCCTGCTGCGGCGGCCTTCGAGAATCCGCAGCCGCACCTCTGTCTCGGTGTGCCTGAAGAAGGCGAAGTGGACGCCGAAGCTCTCGTCCTCCCAGGCGGAGGGGCCGGCCTGGGTGAGCAGCTCCTGGAGGCGCTCCTTCCCCTCCGTCGTCAGCTTGTAGACGATCTTGGAGCGTCTGCCGGTGAGCGTGATGGGGCTCTCGGCGGTGGGCACGTCCGAGTCGTCGTCCTCGACGATGAGCCCGTCGGTCAGGAGCTGACGAAGGCAGGGATAGAGCGAGCCGTAGGAGAACGCGCGAAACATCCCGAGGAGAGAGTTGAGCCGTTTGCGCAGCTCATAACCGTGGAGCGGGGTCTCGTGCAGCGACCCGAGCACGGCGAGCTCTAGCACGCCGCCACGTCCGCCGGCCACGGGAAACCACCACCTCTCGCGTCGATGTATCGAGCCGATACATCCTGAGGATACGTCGGGCCAACATATCTCTGCAATTAACGACTTTCCCAAGAGGTTGGGCGCAAACAGTAAAAAGCCGTAGTCTGGCGCTTATGTGGTCACAGCGAGCGGCAGCGGGCTTGCCCCCCGGCATGGCCAAGACCACTTCCCAATGTGGGAAATTCCACGCTCGGATGGGGGTGGTCTGCCATCGTGGTCCGTGGAACCAGCTGACGGCCTCACCCGTCCTCGGGAACGGAGATCCGCCCCAAAGGGGCGGCTACCAGTGAGCCAAGGCGCTGAGAAAGATCGCGTTCACGCGGTAATCTCACCCGCCTGCACGCCGTCGTAGACCCCGATGACCGAACGAGGACGCGTGAGTTACAGCAACAGCCATGACCCGGAGCCGTACGGGCGCTCTCAAGCCCCTGACGCGTCTCGCCAGGGACGGCGCCGTCGCTCAGGCACGGGAGCCGCTTCCTCCGCGGTTCCCCCGCCACCGCTTCCCCAAACCGGAGACGCCGGTCAGGCGACCCAGGTTTACCCCCAGCCGAACTTCCAGGGACGGCCGCCTTACGGTGCCCCTGGTCCTGGGCAGGGCGGGCAGGAAGCGCCCCCGCTCGGTGGGCGCAGGGCGGAGGCCGCCTTCGAGGACACCCAGGCCATGCTGGCCGCCCAGGCCGGAGGCTCGTCGCCCACGGCCCACACGGCCGTGCACCAGTCCCCCATGCCGCAGGCCGCCCCGCAGGCGGGACCCGGCGCGCGGGCGGCCATGGACGACCAGGCCACCCAGATCGGCTCGCCCATGCAGGCGGCGGGACCGGCCACGCAGATGAGCACGGGCGCCTCAGGAGGCCCGGCGGCCCCCGGCGGACGCAGGCGCGCGCGCCGCGGCTCCGCGGCGCGGGCCGACTTCCAGGGACAGGGCCGCGCCGAGCAGCTCGACGGTCCTGGCGGCGGTGGCCCCATGGGTCCCGGCGGAGGCGGTGGTCCCGGCGGCCCCGGTGGCCCTGACGACGAGGACGGTCGCAAGCCGCGGCGCACGGGCTGGAAGCGCTTCGTGCCGAGCTGGAAGATCGTGGTCGCGGGCTTCACCATCTTCGCCGCGGGCATCTTCGGCATGATCGCCGTCGCCTACGCCAACACCCCCGTCCCCACCACCGCGCAGGACGATGTGGACGACCAGGGCAGCGTCGTCCACTACGCCGACGGCAAGGTCCTCGCGCGTCTGGGCGTCAAGCGCACGCCGGTGACGATCAAGGAAATCCCCCTATGGATGCAGGACGCGGCCATAGCGGCGGAGAACCACTCCTTCAGGGAAGACAGCGGCATCGACTTCAGGGGCATGGCCCGGTCGCTGTGGAGCACGGTCAGCGGCGCCCAGGTTCAGGGAGCCTCGACGATCACCCAGCAGATGGCCCGTAGCTACTACGACGGGCTCAGCAAGGAGGTCTCGATCCAGCGGAAGATCAAGGAGATCTTCGTCGCGATCAAGATCAGCAAGACCCTGCCGAAGGACGAGATCCTCACCCGCTACCTGAACATCATCTACTTCGGTCGCGGCGCCAACGGCATCCAGGCGGCGTCGAAGGAGTTCTTCGGCAAGAACGTGCAGCAGCTCACCCCGCCGGAGGCCGCCTACCTCGCGGGCCGCATCCAGAACCCCGGCAACTTCGACAGACTTGAGGCCAACGGCAAGTACGCCGCCACCAAAGAGCGCTACCAGTACGTGCTCAACAACATGGTGAAGCTGAACCCCGGCAAGTACGACAAGTACGCCACCTTCCCGTTCGAGAGCCTCAAGTTCAAGAAGATCAAGACGACTGAGATCAACAAGGGCCTCCGGGGCTACATGCTCGACATCGTGTACCGGGAGCTCGCACGGCGCGGCATCAGCAAGGAGCAGCTGGACACCGGGGGCTACCACGTCTACACCACCTTCGACGAGCAGAAGATGAAGGACGCGCAGAAGGTGGTCAAGGCCCGCACCGCCAACCTGGAGTCCACCATCCACGCCAGCGTCGCGTCGGTGGACCCGAAGACCGGCCGGGTGGTCGCCTTCTACAGCGGGGACGACTTCACCAAGGACTTCAATAACCGCGCCTTCGACTCGGCCAAGCAGGCGGCCTCCGCGTTCAAGCCCTACGTGCTGGCGGCGTGGCTGGAGAAGGGTTACGCGCTGGAGAGCTACATCGACGGCGTCTCCTCGATCAAGATGCCCGGCACGACCCCCATCAGGAACTCGCACGTCGCGCCGTACGGGCCGATCACCACGGTCAAGGCCATGGCCGACTCGGTGAACACCGTCTTCGCCCAGATGGGAGAGACCGTCGGCCTCGACGAGGTGGCCAGGATCGCCAAGGACGCCGGAGTCGGCGAGCGGGTCAAGAACTACCCTCTCTACGGGGGGAAGAACGCGGTCGACTGGGCGGTCGAGAACCAGAAGTACCAGACCACCATCGGTGTCTCCTCCGTCACCGCGGTCGAGCAGGCCGCCGGTTATTCGATCTTCGCCAACGCCGGCAAGCACGTCGACTGGCACACCATCATCAAGGTGACCAACAAGGCGGGGCTCGTGCTCGCGGAGGAGAACATCGAGCGGCAGGTCATCAGCCCCGAGGCGGCGGCCGACGCGACCTTCGCGCTCCAGGCCGTCGTCAAGCAGGGCACTGGAACCGCCGCCAACCTGGGCGTGCGCCCGGTGGCCGGAAAGACCGGCACGAACAACGAGAACAAGGACGCCTGGTTCGTCGGCTTCACCCCGCAGATCGTCACCGCGGTCGGCATGTCCAAGGACGTGCCCTACAGCAAGCCGCAGGGACAGGCGGGAAGGCACAAGCTCAAGGTCGACAAGTACGGCCTGCCGAACCGCAAGCTCAAGGTCGTGTACTGGGAGGAGGAGCCCATGCCCTCCTTCATCGGCGGTGGCGGCACTCCCACCCAGATCTGGCACGACTACATGGCCCTGATCACCGCCAAGGACAAGGTCGAGCAGTTCCCCCCGAAGGCGGACAGCGGCACCCTGAACAACCTGGCGACGCCGAAGCCGACCCCCAGCCCCACGCCGACCGAGACCTACAACCCCGACGACGGTGGTTACGGCGACTACGACGGTGACGGGAACGGCGACCAGGGCGGTGACCAGTGTCAGCCCGGGGACATCTCCTGCGACTCGTCGCTGGACGACAACGGCACCGGGACCGGTCAGCGCGAAGACCCTGACGGCACCGGCGACGGCACCGGCGACGGCACCGGCGACGGGATAGGCGACGGCACGGGAGACGGAACCGGCGACGGCATCGGGCTCGACTCGGGAGCCGCGCCGGGTGCGGCCGTACCTGATCCAAAACCGACAGGACAACACCATTGATGAAGAGCGCCCAGACAATGCCTGTCGCGCTGCCCTCCTTAGGCGCGCGAGTCACCCCCTACATCCCCCTGGCCCTCTTCGGGGCCCTGGGGGCGGTGCTCTCCTTCCTGTGGAAGTGGCCCTGCCGGTTCGGCGGGGCCTGGAACGACGGAACCCTGCAGTTCACGAACTTCTGTTACACCGACATCTATCCGCTGTGGTGGAACGAGAAGCTCAGCGAGGGCAAGATCCCCTACTTCGACTATCCGGTCGAGTACCCCGTCGGCATCGGCGGGATCATGGAGATCTTCCGTAGGATCGCCTCCTCCATGGCTGATCCCGCGGTCGCCTTCTACGACCTGACCGTGATCCTCATGGCCCTGTGCCTGATCGTCGGCGTGGTGCTCATGGCCGCGCTCGCCGGTCCCACCCGGCGCTGGGACGCGCTCTGGTACGCCCTGGCCCCCTCGCTGATCCTCACCGCCTACATCAACTGGGACCTGGCGGCCGGCGCCCTCGCCCTGGCCGCGATGTTCGCCTGGTCGAAGCAGCGGCAGTGGCTCGCGGGCGTCATGCTCGGGCTGGCCATCGCCACGAAGTTCTACCCGGTGATGTTCCTCGGCCCGCTGTTCCTGCTGACGGTGCGCACCGGGAAGTGGAAGCCGTTCCTGCAGACCGTCGGCGGCGTCGCGGCCTCCTGGCTCGTGGTCAACGTCCCGGTCATGCTTGCCGCCTTCCCCGGCTGGAGAAAGTTCTACGTCTTCAGCCAGGAGCGGCGCGCCGACTGGGGATCCATCTGGTACTTCTTCGGCAACAAGCAGTGGCCGTTCCTGGGCGATCCGGCACGGCTCGACATGCTGGGCATCGTCTCGCTCGGCGCCTGCTGCCTGGCGATCGCCGTGCTCGCGGTGACGGCCAAGACGCGGCCCCGGCTGATGCAGCTGTGCTTCCTCACTCTGGCCGCCTTCATGATCACCAACAAGGTGTGGTCGCCGCAGTACGTCCTGTGGCTGATCCCCTTCGCCGTCCTGGCCAGGCCGAACTGGAAGCCGATCGCCCTGTGGCAGATCGCCGAGTGCTGGTACTTCTTCGCGATCTGGCTCTACCTCCTGACCCAGAGGCCGGAGAGCGCGGCCCTCGGCATCACCGACGACACCTACTTCACCGCCGTGTGGGGCCGGGTGATCACCATCCTGATCATGATGGGCTTCGTGGTGCGCGACATCCTCAGGCCGGACAAGGACGTGCTCAGGCAGGACGGGATCGACGACCGGTCGGGCGGGGTCTTCGACGGAGCCCCCGACAAGTTCAGGTTCGCCCTCTCCTGAGACACAACCGTTGACCCTGTTCGCCGCGCCCCTGTTCACGACCGACTGGTCGCTGACGGGGGCGCTCGTCTCGGTGGCGGCCTGCGCGGTGGCCGTGGTGGCGCTGGCCAAGCTGGCAGACACCGAGACGGCCGAGCCTGAGGGGCGGCGCCCCGGTGGCCGGCGGGCGGCCGTGGCGCTGCTGCTCTGGCCGACGTCGGTGTTCCTGGTGGCGGGCTACGACGAGTCGTTGTTCCTGGCCCTGGCGATCCCCGCCTGGCTGGCCGCGCGCCGGGGCCGCTGGCCACTGGCCGCCGCCCTGGCCGCGGGCGCGTCATGCGTACGGATCACCGGGCTGTTCCTCGCCCTCGCCCTGATCGTCGAGTTCTTCGGCTCCGGCACCCCGGTACGGCGGGCGGGATGGCTGGCGCTGCCGTTCGCGCCGTTGCTGCTGCGCTCCGGCTGGCAGCGGCTCAACGGCGGAGACTGGCTGACCTGGGGGCAGGCGCAGGAGGCGGGCTGGGGTCGGTGGTTCGTGTGGCCCTGGGAGTCGCTGGCCTCGATCTGGCGCTCCGCCCTCGCCGAGGAACGCTCCGCGTTGCTGTTCCAGATGGAACTCGCCGGGGCGGTCTTCGCGGTTGGGCTGGTGCTGCTGTTGCTGTTCCTGCGGCGCTGGAGCGAACTCGTCTACGTGGGGCTCCAGGCGGGAGTTCTGATCTGTTCGGCCTCCTACCTGGCGATTCCGCGCGCCGTACTGCTGTGGTGGCCCGTCTTCGTGCTCGTGGCCAGGGCCGGCGCCCGGGGACGCTGGTGGGTGCTCGTCGTCTACGCGCTGCTGACGACCCCCCTGATGCTGCTCAACGCGCTGACCTATCTGGAGAGTGTCAGGGCGGGGTAATCATCCCTACCCACTTCCGGCGAAAAGTAATCCAGAAAAGTTATCCACAGGCTGGGGATTACCATCCCTTGTCGTGGACGGAGCCCCCGTACGGCTTGCCGAAACGGCTACGCTCGAACACATGCCGCTAATCGGAGCTCATGTCGACCAGGACGATCCCCTGACCCACGCCAGGGCGCGCGGCGCGGAGGTGGCGCAGTTCTTCCTCGGAGACCCGCAGGGCTGGAAGGCCCCCGTCATCGGGGACAAGACACGGGACATCAAGGACTCCGACGTCGCCGCCTACGTCCACGCCCCCTACGTCATCAACGTGGCCACCTCGAACAACCGGATCCGCATCCCCAGCAGGAAGCTGCTCAGCTCCCATCTGGCGGCGGCGGCCGAGGTCGGCGCCAGGGGCCTCATCGTGCACGGTGGCCACGTCAACGCGGGCGACGACCCCCAGAAGGGCTTCGACAACTGGCGCAAGGTGTTCGAACGCCTTGAGGAGCACGAGGTCCCGGTGCTCATCGAGAACACCGCGGGCGGCGGCAACGCCATGGCGCGGAAACTGGAGAGCATCGCCCGGCTGTGGGAGGCCCTCGACGGCTTCGACGTCGGATTCTGCCTGGACACCTGCCATGCCTGGGCCGGAGGCATCGACCTGGAGCAGGCGGTCGAGCAGATCATGGCCATCACCGGCCGGATCGACCTGGTCCACTGCAACGACTCCCGCGACGCCGCGGGCTCGGGCGCGGACCGGCACGCCAACCTCGGCGCGGGCCAGATCGACACCGACCTCATTCTCGCCGCCTGCCGGAAGGCCAACGCCCCCATCGTGGTCGAAACCCCCGGAGACGGCCAGGCGGAGGACATCGCCCTGCTGAGAAAAGCTCTGTAGCTTTGCGCCGCCTGCGGCGTCGCGGGCTTGGGCGCTTCGGGTCGGCGCTTTCCCTCGTCACTGCGTCGCTTCGCTCCTGCGTTCCTCAGTCCAAGCACCGACGCGCCCAAGCCGACACTCCTCACACTTGGCGCCGGTAGGGACGTCTGGGGCGGAGGGGCGGCTTCAGGGGTAGAAGCCGCCGTGGTAGATGCCGAAGGCGACGCCTACGAAGGAGGCCACGATGCCCACGATGTTGAGGGCGCGTTCCGGGGTCGTCGCCGAGACGTACTGGGAGTAGAGGCCGCCGACGAACCCCACCACGCCAAGCCAGCAGGCGACCGCGTGCGCGGCGGGGAAGAACCCGGCGACGAAGGCGATCAGACCGCAGGCGATGGTGACGACGCTCAGGACGTTCTGCACGGGATGCCGCTGACCGTCGTTGTCCAGTATTCGGGAGATCGGGTTTCCAGATAGACGAGGCGCGTCGGGCATGGTTCCACCTCCCCTTTCCTCTGCTAGAGGAGTGCCCGCGTCCTGACGGCCCAACCATTGACAGCCTGGTAGGCTGGCACGGCTACGTCGCATGGGTGTGTCATCGCCACCCTCCGCCATGGGCGCCGAAATGGGCGTCCGCGGTGAAGACGTCAGCGTCCTCCTGTCACGACACGGTGTCGTGACCGCAAAAGTCCAGAGGAGGTTGGAAGCCAGCATGCGTCGTTACGAAGTGATGGTCATCCTCGACCCTTCGCTCGATGAGCGCACCGTGGCCCCTTCCCTCGACCAGTTCCTCAGTGTCGTCCGCAACGACGGCGGCACCGTGGAGAAGGTCGACGTGTGGGGTCGTCGCAGGCTCTCCTACGACATCGCCAAGAAGCCCGAGGGCATCTACGCCGTCATCGACCTGACCGCCGAGCCCGCGACGGTCAAGGAGCTCGACCGGCAGATGAACCTCAACGAGGGCATCCTCCGCACCAAGGTCCTGCGTCCGGACGTGCACTAACCCCGACTTTTGTCGGGAGGCAGCCGTACTCTGAGCCGATAGACCGCGAAAGGCCGCAGGAAGGGCAACGCTAGCCATGGCAGCAGGCGACACCACGATCACCATCGTCGGCAACCTCGTCGACGACCCCGAGCTGCGTTTCACCCCTACGGGGCAAGCCGTGGCCCGGTTCCGCATCGCGTCCACTCCGAGGTTCCTGGACAAGCAGACCAACGAGTGGAAGGACGGCGAAGGCCTGTTCCTGACCTGCAACGTGTGGCGGCAGGCGGCGGAGAACGTCGCCGAGAGCCTGCAGCGCGGCATGCGGGTCATCGTTCAGGGACGGCTGCGCCAGCGGTCCTATGAGACCAAGGAAGGCGAGAAGCGCACGGTCTACGAGGTCGAGGTCGACGAGGTCGGCCCGTCCTTGAGGAACGCGACCGCCAAGGTCAACAAGACCGCCCGTCAGGGCGGTGGCGGTGGCTTCGGCGGCGGTCCCGCCAACGACCCGTGGGCCTCGGCCGCGCCCGCTCCCCAGGGGGGCGGCAACTACGGCGGCGGCGGCAACTACGGCGGCCAGCAGTCGGGTGGCGGCTTCGGCGGCGGTCAGCCGTCGGGCGGCAACTACGGCGGCGGCAACAACTTCGGTGGCGGCGACTTCAGCGACGAACCGCCCTTCTAGGTCCATCCACGGCCGTCCTCCGGGACGGCCGGGACCGCATTGAGAAAACCAGTCCATATCCGCAGCGACCATTCCCGCCGCACGGCGGGGCTCTGAAAGGAGCACCACGATGGCCAAGCCGGCACTGCGCAAGCCTAAGAAGAAGGTTTGCCTGTTCTGCCACGACAAGATCTCCTACGTCGACTACAAGGACACGGCGCTGCTTCGGAAGTTCATCTCCGACCGCGGCAAGATCCGTGCCCGCCGGGTGACGGGCAACTGCACCCAGCACCAGCGTGACGTGGCGACCGCTATCAAGAACGCTCGTGAGATGGCGCTCCTGCCGTACATGAGCACCGCGCGCTAAGGAGGTCCGGACAGATGAAGCTCATTCTCACCAGTGAGGTCACCGGCCTCGGCGCCCCCGGCGACATCGTCGAGGTCAAGAACGGCTACGGCCGTAACTACCTGCTCCCCCGTGGCTTTGCGATCCTGTGGACCCGCGGTGGCGAGAAGCAGATCGCCTCGATCAAGAAGGCGCGCGACGCCCGCGAGATCCGCGACCTGGGCACCGCCCAGGAGGTCGCCGGTCAGCTCAAGTCCCTCAAGGTGGTGCTGAAGACGAAGGCGGGCGAGTCCGGCCGTCTCTTCGGTTCGATCACCACGAGTGACGTCGCCGAGGCCGTCAAGGCCGCCGGCGGCCCGGTGCTCGACCGCCGTCGCATCGAGATCGCCTCCGCGATCAAGAGCCTCGGCTCCCACCGGGTCAGCGTCAAGCTGCACCCGGAGGTCTCCGCAGCTCTCGACGTCGAGGTCGTCGCGGCCTGAGGCCACGCCGACACCGTACGAGATCGTCGGTGACAGGGCTCCCTTCCCGCTGGAAGGGGGCCCTTGTCCGTTTGGGAGGCGCTATTCCCGACCGATGGGGCTGGTTAACTTACCGTTACCGACAATACGTACAATTCGGGAGTTGTCGTTTCCCCTGGAGGTCCTCCATGCTTCGCCCCTCGATGCTGCTCGCACTCGGCGCCCTCGCCGCCACCGCGGTCGCCTGTGCGCCCGCGTCGGATTCGACGACCGGCACGGGCGCCGACGCCGACAAGGCCGACGCGTCCGCACCCGCCACCTCCTGCGCCAAGGACCAGCTCGCCCTGAAGACGCCGGGCAAGCTGACCGTCGGCACCGACAAGCCGGCCTACGAGCCGTGGTTCAAGGACGACGACCCGTCCAACGGCAAGGGCTTCGAGAGCGCCGTCGTCTACGCGATCGCCAAGGAGCTCGGCTTCCAGAGCGGTGAGGTCGCCTGGTCGACGGTGAAGTTCGACTCGGCCTTCGCCCCCGGCGCCAAGCAGTTCGACTTCGACCTCAACCAGGTCTCCGTCACCCCCGACCGGGCCAAGGTCGTCGACTTCAGCGACGGCTACTACACGGTCAAGCAGGCCGTCGTCGCGCTGGCCGGTTCGAAGACGGCCGCCGCCACGGACCTGGCGGCCCTGAAGACCGCCAAGATCGGTGTGCAGGTCGGGACGACCTCGCTGCAGGCGGTCAAGGACGTCATCCAGCCCTCCGCCGAGCCGAACGTCTACAACGAGCAGATCGACGTGGTGAACGCGCTGAAGAACAAGCAGGTCGACGCCGTGGTCGTGGACCTGCCGACCGCCTTCTACGTGACCGCGGCCCAGGTCGAGAACTCCAAGCTGGTCGGCCAGTTCGGCGCCGCCTCCGGCACGCCCGAGGTCTTCGGCGCGGTCTTCGAGAAGGGCAGCCCGCTGGTGCGCTGCGTCAACGAGGCGATCGGCAAGCTGTCCGGCTCCGGTGAACTGGCCAAGATCGAGCAGGAGTGGCTCGGCTCGGCGGCGGGCGCTCCGGAGCTGAAGTAGTGACCGTCCGACCCTCGCCGGACGCCTCGGGCTGGGTGAAGAGCGCCCGGCAGGTGGAGCGCGAACGCCTGCTCAGGCGGCGTTCGGTCCGCTCGGGGTCGATCGCGACCGTCTCGACGCTCCTGGTGGTCGTCCTGCTGGTCTGGGGCGTCACCGCCTCGCCCGGCTGGGTGCGGGTCAGGGAGACGTTCTTCGACCCCGAGCAGTTCGTCAGGGCCTTCCCCGACGTGCTGAGCGGCTTCCTGCTCAACGTCAAGATCTTCCTGATCGCCGAGCCGCTGGTGCTGCTCGTCGGCCTGGCGGTCGCGCTGGTCCGCGGCCTCAGGTCGCCGGTGTTCTTCCCGTTGCGCGCCCTCGCGGTCGCCTACACCGACGTCTTCCGCGGTGTGCCGACCATCCTGGTCATCTACCTCGTCGGCTTCGGCCTGCCCGCCCTCGGTCTGCAGGGCATGCCGACGGACCTGGCGACGCTGGGCGTCATCGCGCTCACGCTGTCCTACGGCGCCTACGTCGCGGAGGTCTTCAGGGCGGGCATCGACTCCGTCCACCCCAGTCAGATCGCCGCGGCCAGGTCGCTCGGGCTGGGACACGGCGGCACCATGCGGCACGTCGTGCTGCCGCAGGCCGTACGGCGGGTGGTGCCGCCGCTGCTCAACGACTTCGTCTCGCTGCAGAAGGACACCGCGCTCGTCGCCACGATCGGTCCGCTCGAAGCGCTGCGCCAGGCCCAGATCCACGCCGCGAGCACGTTCAACTACACCCCCTACCTGGTCGGGGCGTTGCTGTTCATCCTGCTGACCATTCCGCTCGCCCGTCTCACCGACTATCTGGCGGCCAGGTCCCAGCGGCGGAGGGGCCAGTGAAGGACACGAATCTGCTGACCGTCGAGGGCCTGTGGAAGAGCTACCACGGCCACGCCGTACTGCGGGGCATCGACCTTGAGGTACGGCCTCACGAGGTGGTCTGCCTGGTCGGCGCCTCGGGGTCGGGCAAGTCCACGCTGCTGCGCTGCGTGAGCCTGCTGGACACCGTGGACGACGGCGCCATCCACCTCGACGGCAGGGACATCACCGACGTCCGCGCCGACCCGGACGCGGTGCGCAAGCGCATGGGCGTGGTCTTCCAGGCCTTCAACCTCTTCCCGCACATGACCGTGCTCGACAACATCACGCTCGCCCCCCGCAAGGTGCACGGCGTCGGCAGACGGCAGGCCGAGGAGCAGGCCCGTGAGCTGCTGGAGAGGTTCGGCCTGGCGGACAAGGCGGGGGCCTACCCCGACAGGCTCTCCGGGGGTCAGCAGCAGCGGGTGGCCATCGTCAGGGCGCTGGCCGTCAAGCCGCTGCTGATGCTGCTCGACGAGGTGACCTCCGCGCTCGATCCCGCGCTGGTCGCGGAGGTCCTTGAGGTCGTCAGGGAGCTCAAGGCGAGCGGGATGACCATGATCCTGACGACCCACGAGATGGGTTTCTGCCGGGAGATCGCCGACACCGTCTGCTTCCTCGACGGCGGCGTGCTGCTGGAGAAGGCGTCTCCCGAGGAGTTCTTCACCGACCCCAAGGAGCCGAGGACCAGGCAGTTCCTGCGCAGTGTGCTCGACGCCCGCCGCATCTGAGCCTCAGCGTCTGTGCCGTCCCCGCAGGCCGGAGCCGGCGGGGCCGCTCCCGTTCCCGGCGAGCACGCTGTTGTGCCTGCCGTACAGGAGGTAGACGAGCAGGCCGACGGCCATCCAGGCGGCGAAGTACAGCCAGGTGACGATCTGGAGGTTGACCAGCAGCCACAGGCAGGCGGCGATCGAGGCGACCGGCACGAAGGGGGAGAACGGCACGCGGAAGCCCCTGGGCAGGTCGGGCATGGTCCGCCGCATCCTGAGGACTCCCGCGGCCACGGCCACGAAGACGAACAGGGTGCCGATCACGACCAGCGGTTCGAGCGTGAGCACCGGCACGAACTCGGCCATGAGGATCGCCACGACGCCGATGAGCAGCGTCACCCGGGTCGGGCTGCGGTAACGCCGGTCGACCCTGGCCAGTGAGCGGGGGAAAAGGCCGTCCCTGGCCATGGAGAACATGACGCGGGTCAGGCCGACGAGCAGCACCAGGACGACCGTGGTGAGGCCCAGGACCGCGCCGAGGTTGATGACGTGCACCATGAAGCCCTCACCCGCCGCGCGGAAGGCGTTGGCGAGCGGCGCCTCGGTGTCGATCCTGTCGTAGGAGATCATGCCGACCATCACCAGCGCGACCGCGATGTAGACGACCGTGGTGACGATCAGGCTGCGGATGATGCCCTTGGGCACCGACAGGGGGGCGTCCTCGGCCTCCTCGGCGGCGGTGGCCACGACGTCGAAGCCGATGTAGGCGAAGGTGATGACCGCCGAGGCGGCGAAGATGCCGAACCAGCCGAACGCGCCCGGCTGGCCGAACAGCAGGCCGAGCAGCGGTGAGTGCAGGGCGTCGACGGACGGCCCGGCGGGGGCAGGGGGAACCGGGATGGCCGACAGGTTGCGCTGGTCGAAGTGGGTGACGCCGACCACGATGACGGCGCCGATGGCCAGCAGCTTGGCGGCGACGATGACGCGCAGGGCCCGCAGGCCGATCCTGGTGCCCAGTGTGATCACGACCGTCATCAGCACCAGGATGAACAGTGTGAACAGGTCGAACCCCTCGGAGCGGCCGACGAACGAGGCCAGGGGTTCGGGGAAACGCACTCCGAGGTCGGTGAGCAGCTGGGCGGCGTACAGCGACCAGACGCGGGAGACGCCCGCGCCGGCCAGCAGCAGTTCGAGCACCAGGGCCCAGCCGACCGCCCAGGCCCAGACCTCGCCGAAGATGACGTAGGTGAAGGTGTAGGCGCTGCCCGAGGTGGGCAGCGCCGAGGATAACTCGGCGAAGCAGAAGGCGACGAGCAGGCTGGTGATACCGGCGATCATGAACGAGAGGACGACGCCGGGGCCCGCCATGGTGGCCGCCTGGCGTCCGGCGAGGCTGAAGATGCCCGCACCGATCATGACGCCGACGCCCATGACCACGAGGTCCATGGGGCCGTACGCCCTGGGCAGGCCATGGCGCGCGCCGCCGGTCCATCGGTTTGTCGCTTCACTGGGGGGTAGGCGGCGGACGATCGACGAGGAGTGACCTTCGGGCACGACGTGTCCCAATCATGGAGGGTGGACAACCGTATTGCCGGACTGCTCACAGTGCCGCAGGGGGCGCCGTGGGACAAGAGTCTGCTGGTTACGTGGCGGACACCTCCCGATCACGCACCGATCACCAGCCACGCCCCGCCTCTGGCCCGCAGCCCCAGGGCGAGGAACCGGGCGCCCATCCACACCCCCAGCGCCAGCCACAGCATGACCAGACCGCCTCCCGACAGCACGACCGCCAGCGCGACCGGCAGGTAGGCCAGCGTCGTCCACAGGCCCGCCCAGGCGAGGTAGCGCTGGTCACCGGCGCCGATGAGCACCCCGTCCAGGACGAAGACCACTCCGGCGACCGGCTGCAGGAGCGCCACGACCAGCAGCGGGCCGAGCAGGTGCTCCGTGACCTGGGGGTCGGCGTCGAAGACACCCGGCACGAACGGCCTGGCGGCGAGGACCAGGAGCCCGAGCACCACGCCGGAGCCGACCCCCCACCCGACCATCCTGCGGGTCGCCTGCCGTGTCGCCTCGGCGTCCCCGGCGCCCAGGGCGTGGCCCGTGATGGCCTGCCCGGCGATGGCGATGGCGTCCAGGGCGAAGGCAAGCAGCGTCCAGATCCTGAGGGCGATCGTGTGGGCCTCGATCTGTCCCTCTCCCATGCGGGTGGCCAGCGTGGCCGCCACGGCCAGCACCACCTGCAGGCACGCCGTACGGATGATCAGGGCGACCCCGGCCGTTCCCGCCGACCTGATGCCCGCCAGGTCGGGGCGGATCGGAGCGCCGTACCGGCCGAAGACGAGGGCCAGGTAGACGACGGCGCCCAGCGACTGGGCCAGCACCGTGCCCCAGGCGGAGCCCGCCACACCCCAGCCGAGGCCGAGGACGAACAGGACGTTGAGCAGCGCGTTCAGCGCGAAGGAGCCGACCGAGACCAGCAGCGGGGTCGTGGTGTCCTGCATGCCCCGCAGTACGCCGGTCCCGGCCAGCACCAGCAGCATGGCGGGCACGCCGAGCAGGCTGATCCGCAGGTAGGTCACCGCCTGCAGGGCCATCTCCCCCTCCGCGCCGACCAGGGAGACCAGTGAGGGCGCGAGCGGCCAGACAACGGCGATGATCGCCAGCCCGGCGGCCGCGGCCAGCCAGAGGCCGTCGCCGCCGTGCCGTACGGCCCGCGCGGTGTTGCCCGCGCCGACCTGACGGGCCACCGCGGCCGTCGTGCCGTAGGCGAGGAAGACGCACAAGGAGACCAGCGCGCCGAGCACCGTGCTCGCCACGCCGACGGCGCCGAGCGCGGGCGCGGGCAGGTGGCCGACGATGACGGTGTCGGTCAGCAGGAACAGGGGTTCGGCCACCAACGCTCCGAAGGCGGGGACCGCCAGACGCAGGATCTGCCTGTCATGGTCGCGGCCCGTCCGGGAGGTAAGCGGCATAGCTGCATTGTGTCTCTTACCGCCGAGGAGGCCGTCGGCGGGACCAACGGGACAGCCGGGGAGGCTCACGGCGTGTCGCCGCAACTTTCTTTTCTCCACAGGCAGTGGATTAAGTTTTCCCAGCTCAGCAAGGCCTTGTGGACAAACCCCACTGGTTATCCACAGGACTTTCCCCAGGCTGCCCACATGTCTGGCCGAGAACTGCACACCTTATCCACACCCCTGTCGACAGGCTGCGTTGCCACGTCGTCCGGGGGACGCGAGACTGTCAGACCGGTCGGCTAAACCTTAAGATGGCGAAACCATGTTCGAATGAGGGGGTGCGAGGTGAGCATCGCGGAGCCACCTGTCTTCGAGCCTGGATTCGAGCGCACCCCGCCGAACAACATCGAGGCCGAACAGTCCGTCCTCGGCGGCATGCTCCTGTCCAAGGACGCCATCGCCGACGTCGTCGAGATCCTCAAGTCCGACGACTTCTACCGCCCCGCCCACCAGCTCATCTACGACATCATCACCGACCTGTACGGCAGGGGCGACCCGGCCGACGCCGTCACCATCTTCGGTGAGCTGCAGAAACGCGGCGAGGTCGCCCGCGTCGGCGGCGCCGCCTACCTCCACACGCTGACCTCCGTCGTGCCGACCGCCGCCAACGCGGGCTACTACGCGCGCATCGTCCGCGAACAGGCCATCCTCAGACGCCTCATCGAGGCGGGCACCCGCATCGTCTCCTTCGGGTACGGCGGGCAGGACGAGGAGGTCGACGACCTCGTCGACCGCGCCCAGGCCGAGATCTACAAGGTCACCGAACGCCGCACCTCCGAGGACTACGTCCCCCTCGCCGAGATCATGCCGGGTGCCCTCGACGAGCTTGAGGCCATCGGCGGCAGAAGCGGCCAGATGGTCGGCGTCCCCACCGGCTTCCAGGACCTCGACGGCCTCACCAACGGCCTCCACCCCGGCCAGATGATCGTCGTGGCCGCCCGGCCCGCCATCGGCAAGGCGCTCGCCCTCGACACCCCCCTGCCGACGCCGGACGGCTGGACCACCATGGGCGAGGTCGGCCGGGGCGACCACCTCATCGGCGCGGACGGCAGGCCGACCCGGGTCGTCGCCGTGACCGACGTGCTGCACGGACGACCCTGCTACGAGGTCGAGTTCGACGACGGCACGGTGATCGTCGCCGACGCCCTGCACCAGTGGCGGACGGTCCACGCCGTGGTGACGACCGAGGAGATCGCCCGCACGCTCCGCGCCGAGGACGGCGGGCCCGCCCACGCGGTCGCGGTCGCGGCGCCGTTCGACCTTCCCGAGCGCGACCTGCCGGTGCCGCCGTACGAACTCGGGGGCGGGCGTATCCCCCCTGCCTACCTGCGGGCATCCCTGGAGCAGCGCCGCGAGCTGCTCAAGGTCCTGGCGGGCGGCGATGAGCGGGTCCGGATCCCCGCGACGGAGGGACCGCTCGCCGAGGACGTCCTCGAACTGGCCCTGAGCCTCGGCCACCGGGCGACCATGAGCGGGTCCGTGATCGACCACGTGATCGACCTCGCCACCGAGCCGGTGCGGCACGTCGTGGACGTCAGGGCGGTGCCCTCGGTGCCGGTCAGGTGCGTCGAGGTGGACAACGCCGACCACACCTACCTCGCGGGAAGGGCCTGCGTGCCCACCCACAACAGTACGCTCGGGCTGGACTTCGCCAGGTCCGCCGCGATCAGGCACGGCATGACCACCGTCGTGTTCTCGCTGGAGATGTCGCGCAACGAGATCACGATGCGTCTGCTGTCCGCAGAGGCCAAGGTGTCGCTGCAGTCGATGCGCTCGGGCACGATGACCGACGACGACTGGGCCAAACTGGCCAGGCGGATGGGCGAGGTGGCCGAGGCGCCGCTGTTCATCGACGACTCGCCCAACATGTCGATGATGGAGATCCGGGCCAAGTGCCGCCGCCTCAAACAGCGCAACGACCTGCGCTTCGTCATCATCGACTACCTGCAGCTGATGTCCTCGCCGAAGAAGACGGAGAGCCGTCAGAACGAGGTCTCGGAGATCTCCCGATCGATCAAGCTCCTCGCCAAGGAGCTTGAGGTCCCGGTCATCGCGATCTCCCAGCTGAACCGTGGTCCGGAACAGAGAACCGACAAACGCCCCATGGTCAGCGACCTTCGCGAATCCGGATGCCTGACCGCGGACACCAGGGTTCTCCGTGCCGACACCGGAGCCGAGGTCTCCCTCGGCGAACTGCTGGAACGCGACGAGCGAGACATTCCCGTCTGGTCGCTGGACGAACGACTCCGCCTCGTGCCGCGCACGATGACCCACGTGTTTCCCAGCGGGGTGAAGGAGGTTTTCCTGCTCCGCATGAAGTCGGGGCGTGAGATCAGGGCTACGGCCAACCACCCCTTCATGACCTATGATGGCTGGCTCCCGCTGGACCGGCTCGGCGAGGGGACACGGCTGGCCGTACCCCGGCATGTGCCCGCTCCCCGGCAGCTCAAAGAGTGGCCGCAGGAGAGGGTCGTGCTCCTGGCTCACATGATCGGCGACGGGTCGTTCGTCAGGTCTCAGCCGATTCGCTACGCCAGCAAAGACGAGGCGTGTCTGACGGCCGTGACCGAGGCGGCCACGCACTTCGGTGTTACGGCGGTTCGGGATGACTACGAGGCGGCCAGGGTGACCACCCTGCGGTTGCCCGCCCCCTATCGGCTGACCCACGGCAAGCGCAACCCGATCGCCGCCTGGCTGGACACGCTCGGCCTCTTCGGACTGCGCAGCCACGAGAAGTATGTTCCCGACGAGGTCTTCTCACTGGCCCGGTCTCAGACCGCCCTCTTCCTCAGGCATCTGTGGGCGACCGACGGCTGTGTCTGGTGGGACGAGAAGAACGGCCAGGCACGTGTCTACTACGCATCGACGAGCCGGCGTCTGGTGGACGACGTCGCCAGGCTCCTGCTGCGTTTCAACGTGATGACACGGATCAAGCAGGTCCGCAAGGGAAACCACCGTCCGGGCTACCAGTTGCACGTCTACGGTGCGGAGAACCAGCTCCGCTTCCTCGACGACATCGGCGTCCACGGTGAACGGGCCGAACAGGCCGCGCGCTGCGTCGCGGCATTGCGTGAGGTCACGGGTAACACGAACCTCGACACGATTCCTCGTGAGGTCTGGGATCGTGTCAAGGACGTGCTGGCGGACAAGCGGATGACCCATCGGGAGTTCTCCTCCGAGCTCGGCACGCAGTTCTGCGGTAGCGCCCTGTGGAAGGGCGCTCCCAGTCGGGAGCGTCTGGGCAGGGTCGCCGTGATCCTGGACGACGCCGAACTTGAGATGCTCGCGACCAACGACGTCTTCTGGGACGAAGTGCTGTCGATCGAAAGCCAGGGGGAGGAACCTGTCTACGACGCCACGGTCCTCGGTACCCACAACTTTGTGGCGAACGGCATCAGCGTCCACAACTCCATCGAGCAAGATGCGGACATGGTCATCCTTCTGCACCGGGAGGACGCCTACGAGCGGGAGTCTCCCCGGGCGGGTGAGGCCGACCTGATCGTGGCCAAGCACCGTAACGGTCCGACCGCCACGGTCACCGTGGCCTTCCAGGGGCATTACAGCCGTTTCGTCGACATGGCGCACTGAGACGCCCGGTCCGTTGTGGACGGGAGGGGCAGGGCCGTTCCCGGGCCGGTACGTGCCCCTCGCCGGGGGCCGTCCCACGGCCCTGTCGTACCCGGTTTGCGGTGGTTTCGGAGGCGGCTCCCACGTGGTTGACTGGCGCGATGAGTGATGATCCGGAGAGTCTCTTCTTCCCTTCGGCTGAGGCGTTCGAGGAATGGCTGGCCGCCAACCACGCCTCCTCGTCAGGGCTCTGGCTCAGGGTCGCCAGGAAGGTGCCGGGGGTCGAGTCGCTGGACTACCCCCAGGCACTCGACGTGGCGCTGTGCTACGGCTGGATCGACGGGCAGAAGAAGGGCTTCGACACCACGTACTGGTTGCAGCGGTTCACCCCGCGCAGGCCGCGGAGCAGGTGGTCGAAGGTCAACCGCGACAAGGTCGCCGCACTGCTCGAACAGGGCAGGATGCAGCCCGCGGGCCTGCTGGAGGTCGAGCGCGCGAAGGAGGACGGCCGCTGGGAGGCGGCCTACGAAGGGTCGCGGACCGCGACCGTCCCCGAGGACCTGGAGCTCGCCCTGGCCGGCAACCCCGCCGCGCGGGAGTTCTTCGCGACGCTGGACAGCCGTAACCGCTACGCGGTCCTTTACCGTGTCCAGGACGCCAAGAAACCGGAGACCAGGGCACGCCGCATCGAGCGGTACGTCACGATGCTCGCCGAGCACAAGAAGATCTACCCCTGAGCCCTACAGGATCGGCCGGACATGGGTGGTGAGGCGGTCGCCGTCCAGGACGTGCAGGGCGATCTGCGGCGGCAGGGAGAGGTCGAACGAGCGGCGTTCCGCGGTCTCCGTGGGCAGGAGCAGGGTGTTGATCACACCGGGGGCGACCAGCAGGGGACGACCGGCGAACCAGGTGCTCGCGGGGGTGTGGGCGTGCCCGGCCAGGACGGCGACCACCTGGGGGTGACGGCTCAGGACGGCTTCGAGCCGCTCGGGTTCGCGCAGCCGGATGTCGTCCACGTACGGGATGCCCAGCGGGACGGCCGGGTGGTGCATGCCCACGAGGGCCGGGACGTCGGGCGACTCGGCGAGCACCCCGTCGAGCCAGGCGAGGGTCTCCTCCGTCAGCAGGCCGTCGTGCCGTCCGGGAACGCTGGAGTCGCACAGGGCGACGACGAGGCCGTCGAGCCGCAGGACCTGGTTGACGGGGTCGTCGCCGTCCTGGTCGAGGAGGACCTTGCGGAAGGCGGCCCGGGAGTCGTGGTTGCCGGGGCAGATCACGGTCGGGTGGCGTGAGGTGAGCGCCTGTCTGGCGATCTCGTACTCCTCCACCGTGCCGTGGTCGGCGATGTCCCCGGTCACGATGACGGCGTCGAGCGGACCGGGCAGACCGTCCAGGTGACGCATGACGGCTCGGGTCCGTTCGATGCTGCGGGGGGAGTCATCGATGTGGATGTCGCTCACGTGGGCCAGTGTCAGCATCGTCCAAGATTGACATGCGTCAGGGGAGCAGGACGAGACGCCCCCTGAGGCCGCCCCGGCTGAGCCGTTCGTGGGCCTTCGCGGCGTCGTCGAGGGGGAGGGTGTCGGCGACCCTGAGGCTCAGCCGTCCCTCACCCGCCAGTCCGGCGAGCTCGGCGAGCCGTGCGCCGTCGGCGCGGACCTAGACGTTGGACACCCTGGTGCCGCGCAGCGGGCGGGGGACCGCGCCGTCGAGGACGGCCACGAAGGAGCCGCCGCCGCGCACGGCGGTGAGCGCAGCCGTACCGACCACG
>NZ_JBHSBC010000020.1:62380-79427 GCF_042650425.1 Streptosporangium jomthongense | reverse complement strand
GTCGACCCCTCCGGGCACGAGTTTCCTCACGGCCGCGCCGAGTTCGGCACCGCGCGGCACGAAGAACTCGGCGCCGAGACGGCGGACGAGGTCCTCGTCCTCCTGGCCCGCGACGGCGACGACCCGCAGCCCGCGCAGTACGGCCAGCTCCACGGCGTGGCCACCGACCGCCCCCGCGGCGCCGGTGACCAGAACGCTCTGGCCTTCGGACAGTTCCAGCAGGTCGAGGGCCTGGTCGGCGGTGAGGGAGTTGAGCGGGAGCGTGGCCGCCTGTACGGCCGTGACGCCGTCGGGGATGAGGGCCAGGGCGTCGGCGTCCAGCACGACCTGTTCCGCGTAGGCGCCCAGGGGAAGGTCGAGCCGGTCGACCAGACCCACGACCCGGTCGCCGGGGGCGAACCCGGTGACGCCCGCGCCGACCTCCTCGACCACCCCGGCCAGGTCCCAGCCGATCCCGTGCACGTCGCGCCGGTCGGCGAGCCCGATTTCGACGAGGACTCCCGCCCTGGTCGCCACGTCGACGGGGTTGACGCCCGCCGCCTCGACCCGGACCCGGACCTGTCCCACGCCCGTCTCGGGGACGGGAACCTCCTCGATCTCAAGCACTTCCGGTCCGCCGAACGAACGAACGACCACAGCGCGCATCATCGCCTCCTCAGGGTTTCGATGAAGCGAACCTATGGAGTGTTACTCTCCATAAGGAAGTACGCACCCGGAAGTGCGTACCGCACCGGAAGGGGCGCCATGACCACCCGTACGGCGGCGCAGCGGCGGCAGGAGGCGAAGGTGGCATACGACGCCTTCCTGGCCACCTGCCCGGCCAGGCAACTGCTCGACGCGATCAGCGACAAGTGGGTCAGCCTGGTCCTGAACGCGCTGTCCGGCGGACCGAGGCGCTACAGCGACCTGGACAGGATCATCGCCGGAGTCAGCCAGAAGATGCTCACCCAGACCCTTCGGAGCCTGGAGCGCGACGGCCTGGTCGAAAGGACGGTCACCCCCTCGGTCCCGGTGCGGGTCGACTACGCCCTCACCGATCTCGGCCGTGACCTCCAAGTCCTCATGCTGGCCATCAAGTCGTGGGCGGAGGGCAACATCGAGCAGGTCCGCGACGCCAGGGAGGCCTACGACGCGCGATCAGGCGGTTGAACCGCCGTCGGCGACGATGTCGGCTCCGACCACGTACCCCGCGTCGGCCGAGGCCAGCCACAGGACCGTGCCGGTCGCCTCGTCGAGGGAGCCGACGCGTCCTGCGGGGACCTGGCCCTTCACACGCTCGGCCCGGTCGGCCTCGGTCTCGCCGGGCCGCATGGACATCGACGTGTCGTGACTGCCGGGGCTGAAGGCGTTGATCCGCACGCCCTGGCCGATGTACTCCAGAGCGGCGGTGCGGGTCAGCGCGGTCACCGCGGCCTTGGAGGCGGCGTAGGCGCCGAACCCGGGCAGGCGCTTGTGCGCGCCGATCTGCGAGCTGAAGTTGACGATCACTCCGCCTCCCCCGGCGATCATGGCCGGGATCTCGTGCTTCATCGACAGGAAGACGCCGGTCAGATTGACGTCGAGCACCCGGGCGAAGTCATCCTCCGGCTGGTCGGCGACCTTGCCCGTGGCCAGCACCCCGGCGTTGTTGACCGCGACGTCCAGCCTGCCGTATCGGCCGACGATCTCGCCGACCAGCGCGGCGACGGAGGCCGAGTCGGTGACGTCCGCGGTCAGCGCGGCGATCCGGCCACCGTCGGTGTCGGCGTCGGCGTTGGCGTCGGCCAGCTTCACGGTCTGCTCAAGGGCCTCGCGTCCACGGCCGGAGACCACCACCTGGGCGCCCTCCCTGGCGAAGCCGAGGGCGACGGCCCTGCCGATGCCCGACCCGCCCCCGGTGACCAGGACGACCTTGTCGTGGAACCTCATGTCCCCTCCATATTGGAACTATCAGTCAAGAATTTTGAGTGCCTGAGCGGCCGCGTCGCGCAGCCGTTCCGGAGCGGACCGGCCCTTGGCCGTCAACCGCAGCCCCTGCAGGAAGACCAGCAGGAACCGGGCGAGCGCCACGGGATCGCGGTCGGCGGGCAGTTCCCCCTGCGCCCGCGCCCTGATGAGCGCCGAGGTCAGCGCCGTCTCCAGGCAGGTCCAGTTGGCGTCGACGATCCCGGCGACCCGCTCGTCGCCGGGAAGGAGCTCGCCCGCCGCGTTCACGATCATGCAGCCGCGCCGGTCGCCGATCGAGTCCTCGGTGTAGAGCTCGATCAGCCCCCGTACGGCGGGCAGCGCGGCCCCGGGCTGGGACAGCAGCTCGACCGGCGAGGGGTTCCTGGAGTTCGCGTAGCGCCGTAGCGCCTTCAGGTAGAGGTCGTGCTTGCCGCCGAAGGTGGCGTACAGGCTGGCCCTGCCGATGCCCAGCCGGTCGACCAGGTCACTCATGGAGGTCGCCTCGTAGCCACGCTCCCAGAACAGCTGGAGAGCCGCCTCAAGGGCGACCTCCGGGTCGAACTCCTTCGTCCTCGCCATGGGGAGAAGGCTACGCCTATCTGGAACGAACGGTCAAATAAAAGTACGGCCCACGCCCCCGCGCGCGGGCCGTACCCGTACCTACTCCCAGCGGAACAGCCGGATCGCCAGTGTCACCGTGACCAGTACGGTCCCCGCCATCACCACCAGGTGCAGCGGCTGCGGCGCGTGCCCCGCCCACGTGTCACGCAGTGCCTGGGCGAACGGCGCCAGCGGCAGGAAGTCACCGATCCGGCGCACCAGGTCGGGCAGCATCTCGCGGGGAATCCACATGCCCCCGACGAACAGCAGCGGGAACATCAGCAGCGAGCCGATCCCCGACGCCGACTTCACGCTCGGCGCGACCGCCGCGATCAGCAGGCCGAGGCCGAGCAGCGAGGCGGTGCCCAGCAGGAACACCCCGACGAAGGCCAGCGGGTTCCCCGGCAGGGGAACCCCGATGGTCACGTGGCCCAGCACGATCAGCAACACGGTCGACAGCACCGCGACACCGATGTTGTTGACCACCTGGGCGATCAGCAGCCGAACCGGTGGCACCGGCGTGGTGGACAACCGGCGCAGAATGCAGCTCTCCCGATAGGCCACCAGTACGGCGGGCAGTGCGGACAACGCCATCGTCACCACGGACAGGATCACCATCATGCCCGGCAACTGGGTGTCGATCACCCGCTGCCCGCCCATCTCGGCACTCGCCTCCTGGAAGGAGGGAATGCTGCCCAGCCCCAGCAGCAGTCCAAGCGGCAGCAGGATCGCGAAGATCGGCCCCGCCGGGTCACGGAGGAAGAGCTTCGCCTCCATAATGATCATCTTGTTCACGTGGAGATCTTCTTTCCGGTGAGGGCGAGGAACGCGTCGTCGAGAGTGGCCTGCTCGGCCCGCAGGTCCTTGGGGACGACCCCGGCCATGGCCAGGGCGGTCGTGACCGCCAGCAGCAGCTCACCGCTTCCCGTGACCTCGACCCTGGCGCCGTCCCGCCGTACTCCGCTGACCTGGGGCAGGTCGGTGAGCGGCGCCGTGTCGAAGAGGGCGGGGGCGCGGAAGGTGACCCGCTGGGAGTCACTGACCCGCGCGATCAGCCCGTCGGGGCTGTCCACCGCGACCAGCCTGCCCGCGTCGATCAGCGCGAGCCGGTCACAGAGCCGTTCCGCCTCCTCCATGAAGTGGGTGACCAGCAGGATCGTCACCCCGTCCGCCCTGATCTGCTCGATGAGCTCCCAGGTGTCCCGGCGGGCCTGCGGGTCGAGGCCGGTGGTCAGCTCGTCGAGGATCGCCACCTTGGGGTTGCCGACCAGCGCCAGCGCGATGGAGAGCCGCTGCTTCTGACCGCCGGAGAGAGTGGCGTACCGCGCGTTCCGCTTCTCGGCGAGCCCGACCCGCTCGATCAGCGCGCGCCAGTCGGCGGGCTCCCGGTAGAAGGAGGCGTACAGCTCCATCGCCTCCCACACCTTGATCTTCGCGGGCATGGCGGAGCTCTGCAGCTGGACGCCGAGCCGCTCCTTGATCTCGGCACGATGAAGGCCACCCAGCACCTTCACGGTTCCGGCGTCCGGGACGCGCAGCCCCGCGACGCACTCGACGGTGGTCGACTTGCCGGCGCCGTTCGGGCCGAGGACGCCGAAGATCTCCCCCTCCTCGACGGAGAAGGACACGCCGTCGACCACGAACCGGTCGCGGTACTTCTTTCTGAGGCCGTTGACCTCGATCACCTTCATGCCGACGACGCTAGGAAACCTGGCCCGGAACGCAGAAGCCGTTTGGATACACGACGAAGGTGGGGTTTTCTACACCCCGAAGGGGAGTTGTTGTCATTGGATGTCCAGTTCGGATCGCCGACACTCATATCCATGAGGCGACACATGGTGGCAGTCGGCAGAGCCCTGGCGATGGGGACGATGACCCTGGCGGACCTTGTACTGCTCGTGATGAGCATGTTCGCCGGGCTGCTCACCATCATCGGAATGATCTTCTTCTTCCCGCCCGTGATCAGGGTGATCCGATGGCGTACGGCCATGGCCAGAAGGCTGACGGGCAGGTGGCTCGGCACCGAGGTGCTCCCGCCGTACCTGCCGCCCCCTCCGCCGGTCAGGCCCCAGCCCGACGGCTGGTACCGCTACCAGCGCCAGCTCTACAAGACACCGTGGTGGCCCGAGTGGAACAACCGGACGAAGTGGATATTCACCGACCCCGCCACCTGGCGTGACACGGCCTGGCTCCTGCTCAACCCGATCGTCGGCGGCAGCCTGGTGGTGGTGCCCCTGTTCATGGCCGGTTACGGACTGACCCTGCCCTGGCGCTGGGCGCCGCAGGCCGCCCCCCTCGGGCTCGTCATCGCTGTCCTCGGCGTCGCGGCGACACCGTGGCTGCTGCGCTTCTACGGCTGGTGGAACAGGCTGCTGCTCGGGCCCACCGCCAGATCCGTGCTGGCCGGCAAGGTCAGACGGCTCAACCAGGTCAGGCTGGACGCGGTCGACTCCCAGGCCGCCGAACTACGGCGGATCGAACGTGACCTGCACGACGGCGCCCAGGCCAGACTTGTCGCCATCGGCATGACTCTCGGCGCGGTCGAGGAACTGGTCGACAAGGACCCCCAGGCCGCCAAGGCGCTGCTGGCCAAGTCGCGCGAGGCCTCGTCGACCGCCCTCACCGAACTACGTGACCTGGTCAGGGGCATCCACCCGCCGGTCCTGGCCGAACGGGGACTCGGTGACGCCATCAGGGCGCTGGCGCTGGACAGCCCGCTGAAAATCAAGGTCACCGTGGACCTCAAGACACGTCCCGAGGCGCCCGTCGAGTCCGCGGTCTACTTCTCGGTCAGCGAACTGCTCACCAACGCCGCCAGACACGGCGGTGCGGACCGCGTCTGGATCGACATCAGCGGCCAGGGCAGGGCACTGCGCGTCACCGTCACCGACGACGGCTCCGGCGGCGCCGACCCCGCCCGCGGCAGCGGTCTGAACGGCATCGAACGACGGCTGGCGGCCTTCGACGGGGTGCTCGCCCTCAGCAGCCCGCCCGGCGGCCCCACCACGGCCACGATCGACGTGCCCTACGCGCTGGCCACACCGCAGGGGAACACGCCCTCCATGCCGCCGTGGAAGTACGCGGTCGTCGCGGTCGGCTGGTGCGTCGGCTGGCTCCCCCTGTTCCCCCAGGGCCTGGTCACCATGATCCTCAAGATCGTCGGCGTTGAGGAACGAAGCTGGTTCCTCGCGCTCTACCTGCCCGAACCGCTGCAGTGGCCGATGATCATCTTCAACATCCTCCTCGGAATGTCCCTGTACGGCCTGGCCATCGGCATCCCCGTCGCCCACGCCCACAAGCACGAACTCAGGAACGGACCCCTCTAAAGTGGGACCGGTGCACCCCAGAGTCGTCATCGCCGAAGACCTCTACCTCCTGAGAGACGGACTGGTCCACCTGCTCCAAGCCCACGACTTCGAGGTCATCGCGGCCGTCGAATCGGGCCCCGAACTGCTCACCGCCCTGACCACCCTGCGCCCCGACGTCGCCGTGGTCGACGTACGGCTCCCGCCCACGTTCACCGACGAGGGCCTGCAGGCGGCACTGACCGCCCGCAGAGCCGTACCCGGACTGCCGATCCTCGTCCTGTCCCAACACGTCGAACAGCTCTACGCCCGCGAACTCCTCGCCGACGGCTCCGGCGCCATCGGCTACCTGCTCAAGGACCGGGTGTTCAACGCCGAACAGTTCATCGACGCGGTACGGCGGGTCGCCGCGGGCGGCACCGCCATGGACCCCGAAGTGATCGCGAAACTCCTGGCCAGTACGGCCAGGCACGAACCGCTCGGCGAACTGACCCCCCGCGAACGGGAGGTGCTCGAACTGATGGCCGAGGGCCGCTCGAACGCGGCCATCTCCCAACGGCTCTACCTCAGCGAGAGCGCGGTCGGCAAACACACCGCGGGCATCTTCACCAAACTCGGCCTGTCCCCGTCGGACGACGACAACCGGCGGGTACTGGCGGTGCTGGCTTATCTCAACGCCGCTAGGTGACATGGCGCCGCCTTCGGCGTCGCGGGTCCGGGCGCTTCGAGCCAACGCTTTCCCTCGTCGCTCATCCGCTTCGCTCCTTCGCTCCTCAGTCCAAGCGTCGGCGCGCCCGGACCGTTTCTCTTTGCGACGCCTTCGGCGTCGCGGGCTTGGGCGCCCTGAGTCGGTGCTTTCCCTCGTCGTTCGTCCGCTTCGCTCCCTCTCTCCTCAGTCCAAGCACCGACGCGCCCAAGCCGGCACTCCTCACTTCTTGGAGGGGTGGCCCAGGCGGAGGGGGAGTTCGCTCAGGCCGTTGATGACCAGGGAGGGGAGGCGGTTCGGGGTGGGGGTTTCCTGGGCCAGGGCGAGGTCGGGGAAGCGGTCGAACAGGGCGGGCAGGGCGATGACGGCCTCAAGACGGGCCAGGGGGGCGCCGATGCAGTGGTGTACGCCGACGCCGAAGGCCAGGTGTTCGGCCGGGGGTCTGGCCACGTCGAAGCGGTCGGCGTCCTCGCCGTGCTGGTGCGGGTCGTGGCCCGCGGCGAAGTAGGTCGCGAGGATGGCGTCACCCGCGGGAATGCGCACCCCGTCCACGTCGATGGGCTCCGTGGCGTACCGCAACGGGAAGTTGGCGACCGGCGGCGCCCAGCGCAGGGCCTCCTCGATCACCGCCTCCCAGGTGACCTCCCCCTCCCGGATCCGGCGTAGCTGCTCGGGGTGGGTGAGCAGGGCGTGGACCGTGCTGTCGATCAGGTCGACGGTGGTCTCGTGCCCGGCACCGAGGAGGGCCAGCAGGGTGTCGCGCAGCTCGTCGTCGCTCAGCCGGTCGTCCTCGTAACGGGCGTTGATCAGCTCCGTGGTCAGGTCGTCCCCGGGGTGCTCGCGCTTGTGGGCGATCAGGGCGGGGAAGAACGTCCTGATCCTGGCCGAGGTCTCGGCCGCCTCCTCAGCGGTCGCGGCACTGTCGATGAAGGCCGTGGAGATCCAGGCGACCTCGGGACGCATGTCGTCGGGGACGCCGAACAACTCGCAGATCACCCGCAGCGGCATCGGGTGGGCGTAGGCGACGCGCAGGTCGACGACCTGGTCGGCGGGCAGTCTGGTGAGGTCGTCGATCAGCTCGGCGGTGATCCGCTCGATGATCGGCCGCATGGCGAGGGTCCGGCGGCCGGTGAAGCTGGGGGCGACGAGGTTGCGCAGTCGCCGGTGCTCCATGCCGGAGGCGTTGACCAGGTTCCGCATGCCGATCCACAGGTTGAGCCAGCCCCACTCGGGCCGTTCGTCGACCTGCGGCCACAGGCTCCAGTACCGCTGCGGGTCCTTGCTGACCCGGGGGTCGAGAATGACCTGTTTGAGCAGGTCGTGGCGGGTGATGGCCCAGACGGGCACGCCACCGGGAAGTTCGACCTTGACCACGGTGCCCAGGGCACGCAGCCGGGACACCTCACCGGGAACGTCGCTTCCGTAGGGGTCCAGGACGATGGGTGAAGAGGAAATGGCCATGCGGACGCTCCCTGGAGGTCGAGCGGATTGACGCGGGCCGGGACGAGCACACGGCGGCGGACGGGGTCGTCGCGTTCCGGAGGCCGAACCGGCGGCTCCACCGCCATGGGGGTCGCCCCTGCCACCGATGATCAGGGGCCGTAAGAACCACGGCTCCCCGTTGTCGAACATTCGCCGGAGAATACCCAAACACTAAATACGACAACGTCACAAGTCAACGATTCCTCGTCGCCGGGAGGCCACCCCAACGGCATGGAGAATCGCCGGCTCGGCGCGCGATAAGGCAGGTCAGGCAGGCCGTACGGTCGGGTGGTCGGCGGGTGGAAGCCGTTGACGGCGAACCACAGGAGGAAATCCCGTACCACGGAAAAAGCCTGAACCAGAAAAGGGTGGCCGCTGGAAAGAAAATGGTTCGCCCTTTTTCCGTCCGGAGGGAGTTTCGCTACGACTCGGGCTCGGGAGCCGTGCGGGCGGCCTCCAGGAACTCGACGCAGCGGCCCAGCAGGGTGATCAGCGTCTCGCGTTCCTCGGGGGTGAACTTCGCGGCGAGCCCCCGTTCGACACGCACCGCGCGGGGGTCGGCCGCGGCCAGCACCTGTTCGCCCTTCTCGGTGAGGCGGGTCTCCAGGACGTTCCTGTGCCACTCGTGCGGGGTGCGCTCGATCAGGCCGTGCTCCTGGAGGTTCTTGAGCACGGTGTTCATCGTCGGCGGGGTGACCGCGCACGCCCTGGCCAGCGCGGCGGCCGAGATGCCGGGGCTGGCGGAAAGGTGCAGCAGCGCCGCGTACTGCGACACGGTCAGCCCGGCCTGCTTCAGCGCGGCGTTCTTGGCCGCGTTGAGCGCCTGCTCAGCGCGCTTGAGGTGGGAGCCCAGGCGCTCGGAGAGCGGCAACTCGGTCATCTCCGCATGGTAACAACCCGTGAATTAAAGCGTTGACGACCATTAGAGTTCTAACTAGAGTTCGTGTCCGAACAAGCAATACGACTCTGTCAATCATGTGAAGCCGAACAGAAGGGCGCCATGTCTTCGCCTCGTCTGATCGTGGCCGCCGCGGCCACGACCCTCACCGCGCTGCTCTCCCTCACCCCCGCGCTGCCCGCCTCCGGTGCGCCGACCACGACAGACCAGATCACGCGGGCACGGATCTCCACCGCGTACGAACTTCCCGGCGACCGGGTCTACCCCGAGGGCGTCGCCGTGGATCCGCGCACCGGCGACCTCTACGCCGGCTCCTACACCGACGGCACGGTCTTCAAGATGACACCGGGTCACCGGGTGGCCCAGGTCTTCCTGCCCGCGGGCGCCGACGGGCGTGACACCGCCAACGGACTCAAGGTCGACCGGGCGGGACGGCTGTGGGTCACCGACTCGACGACCGGGGTCTCGGTCTACGACACGCGCACCCGACGCCTGCTGGCGAGCTTCGACGTCCCCGGGCAGGCCCCGGACGACCCGGCCTTCGTCAACGACCTCGCCATCGCCCCGGACGGCAGCGCCTACCTCACCGACAGCGTCCGCTCCGTGGTCTACCGCGTCACGCCGCGTCAGGTGGCGGCCGGAGGCAGGACGACGCTCACCGTCCGCTTCGACCTGGGCGAGGCCCTCGACCCCCACGGGCCCGACGCGTTCACCCTCAACGGGATCGTCGCCGACCCCTCGGGGCGCTACCTGCTGGCCGCCGACATGACCGGTGGCGACCTGTACCGCCTCGACATCGCCTCAGGAGCGATCCGCAGGGTGACGCTGACCGGAGGCGACACGCTGCACGCCGACGGGCTCGAACTGCGGGGCGGCAGGCTCTGGGTGGTCCACAACACCGAGAACACCATCAGTCGCTGGAAGGTGACACGGGACGGCGCCGCGGCCAGGGTCGAGAGGCGGCTGACCGACGAGGCCCTCCAACTCCCGACGACGTTGGCGTTCGGGAACGGCACGCTCTACGTGGTCCGCTCCCAGTTCGACAAGGGCGGCCCACTCGGCTCGGGAACCCCGCGGACCCCCTTCACCATCGCCTCGGTACGGGGCATCTGACCACGCTCCCCCACCTCGCGAGAATATGGGACATTCATTACCCGTTCCTGGGAAATGTCGCCCGACGCGGGATGGGGGAGACGGCCGTGCCGCAGTGGCTTCAGGCAGGTCTGTGGGGAACCGCCGCCGGGGGAGCCCTCGTCGTGGGGGCGGCGGTCGCCTGGCTGGTACGGGTCCCGGCCGTGATCATCGCCGGGATCATGGCCTTCGGCGCGGGCGTGCTGATCTCGGCGTTGTCCTTCGAGCTCGTCGACGAGGCCGAACGCTCAGGAGGGCTCCTCCCCACGGCGGTCGGCTTTCTCGCCGGCGCCTGCGCCTACGTCGCGGCCAACACCCTCCTCGCCCGGTACGGCGCCCGCCACCGCAAACGCTCCGGCGACAGGCAGCCGTCCGAGGGCGACATCCAGGGCAGCGGTACGGCCATCGCCGTCGGCGCCCTGCTCGACGGAGTCCCCGAGTCGGTCGTGCTCGGCCTGTCACTGCTCGACGGCCGGGGCGTCGGGATCGCGGTCCTGGGGGCCGTCTTCATCTCCAACGTTCCCGAGGGGCTCTCCAGCGCGGCGGGCATGAAGCAGGCCGGGCGCGGCGCGCCGTACGTCTTCGGGGTCTGGGGCGGCATCGCCCTGGTGAGCGGGCTGGCGGCCCTCGTCGGCCACCTCACCCTCCAGGACGCCTCACCCGCGACCGTCTCGGTGATCACCGCCGTGGCCGCAGGGGCGATCCTCACCATGGTCGCCGACACGATGATCCCCGAGGCCTTCGAACGCGCTCATCTCTTCACCGGCCTCATCGCCACCCTGGGCTTCCTGGCGTCCTTCACCGTCGAACGCCTCGGCGCGTAGCCGGTCCGGAGCCACAGACGTCCACCCGGGTCCGTGCGCGCTCAGCCTTACGCGAGGGGTGAGTCTGAGCGCGCACGGACCCCGTGTCCGCGTTCGGCGTTCCCCTGCTCGGCCCGCGCCTACAGCCTGATCAGGAACACCGTGTTCTCCCGCCGCTGTGATCACCCACGGAGGGGTCCCGGGATAACCCCCGGGACGGATCGCCGCTCGTCCGGCAGAGGGACGATCCGTCGGTACGGCGACGGCCACCATGAGATCGCCATCCCGGCGACGCCTCCCACCCGGCGTCCACGGACGACATCCGGGGATGGCGCGAGCCGTCAACACACGCGCTCTTGGCACAGCACCGAACCCTGTCGGAACGAAAGCCGGAGAACATGAACGTGTACAAGAAGGCTTTGCCCGCCGCGCTCGCGGCGGCCGCGCTGGCCACCCTGACCGCGGCTCCCGCGTCCGCGGCGCCGACCGCCCTGGACGTGACGGTCAAGGTCCAGCTCAGCCACACCTCGACCGTGAAGGAGTCGGCCGGGGTGTGGTTCACCTGTCCCGGCAACGAGGTGATGACCGGCCGTTCCCACTCCGGGGACGAGAACGGCTCCACCACCTACTACTGCAGCACGATCACCATCAACGACCAGCCGGTCCAGAACGTGGTGAAGGGACTGTGGAGCGCGGGCCTGAAGGAGAGCCGGTCGTCCTACACCGCGCCGAACGACCAGGCCGTCATCGGCAGGTGGCACTCGGGCGACGAGAACGGTTCCACGAAGTACCTCGCGGCCATGTTCTTCTGGCAGGGCAGGCAGGTGCGCTTCTCCTCCCCCGCGTGGAGCGGCGACCTCAAGGAGAGCAGGCACTCGTGGCGGGCGAACGCGGGCCAGGTCATGACCGGCCGGTACCACTGGGGTGACGAGAACGGCACCACGAGATACCAGTACGCCACGGTGACGATCGTCGACTGACGATCCGGTTCCGGCGGTACCCACCGAGCCCCCTCGGTGGGTACCGCCGATCCACCATGGGTGGGACGGCCGTGATGATGGATGCTGTGATCAACACATCTGAGGGGGCTTCGTGAGCATTCAGGAGTTCGACCGGCGAGCGGTGCGGGACAGCGTGGACGTGGTCGCCGCGGTGACGATCGACGATCTCGACAGGCCGACACCGTGCGCGGGATGGACGGTGGCCGACCTGCTCGCCCACATGACCGTCCAGCACCACGGGTTCGCCGCCGCGGCCAGGGGCACCGGAGCCGACCTGGAGGTCTGGAAGGTCAGGCCGCTCGGTGACGACGCCGTCCAGCTCTACACCAAGGCGGCGGAGGACGTGCTGGCGGCGTTCGCCGAGGACGGTGTGCTCGAACGGGGGTTCACGCTGCCCGAGTTCGCCCCCCGGGGACTGGTATTTCCTGCCCGGCAGGCCATCGGCTTCCACTTCATCGACTACCTGGTGCACGCCTGGGACGTGGCCCGCTCGATCGGCGCCGACTATCGGCCCGACCCGGAGCTTGTCGAGGCCGCCTGGCCGATCGCCCTGGCCGTCCCCGACGACGAACGGCGCACCAGGCCGGGAGCCGCCTTCCAGCCGGGCCTGCCCGTCGACGACGAAACGCCGGGCTTCGACCGTGTCCTCGCCGTACTCGGACGCACCCCCGGCTGGACCCCCTCGGCGTGAGACCGGGAGCCTGGGACGTTCCGCCGCGCGGGAACGCAGCGTGACCACCGGCCGACTGAGTGATATGTCAGTATCAGTGCTTTGTCGGTAGGACCGGCTACCGTTCTCCGGAGTACGGCCACCGCATGTGGTGGTGCCGTTCGGGACGAAGGGATGCTCAGGTGAAGTTCCGGGTCAACCGTGATGTCCTGGCCGACGCCGTGGTCTGGGCCGCTCGTGCCCTGCCGACCCGCCCGGCCGTTCCCGTGCTCTCCGGTCTGCTGCTTGAGGCCGACGCCGAGGACCTGGTGTTGTCGGCCTTCGACTACGACGTCTCCGCCCGCGCCACGATCGAGGCCGAGGTCGCCGAGCCCGGCAGGGTGCTCATCCCGGGCCGCATCCTCGCCGAGATCACCCGGAGCCTGCCCGCCCAGCCGGTCGAGATCGTCACCGACGGGTCCGAAGCGGTGCTGACCTGCGGAAGTGCCGAGTTCGGCCTGCTCACCATGCCCGTTGAGGACTTCCCGTCGCTGCCCAAGGCCCCGCCGAAGATCGGGGCGGTCGGCGGCGGGGTCTTCGCGAGCGCGGTCGGCCAGGTGGCGCCCGCCGCCAGCCGTGACGAGACCCTCCCCATGCTGACCGGCGTCCGCTTCGACATCGCGGGCGAACGCGTGACCATGGCCGCCACCGACCGCTACCGCATCGCCGCCAGGGAGTTCGACTGGCGCCCCGAGCAGCCGGGTGCCACGGCCGCGGCCATGGTCCCGGCCCGGGTGCTCGTCGAGGTGGCCAGGTCGTTGCGCGGCGGAGAGGTCTCGATCGGCCTGGGCGAGGGAGTCGCCGGGTTCGAGAGCGTCGGCAGGAGCACCACGGTCCGCCTGCTCGACGAGCAGTTCATCGACTACCGGGCACGGCTGACCGACGAGTGGCCGATCAGGGCGGACGTGCGGGCCGCCCCGTTCGTCGAGGCGATCAAGCGGGTCGCGCTGGTCGCCGAGCGCAACACCGCGATCAGGCTCACCTTCGGCCAGGGACAGGTGCTCATCCAGGCGGGCGGCGGCGACATCGGCCGGGGCACCGAGGTGCTGGAGGCCGAGCTGTTCGGCGAGGAGATCCAGATCGCCTTCCAGTCGCACTTCCTGCTGGACGGCCTGAGCGGCGTCGAGACCGAGTTCGTACGGCTCAACATGCAGACGCCCAGCCGGCCCGCCCTCATCACCGAGGTGCCCGGAGACGCCGAGCCTGCCTTCCGCTATCTCGTGATGTCCCTGCGCCTGGCCGCCTGAGGCCCCGACCCGAACAGGAAGCACCCGGNNGGCGGCGTCCGCCGCGCCGGGTGAAGGTCAGCTGGTGAGTTCCTGGGCCTCGGTCAGAGCGATCAGGATGTGTTCCATGCACGCGTGACCGGCGCGCTCGGCGGCGGCGGCGTCGCCCGCCATGATGGCGCGGGCGATGGCGTCGTGCGGGATGTAGGTGCTGTTGAGCGAGGTGCCCGCGGCGGTGATGCTGGCCCGTAGCGCGGCGGAGAAGTCCTGGTAGAGGTCGATCATGACCCGGTTGTGGGTCGCCTGGACGACGGCGACGTGGAAGGCGAGGTCGGCCTCGACGAAGGCGGTCGGCTCGCCCGACTCCCAAGCCTGCTCCCGCTCGGCGAGGGCGGCCTCGATGTGGGCGATGTCGGCCTCGGTCCGCCGCGTCGCGGCCAGCTTGGCGGCCTCGACCTCAAGTGCGCGCCGTACCTCCAGGATCTCCAGCTGCTCGGCGGCGCGTAGCCGTCGCAGCATGGCGCCGGAGAGTTCGCTCGTGGCGCGGACGTAGGTTCCGTCGCCCTGGCGGCATTCGAGCAGGCCTGCGTGGGTGAGTGCCCTTACCGCCTCACGCACGGTGTTGCGTCCGACCCCGAGCTGCTCCGCGAGCACGGTCTCGGTGGGAATCTTCGTGTGCATCTTCCAGGAGTTCGACGTGATCTGCTCTTTGAGCTGGTCGATCACCTGGTCAACGAGAGACGCCCGCTGCGCCGTACGCAGACTCACAGTCCGCCTCCTCCGGAGAAGCCAATCATCCTATGATTCAATGACTGGTAGACCCTAGTTATTCCGGAGGCAGAAAAACAAATCCGGAACGCCGGAGGAGGCGGATTGCTTTATCGAACCAGTGTCGAATCGACCGTCATTCCCACCATCGCGTCGCGGACTCCCGCTGCCTCAAGAGCCTTACGATACGCGCTGGTCTGCTCTTCTCCCGCGCCGACCCTGCCGTAGAGGTCACCCAGCTCACGCCAGGCACGCGCGACCTCACGGTCGGGATTGGACCGCTCCGAACGCAGGGCGTGAAGAAGCTCCCCCGCGGTGTTCAGCCGTGACAGAACCTCACCCTCCCCCCGCGAGAGCGCGGCCTGGGCAAGGACCAGGTGCGCGGCGGCGGCGGTGGGGCTGGCCTGGCCGGACAGCGTGTCGAGGGCGGACGAGGCCAGGTTGACCGCGCCGTCCGGGTTACCGCTCCCGAGCTGGAGGCGGGCCAGGACCACGAGGCTTCCCGCGTACTCGTTGACCTTCTCGTCGAACGTGGCGAAGACCCCGCTGGCAGCGGTGGCCAACTCGTAGACCTCCTCGGAGAGGGAGGCGCTTCCGAGAGAGACCGTGAGTCTCGCCCATTCCAGTGCGATCCCGGCCAGCCTGAAGGCCATCCGGGCGGGTCGGCCGGTCGCGATGGCGTCGTCGGCCAGGCGTACCGCCAGTGCCGAGTCCTCACCCTCCGCCGCGGCGACGCTCGCCTGCCAGAGGGAGTGGATCTCGGCGGTGCGGTTGACCACCGAGGGAACGCCGTTGACCGCCAGGATGTGCCTGACATACGACAGGCCGGGAGACTGGGGCCTGGCAGCCTCGGTCTCCACCAGCGCGGCGGCCAGTTCGATCGCGATCTCGCCCTGCGTCAACGCCAGGTGGTTGACCTGGCTGAGGGCGTAGATGGCCAGATCATGCGCGCGAAGCGTGTCGCCCGCGCGCTGGTAGCAGCGGCTCAGCGCGACCGTCAGAGGAAGGTCTGCCAGCCGTTCGGGGTGCGCGGCGGCCTCGCGGCGGAGCCGCTCGAACGCCTCTACCGCTGGTCCGACTCGGTCCTGGGCCTCCAGCGAGCGAGCCCGCCCCAGCCGCGCGTGCGCGGCCAGCATGGCGTTCTCCTCGCCGGCGACCTTGACGATCTCGCCGAACCGTTCCGCGGCGACCCCGGGGTCGCCGTGCTGCAGCTCAAGCTCCGCGTGACGCAGGCCAAGCTCGGTGTCGATCCGTTGGCGCGGCTCGATCCCGTGCAGCAAGAACTCGGTAGTGCACCCCAGCCGTTCGGCGAGAAGCCGCGCGACCACGGGGGTCGGCGTGCGCTTGCCGGACTCGATGAGGGAGACATAACTGTCGGAGAGGTCAGGCCCTGCCAGCTGGGCCTGAGACATGCGCCTACTCAGCCGCAGTCCGCGGACGCGGTCACCGATGGTTCCCTGACTCGGCATCTGATCTCTCAGGGCGGGGGATGGTCAATGTTCCCGCCATGATTGCACGAAGCAGTCGAATCGGTAACCCCACGTGAAGAGAATCCACCTGCGGACTCTTCGGGCCCCTATGTCATACGGGACATAGGGGCACTAATCATCCGAATCGTTGCCGCCGGGGAAGAGCATCTGACACACCTCTAGGTAGATGGTCTCCGGATAGGGGATGAAGTTGATCCTTGAGAGGGCCTGGTCCTGACCCGCCGACTCCAGGACGAACTCGCCGTATCCCAGCATGCGACCGAGCAGTGAGCGCTGGAAACTCATGTCGGTCACCTTGCCGAGGGGCATCATGTCGACCTTGCGTGTGATCAGGCCCGTGGTGAGCAGCACACGCTTGGAGGTGACGATGAAATGCTCAACCGACCATTCCGCCACTTTCCACACAAAACGGATCAAAAGGAGGAGCCAAGCCCACCAGACGATCACCAGGGCGGTGCCTCCGGAGCTCTGTCCCCCGAACCACCTGCTGAGCAGGCCGGCCAGGATCAGGCCACCGAAGACCTCGGCGATGGGGCGCAGCAGTACGGCCGGGTGAAGCCGCACCATGATTACTTGTTGCTCGTGGGGGAGTAGGTAGCGGTTGACCGACGCGGGAGCCGAGTCCCCGTGGGTCACCAGCCTCATGACAGATGGGATACGAATTGGGCCAGAGAATTGGCCGCGTTGAACATGGTGTCCATGGCGCCCCTAACTGTGTTCGCTGCGTCACCCGGTCTTGTGAAGAGGTAGAACGCCACAAAAGCAATGGCGCTGTATGTCAGAACCTTCTTGACCTGCACTGCGGCCTCCTACGACCACTCACCCACTGCACCCGCCGTATACATTACCCATGCCATTCGCGAGGTAAAGCGTCTTCCCTGACAGGGTCACGATCTCAGCGACGGGACCCGATCAGGGCGGTGTGACATTCGTCACCCACCCTCGCTCGCGGCCAGTGCGAGGACCTCCAGGTGCTTGCGGGCGATCCGCTCGACCAGCACC
>NZ_JBHSBC010000020.1:0-62350 GCF_042650425.1 Streptosporangium jomthongense | reverse complement strand
TAGTGCGCGGCCTGGATGCAGCGGGTCACCGTGGCCGCCGGATGGACCTCGGAGAACTCGCTCCGCAACGCGGCACTGACGTGCTCGTAGGGGTCCGGCTCCTGATCCTGGATGGTCCGCTCGCTCATGTTTCTCCCTGATGTGTGCCCGCGGCCTCCCCTGGCCGGGGACACGGAAGAGGCATCCTCGCTACTGCTCGTACCCATTCAAGCACGTTGGGTAACGAAGGGGAGGGTTAACGCCTCCCCCCACACCGGGGAGATCCTCAGACCACGCCGTAGAGGCGGTCCCCCGCGTCCCCGAGGCCGGGGACGATGTAGCCGTGCTCGTTCAGCCGTTCGTCGAGCGCGGCGGTCACCAGGCGGATCGGCCTGTCGCTGCCGGCGAACGCCTCGTCCATGTGGGCGATGCCCTCGGGGGCGGCCAGCAGGCACAGCGCGGTCACGTCGTCGGCGCCGCGGTCGAACAGGAACCGGATCGCCGCGGCCAGGGTGCCACCCGTGGCCAGCATCGGGTCGACCACGTACACCTGACGCCCGGACAGGTCGTCGGGCAGCCGCGTCGCGTAGGTCTCGGCCTTGAGCGTCTCCTCGTTGCGGATCATCCCCAGGAAGCCGACCTCGGCCGTCGGCAGCAGCCGGGTCATACCGTCCAGCATGCCCAGGCCCGCACGCAGGATCGGCACCACCAGCGGGTACGGCTGCGCCAGCCGTACGCCCTTGGCCTTGGCGACCGGGGTCTCGACGGTGACACCGGTGACGCGGACGTGCCGGGTCGCCTCGTAGGCCAGCAGCGTCACCAGCTCGTCGGCCAGGCGCCGGAAGGTGGGCGAGTCCGTACGCGCGTCCCTGAGAGCGGTCAGCTTGTGCGCGACCAGCGGGTGCTCGACGACGAGGGTCTCCATGGACGTCAACGCTATCCGGACGGCCGTGCGGGGGACAGCGGCGGGACCCACGTCCCGGACGACGGGCGCTCGCCTGGACGACATCGCCCGCTCACCCGGATTTGGATCACAATTTGGCCCCGGAGGCGTACGGCGACGCGGTGCTTCTGAAAGCATTGACGTCCGTAGCGAGCGCACCGGTGGGGATGAGCATGTCAGACGAAGACCCTCTGGACTTTGCCATCGTCGTCTATCGCGAGGACGACGGCTGGGAGGCGGAGCTGCTTCCCGTGGCGCTCACCTCCGACCTCCAGGGTCTCGTCCACGCCCTACGCCAGCAGCCGAGCATCAACGGGACGATTGGCCTGGTCGCCGTTGGGGATGAGTTCTTCGTGGCGTTACGAGTGTTCGGTGAGCATGTGGAGGTCTTCCTCTCCGACATCGCCGCGTCCTGGGACTTCCCCCTGGCGCGGCAGGCGCTGGAATACCTCGACGTGCCGGTGCCCGACGAGGACGAACTGGACGCGATCCTCCAGGACGAGGAGACGGCCCTGCCCGCCGGAGATCTGTCGATCTTCGCCGACCTGGGGCTCGACGAGATGGAGCTCGGCATCCTCTCCGGGGACATCGACCTCCTTCCCGAGGACGTGCTGTCCAGCATCGCCGCCCGTCTGGGATTCTCCGAGCCCTTCGAACGCGCGATCGACTCTGTGTTCGGCTGACCCCGGGAGACCGGCCATGTCCTCCAGGCAATCCACTGGCAGTGTGTTCTCCGCGGCGTTCGTCCGCACCGAGGACGGATGGAACGGCGCCGAGATCGACCTCGGCGCCGCGGAGATAGCCGACGACCTGGGCGACGCCGTACAGGAGCATCTGGGGCTCAACGGTGACGAGCTGGCCCTGCTGTGCGTCGAGGTCGAGGACGAGTGGTTCGCCATCGTCCGCTACGAGGGAGACCGGGAACCGCGCACCTTCCTGTCCGACGCCCAGGCGGGGCTGACCGACGGGCTCGGCGAGCTCTTCACCGAGCTGGCCGGCGTCGCCCCGGACAAGGAGACCCCCGACCTCGGCGTACGGCCCGCGGGCGACTTCGAGCTGCTGAGCGACCTGGGCATGAGCCCGGAGGAGCTCGTCGAGCTGAGCATGGAGGAGGGCGCGCTCCCCGCGGACACGCTCTCGGTGATCGCCGAGCGGCTGGCCTTCGCGGACGAGCTCGACCGGCTCCGGTGAACCCCGAGGCGTACGTCGCCGGGATGCGGCTGGCCCTTGAGCAGGCCGCCGAGGCGGGCGCCAGGGGGGAGGTGCCGATCGGCGCGGTCGTCCTCGACCCCGAGGGGGCCGTGCTGGCCGGGGCGGGCAACGACCGTGAGTCGCTGGCGGACCCGACCGCGCACGCCGAGGTCCTGGCCCTGCGGCGGGCCGCTCTCTCGCGTGGTGAGTGGCGGCTGACCGGCTGCACGCTGGTCGTGACCCTTGAACCGTGCACGATGTGCGCCGGAGCCGCCGTGCTGGCCCGGGTCGACCGGGTCGTCTACGGCGCCGTCGATCCCAAGGGGGGCGCCGCGGGCTCGCTGTGGGACGTGCTGAGGGACCGCCGCCTCAACCACAGGCCCGAGGTCGTCATGGGGGTGCTGGCCGACGAGTGCGCCACGGTCCTCACCGACTTCTTCACCTCTCGCCGGATGCGCGAGCAATAGCGGATATCCGGTAAGCTGCTCGGCGGTGGAGTCGCCTAGTGGCCGAGGGCGCACGCCTCGAAAGCGTGTGATGGGGCAACCTATCCGTGGGTTCAAATCCCACCTCCACCGCCACAGCAACGAAAGGGCCCCCGGTTCGCCGGGGGCCCTTCGTCGTGCCAGGGGTTCCTCAGTCCTCGGGGCGCTCTCAGTCCTCGGGAAGTTCGAGGACGCGGGCGTGCAGAATCGAGCGCTGGTGCAGCGCCGAGCGCAGGGCACGGTGCAGGCCGTCCTCCAGATAGAGGTCGCCGCGCCACTGGACCACGTGCGGGAACAGGTCGCCGTAGAAGGTGGAGTCCTTGGCGAGCAGCGAGTGCAGGTCGAGCACCGTCTTCGTGGTGATCAACGTGTCGAGGCGGACCTGCCGCGGCGGTATCTGCGCCCACTCGCGATGCGAGAGACCGTGCTCGGGGTAGGGCCGTCCATCACCGACCAGCTTGAAGATCACAGTACGTAGTTTATGAGAGATTCGGATTCTTTGCCTGCTTGCCCAGGTCGGCGACGGCCTCAGAGGCTCCCTGAGAACGTGTCACACCGGTTGGGATCCCCGCTCTCGTAACCGGTGGTGAACCACCTGACACGCTGTGCCGACGTGCCATGGGTGAAGGCGTCCGGGTTCACCCGGCCCTGGGTGCGCTCCTGGATGCTGTCGTCCCCCACGGCCGAGGCGGCGCTCAGCGCCTGCTGGATGTCCTGCTGGGTGAAGGGCTTGTCGAACAGGCCGGTCTCGTAGGCGTTCTTCGCCCACACGCCCGAGTAGCAGTCGGCCTGCAGCTCAAGCCTGACCGAGCCGCTCCGCGGTCCCTGCCGGTCTCCCTGGGCCATGGAGCTGGTGCCCAGGAGGTTCTGCACGTGGTGACCGTACTCGTGCCCGATCACATACGCCTGGGCGAACGGACCGCCCTCCGCGCCGAAACGGGTGCGGAGCTCGTCGAAGAAGCTCAGGTCGAGATAGACCTTCTGGTCGGCAGGGCAGTAGAACGGGCCGACCGAGGCGTCGGCCGCGCCGCAGGCGGTGTTCACCTGGCCGGAGAACATCACGGTCTTGGCGGGCCGGTAACCCTGCACGACGGTCGGCCAGTAGTCCTGGATGCTGTTGACCACGCCGACCACCCGGCACTCCTCGTTCTGGTCGGCGTCCTGCCCTGTCCTGCACTTGGCCGCCAGGTCGGTTCCCGGCCCCACGGGGGCGGGTTCGTTCCCGCCAACGATGTCCCCGGGGTTGAGCCCGAACAGCAGGGCCACGATGAGCGCGAGGATTCCGGCGGCGCCCCCGCCGACCGCGAGTCCTCCTCCGGGCATCCTCCTGCGGCCACCGCTTTCCACCTGTGAGCTGTCCAGCCGGGCGTCGTCTCTGAAATCCATCGCAGACGTCCCTTCGATCCGCTTGGACCCCCACTGCCCTCCCCGGGGCCGACCATGCCCACCGGTTCGCCGGGTACGGCGCAGCGCCTCATCGGCGTCGACTTGCACGAAATATATCCCCCACCTGCAGCTTTTCACCGCCAACAAGGGAAATATCGTCACATGCGGCAGATGCGGATGGTAGTCATCAATGCGCTCTTTGTGATGGCCGTACTCCTCGGCAACGATCTGGGCGCCGACCCGGAGACACCGGACAAGGCGGACCTCGAAACCGGGTCCTCCGTGGCCGTCCCCGTGGCGAGAGGCCCGCTGACACTTGAGGCCGACTACCGAAGGGGCATCGCCAGGGTGCTGCCGTCCGTCGTGCAGATCACCTCGCGGTCGGGAGAGGAGATCAGCGAGGGCTCGGGCATCGTCTACGACGACCTCGGGCACATCGTGACCAACGCCCACGTGGTCGGTGACGCCGAACGCTTCGAGGTCATGCTCGCCACCGGTGGCGCCCCCCGTACGGCCCGGCTCGTCGGGGTCTACAAGGCCGGGGACCTGGCCGTCATCAGGGTGGACGACCCGTCGGGCCTCGTCCCCACCGGCTTCGGCGACTCCGACCGGCTCGCCATCGGCCAGATCGTGCTGGCCATGGGCAACCCGTTCGGCCTGTCGGGCAGCGTGACCGACGGCATCGTCTCCGGGCTGAACCGGACCGTCCAGTTCGCGGCCGAGGGGCACGAGACCGTCGCTCCGACGGCCGGCGGCCTCATCCAGACCTCCGCCGCGATCAACCCGGGCAACAGCGGAGGCGCCCTGGTCGACCTCGCCGGACAGGTCGTCGGCGTGCTGGTCGCCGACCTGGTGAACGCGGACACGGGCAGTGTGCTCCCCGGTATCGGCTTCGCCATCCCGGCCAACACGGTCACCCGCGTCGTCCGCCGGCTCGTCGAGAAGGGCGAGGTGACCGAAACCGGCCGGGCGGACCTGGGAGTCACGGCGCAGACCGTGGTCGACAGACACGGCAGACCGAGCGGTGTCGGCGTCGTGCGGACGGCCCAGGGGACGCGGACGGCACTCAGGCCGGGCAACGTGATCGTCGCACTCGACGACACCCCGGTCCTGACCGCGCAGGACCTCGCCAGAGCCCTCGCCGCCCACAAACCAGGCGACTCGGCCAAGGTGGAACTCCTCCACCCCGACGGCTCGACCACCACCACGACCGTACGGCTCGGCACCACCGGCGGAAACTGACCTTCTCCTGAGGCCGGATAGTACGAACTCCTGAGGCTCGCCCGACACGCCTTCCGATTCTGGAACCTACTGCTCGCTACCGTCCCTGACATGTGAAAACGTGATCCGTCGAACGTCGCTACGGCATCTGCAAGGCGGCCTCGCTTCCTCTGGCTGGAGGCCGGTAAGCGTGATGTCGATTCAGGATTGATGTTCCTGCGAGGTGTGGGTGGCTGGGGACTCAAGCCCGCATGCCTGTGAGGGGTTACTTGCCCGGCTCGGGGCCGTACCACTGGAGTGCTTGGCCGGTGACCCGGGCGATGCACTCGAAGTCCCGGTCGCGGTGGAGGAGCGTTAGTCCTTGGAGCTCCGCTGTGGCGGCGATGACGAGGTCGACGGGGCCTGCGCTGCGATGTTGCCCTCGCCTGGTGAGGGCTTCTTGAATTTTCCAGGCGCGGTCGTAGGCGCGGTCGTCGATGGGGGTCCAGCCGAACAGGAGCCGCAGGTTTTCGATACCTTGTTCGCGGTCCGCGATAGATTGGGCGCTGTAGAAGAACTCGAGTTCGGTGATGGGGCAGACCGCGATGAGTCCTGCGACGGCGGCTTGATCCCAGCCGTGCTGGTCCGCGTCGGGGCGCAGGAAACGGGCAAGAGTACTGGTGTCGATCAGGAACTGTGCCGCATTCATCGACGGTAATTGATCTTGTCTTCGAAGAGTTCGAGGTCGAAGCCTCCTTCGGAGGCGTCGGAACGGAGCCGAGCGAGCGCAAGCGCTCGGCGTCGGTGCTCCAGGACCTCCCGGAGGGCCGTGTTGACGGTTTCCTTCTTGGTGCTGGTTCCGAGTGCCTTCGCGACGTCGGCGACCAGTTCGTCATCCAGATCGATCACAGTGCGACTCATCGATGCACACTCCTTGATATCAAGTGTTCGCTTCATGATATCTCACGCTGAAGCCTGACGACCTGCCGACCTGCAGTCTGGGCCGGCGGCCCTGTGAGTGGACTCTCGCTGACACCGACCAGCGCACATGCTTCAAATGGGCGTGCCACCTGAGGCCGGACAGCACGAAGGGCCCGGGTGGATAGTCCGGGCCCTTCGTGTCTTGCTGCTCAACCAAGCGCGGAGGATAGGAGATTCGAACTCCTGAGGGGTTGCCCCCAACACGCTTTCCAAGCCTGTGGAAGCCTGTTCAGAGCCGTTCGGAGGGGCTCTGGGCAGTGGTTGAGGGGTGATGCTGGACGCCAGCGTACGGGGCCGTACGGGGTTGAACTGAGACGGGAAATGAGACGGTAGGCAACTCCCTCCCCTTGATCCACAACCGGTCCGCGGTCACCCCACTCTTCTTCTCGGTGCTGGTCGCTCGCAGCGCGTTCCAACCCTCTCTTAGTAGATGATCTTGATATTTAGCGTCAAGTATCGCCTTGCACTTGATTTTCACGCACAACAGTGGGTACATCTGCTAACTTTGCTCGCGTGACGATGAGCTTCCTTGACGAGGTGCTGAAGCGCCTCCACCGTAAGGGCGTCCTGATCATCATGATCCGCCTCATACGGGAGGTCTATCGCGTCAACGCCGACCGCTTCGAACCGGAGCTCGGTGATGACCGCACGTTGTTCGGGATCGCGATCTCGCGCAACATCGCCAACCGTGCCGTAACCGAACTGCGTGGTTTGCCCGGCGTGCATGCCAAGCTGGTCAACAGCGCGCTTGAGATTGTCTGCGACGGGTTCGTCGTGCGTCAGTACAAGCTGCCCGGCTCGTCGGTCAACGTCAGTGTGGAGCTCATCGACTGGACTACCAGCGAGGCCAAGCTGCGGGGGCCGGTGGAGAACAGCCAGACCGACGCTCAGCTCACTCTCGACGGCGATGAGGACCTGGGTGCCGCCTTCGACTCCATGATCCCGCTCTTCAGGCACATTCGGTTCGTCCACAGCGGAAGCTCCGAAACTGGGAATGCGACCATCCACGCGGGGATCCCACGGGATCACCGCGATGGGGGTAGTCCCTGGTTGGACTCTCGCTGCATCTGGAGCGATGATGCTGGGCGCATCGATGGCTTCGGTGAAGAAGGCGACGTGCCCTTCGGTCCGACCAGCCCGGTCCGACCGCCGGCGTCGGGGCCTGCGCACTCTGACCTGCCTACGCCCGAGCCGCAGGTTACTCCTCGTCGGACGAAGAGGGAGGGGCAGAGCGACGCCTGATAAGGAGCCATTCAGGAATTTGGGAGGTCACCATTTCTCGGCGTGGATTCAACTCTTTGGCACTAGCAGCCCAAGCGTTTGATCCTCATGCCTTGACAATCGCTCGCCAGCTGCGCCGTCGCCGCAAGAATGAACTTGCGCGTGAGGTTGGTGTGACGCCAGCAGCGATTACGCAATATGAGCTAGGGCAAGCTAAGCCGTCCCCCGGCGTAGTCAGTAAGCTTGCCCTAGCTCTGGCAATGCCCGTAGATTTCTTTCGTATCGGGCATCCTGAGGAGAAAACAACTCCAGCGCATTTCAGAAGCCTTCGTGCGACTACGCAACTGGAACGCGATGAAGTAATAGCATTCAGTAAACTGGCAATGAGGTTCGTAACAGCGATTGAGCGATATGTAGATCTTCCCGTGATCGATTTGCCCAGGGAAGACTTGCCGCCGGAGCCGACAAAAGCGGATATTTCGGCTATCGCAAAAAATGCTCGAAAATCACTGGGGGTCGAATCGGGCCCCATTCCGCATGTCATCCGCCTACTTGAATCTCACGGTGTGGTAGTTTTGCAACTTCCAAATGGTTCGCGGCGGGTGGATGCTTTCTCTTATTGGCATGGTTCGCGAGCGGCCGTGTTCATGAACCCCCTCAAAGACGACAAGCCAAGATCGCGTTTTGATGCAGCGCACGAAGCTGGGCACCTCATCATGCATCGCGACCTAGAGCCAGGGAGTCGTATCACAGAAAATCAAGCCCACGACTTCGCTGCAGAATTCCTTGCCCCCACCGAAGAAATCATCCACGAACTGCCAAGAACGCTAGACTGGGAGCGCCTTGCGATACTAAAGCGACGATGGGGAATTTCCATCAAAGCCCTAGCTTATCGAGCACACTCGTTGGGGATTTACCGGGATACTACATATCGGCGAGCGATGGTAACGCTAAGTAAATGGGGCGACCCGGAGCCGTATGATATCGGGCCACGCGAGACGCCAATCTTGATGACGAAGGCTATGGAAGTGTGTCGCGACATTGGGATTTCGCGGGATGTACTGACCGAGACCGCTGGGTTGGCGGAGTCGATAGTCGATCAAATTTTGGCTGTCGGGATCGAAGAACGCCCTAAGGTCGACATTTTTAGCGAAAACGCTAACCGCTCGCATAGCTCCGAAATCTAGTTCGCCGCCAGCTAAGAACACGGCTTCCCCGGTGTGTGCGATCTCTATCCGCTTATCGAGATGGCGCACACCGGGCGCTAACATACGCGAACGATTATGAAGACGCTGTTACCGCCTTCACCCAGGCAGGCACCGCATCGATGACCCTGAGGAGCGTCACCCTTTGGCCACGGTTCGACCATACGCCGGACCTTTGCCGCCGTCACGCCGTTCACCTCACTGATCGGACAAGCTGAGTAGGTCGGGTTGCGGACAGGCGAACCCCTCTTCGCGGAAGAGCGTGTATGCCGATTCGCGTACGGCTTCATTTTGAACGCGTGAGATGAACTCCTCGGGGGAGTCGCCGCACAGTCGCCGAAGGCTGGGCGACTGTGCAAGCAGTTGGCGAATCAGCTCTGTCTGTCTGCCCAGGCGGAACGGGATGCCCGCCTGGTCCACCAGGCAGCCGTGTTTGCCGACGTAGACGTGACACGCGGGAAGGTCCACCCCGGAGGTCAGTTTGATCGGGAACCTGCTCGTGGGGAGCAGGCGCCGGTGGTAGTTCGGCTCTGTCGCGTCCAGCACGGAGAGCTGCTCGTCGTCCAGCCACAGCACGAACAGCAGGTGTGCCTTCTCGGGAGTCTCGATCGGTACCGCGGGGACGTACCCGTTCCGGTTGATGTGCGCGGACACGCCCGGCGCGATCCCGGTGACACTGGCGCGCGTCATCGGGATCACTGGCCGGGCGCCGTGACTGACGAACTTCCGATGAAGTTGGCTGGGGGCGCCGTTCGACCCCACGGCAACGACCTGGTGCCGTGTTTCAAGCGGTGCCGCGCCGAGGTCGCTGAGGTACTTGGTCAGCGTCGGCCTGGTGCCGTTCACCTCGGCATGCCACCGGCCGGCGGGTTCGCCGTCGGCCGCGCGGAGCCGTACGTAGCGGTCGCCGGTCAGGATCCCTGAGGTCTGCGGGATGCGCCCCGGGTAGGTCAGAGGCTGGGACATCGGGTCGTCGGTGAATAGGTCTTCGTCCGTGGTCGCGTCAGCGGAGGGCGGGGGGAGATCGGTCACTGGGCTTCCAGCTCGTAGACGAGGACGTGACGGTCTCCGGGAACGATCGTGATCATGACTCTGAGAGGCTTGCCGTCCTCGCCGTAACCCGTCCGGACGTGCTCGGCCACGGGAGTGCCCGCAGCAATTCCGAGCTTGCTTGACTCCTCCTTCGTCGGCATCCGGATCTCGATTTCATCGACGATCTTGATCTGCGGGTACCCGATCGACGCGAGAATCCCGCCGGGAACCGACACGTCACGTGGCTGCATGAGCAACGTCCCACGGGCAATGGATTCAGGAAAGTAGCTGTCGGCAAGCTGGAATGCTTGATCATCCACGTAGCGCACGCGACGTCGGACGACGACGAGATCATCCTGATTCAGGCCCAGTCGTTCGGCCACTTTCGGTGTCGGCACATTGATCTCAACTGTGACGTCCTGATGGGGGTTGCGCCCCTGATCTGCAACGCCGTTGCTCCACGCGTCGGCCTCTGCGCTGTGTCGCTCCTGAGTCTCAAAGTGGGAGAGCTGCCAGTGCAGCCGTGTTTGTGAGCGGACAGTTCGCCCACGGCCGCGCCCACTGAGGAGGAGCCCCTCGTTGGTGAGCTGCTGGAGCGCCTGCCGCACGGTTTGCCGACTGACTCCGTGCCGGTCGGCGAGTTCCTGCTCCGGCGAGATGGGGTCCCCCGCCTTCAGGTCTCCACGGTTGATCTCGGCCCTCAAGTCGTCCGCCACGCGCTCCCAGAGAGCGCGGGGGTCTGCTGTCCCCACTTCGAAGTCCTCCTAGTTCGCCCTGACCGGCTTGTACGTACTCACCGTACCAATCTCCTTGACAGCGCAGCCTGAAGCATAGAGAGTACGTACTCAGAAGAAAGACCGGTGAGTACGTACTCTACGTACTTGAAGGTTCTCTCTTTGCCTTTGCACAGCTGGAAGACCTGGGAAGGCGGCGCAAGCCGCGCGCCCGTCAGGCTGTCGCGCTCGTTTCTTGGCGAACTGAATACGGGCTACCGCCTCCCACCGAATAAGGCGGCCCGCGCAGAGGCGTCGTCCCTGCGCATCACCACCATGCGTCGGCCTTGACCGGCTCGCGTGTTCGCTGCGCGGCGCCGGTGATCTGACCGGCCCGTTCTTCTCAGCCCCGATGGTCGAAAGGCAGGGTTCGACTCCCTGCCGGGGCGCTCCGGCCGACCTGGCCGGTAACCGCTGAGGGCGACCCCAATCCTCCAAGACCCGGGGCCGCCCTCGTCTCCGTACAAGGAGCGCATTCATCATGACGCACCCCAAGCCCCCCGCCAACAGCCCCGGCAGGCTGCTCAGCCGCGGCGGGGTCCTGTTCACCGAGTCCGGTGAGGCACAGACCGTGCGCACCGCCTACGACGCCCAGCTCCGGGTGGAGCGGGGCCTGCCCGTCCTGGCCCCCAAGGGCGGGAAGGGCGGCAAGAAGTGACCGCCGAGGTTGAGATCGTGAGCTTCGGCTACGGCCACGACGCCCCGCCGACCGCCGACATCACGCTCGACGTCCGCACCTCTCTCCACGACCCGCACGTCGACCCGGCGATGCGGCAGATGACCGGACTCGACAAGGCGGTCCAGCGGCACGTCCTCGCCACCCGCGGCGCGAACGAAGCCGTCCGCGGCCTCGCCTCCGCCGCGCTCGGCCTGCGTATCGCCCTCGACGTCCCCGACAGACGACGGCCGATCCAGATCGCGATCGGCTGCGTCGGCGGACGGCACCGCAGCGTCGTGCTCGCCGAGGCGCTGGCCGACATCCTCAAGTGGGTTCAGGTCACCGCTTCCGTCACCCATCGGGACGTCGCCAAGCCCGTCATTCAGCGGGTGACGCGATGACGCCCGCCGAGCGGCTCGCCGCCGCCCTGGTCGCCCTCAATCAGCTGGACAGCGCCATGGTCCAGCAGCCCGCCGATGACAAGAAGGACGAGGGCAAAGGCAAGGGGGGCAAGGCCCGTGCGTAGCCGGATGACCCCTGAGCAGCTGGCCAAGCTCAAGAAATCCTCCAGCGATGCCACGTACTTCTCGCAGCTGGCCGAGGCCGCCGAGGGACTCGGCGTGACCAGGGTGCAGCGGGACAAGGCCGCCGCCGAGCTGGAGAAGGCGTTGGGCCGCCGAGGAGCCGCCGCCTACCGCGAGTCCGCTCTCCAACGGGCCGGTGCTTCTCCCAAGGGAATCCGCCGCTTCTTCGGATGACCGCGTGTTGCGGGTCCCGCCCGGTCGGTGTGGCCGGGCGGGTGCCCGGAGCAGAGCGCTCCCTCCGATCGAAGGAGAACCACATGCTCAAGCCCGTGAAGTACCGCACCGCAGGCGGCGCCGTTGTCACGTGGACACCCGCCCAAGCCCGCACCGCCCCGCAGGAGGACGGTCGCCCTGCCAAGGACGTCACCGAGGCCAAGTGGGAGTGCGCCGGATGCGGCGACGAAACCGGTGGCTTCACCCACCGGATCTACGGGAGCGAGAGCCGGATACCGGGCGGTCCTGAGCGGAACGCGGCCGAGCAGCACGCCAAACGGTGCGCTGCCCTGCCGTAGGCCCTGGTGCGGGCGCGTGCCCGGAACGTCAGTTCCACCACTCACGAAGGAGAAGCACATGGCCAAGAAGCCTGACTACCGCACGTCTCTGCAGGACTTCACCGACGAGGAGTTGCGCGACAAGGTCCGCGAAGAGGTCTTCCGGCAGGAGAAGGAGCGCCGCGAGCTGGAGTCCTTCGGCGGCAACGCCCGGGCGCGAGACCTGGCCAAGCAGCGCATCGCCGAGATGGCCCAAGCCAAGGGCAAGAAGAGACGCCGGTAGCGCTGAGGCTGCGGGTGTCCGCCCGGCCGACCTGGCCGGGCGGGCACCTCGAAGCGCAGCGGCACCAGGCGGCCACCGGCCGGTGCCGGTGGCCGCGCCCCGACGAAACCCCCTTTTGAAAGGACCCCACCATGCCCCTGACTGCCTGCCTTCCCGCCCCTTCCCCTGCGATGTCGCTGTTCGACGCCGCCGCTGATCCGCCGCCGGAGCTGGCCGACGGCGCGCTGTGCACCTGCCCCGAGCTGCACACCGGCCCCGCCTCCGAGACAGCCGAGGAGCGGGCCGCGCGGGTGCAGGTCGCGATCGAGGTCTGCGCCGAGTGTCCGGTAAGGGTGCTGTGCCTGGCCCGCGCCCTGCAGCTGCGCCCCACGGTGGGGGTGTGGGCGGGCCTGGACGCCGAGGCCGTCGACTGGGCTGAGGTCGCCCGCCTGGCCGCCGCCGCGGCTGGGGTGAGGTGAGCTGTGGTCACCGGTCTGCTGGCGTCGGCGACGTTCGCGGCGGTGTTCGCCGCGCTCTGGGCCGCGCATTCCGTAGGGGATCACTGGGCCCAAACCCACCACCAGGCGACGACCAAGGGTGCCCCGGGTTTGATCGGGCGGTTGGCGTGCCTGCGGCACGTCGTCACCCTCACCGCCACCAAGCTCGGCGCGCTTCTGCTGCTCGTCCTGGCGACCGGGCGGGTGTTGTCCCCGGTGGCCGTCGCGCTCGCGCTGGGCGTGGACGCCGCCTCCCATTACTGGGCCGACCGGTCGGCGTATCACCCCGACCGCAGGGGGGCCGTCACTCTGGAGCGGCTCGCCGGGCGGTTGCGTAAGGCCGGGTTCTACCGGCTCGGTGACCGCGCCTTGGCCCCGACCGGGACCGGCGCCTACCAGCTGGACCAGTCCTGGCACCACCTGTGGATCTTCCTCACCGCTCTGCTCATCACCGCCGGAAGCGCGTGATGCGCGCCCGCGGCTGACCGACTCCGTCTGGCTGTTCGCCACTTTGAAAGGAGAAACAAGTGAGCCTGTTCAAGCCCCGTAAGGACAAGGACGTCCCCGCCCATCGCAAGTCCTGGGTGTCGGCCGTGGAGGGTTACACCATCTACTGCGCCTCCTCCTGGCGCCAGGTCGGCACCCTCGGCCAGTGGACGTGCGGCCACTGCCAGAAGACCAGCACCGACCCCCTGTCGCCCACGCAGCCCACCACCCTGGCCGACTGCCGGGAATGCGGCCGGACCAACCGCATCTCGCTGTGAAGAGCCCCAAAACCATGAAGGTCACCCGCCCCCTGCACGCCCCGCCCATCACCGCCGACATCGCCCTCGACCCCCGCAAGGAGAACCCATGAGCCGCGTCAACGCCGGAGTGACGATCCGCGACCCGCGCGCCGCCGAAATGTCCCTACAGGCCAGTACCGCCCCCGGATCGGACGTGCTGTTCCTCACCATCTCGTGGGACCACGTCTGGTTCAGCGTGGGCGCCGAGGGAGACCTGGAGGCCGAAGCCGCCGCGATGGACCGGCTGGCCGAGCTGGCCACCGAGACCGCCGCCCGGCTGCGGTCGCTGGCCACCGCCCGAACCGAAAGGAGCGCCGCATGAAGATCCGTCTCTTCGGGCTGCCCGACGAGGTCGAGCAGGCCGTCCCCCTGATCGAAGGCGCCTTCGACGTCGTCGAGCCCTCCGACCCGTACCCGTCGCGGGGCAACAGCCGCCAGGTCCGCGTCTACATGGAGGTCCGCCTGCCCCGTCCGTGACGTGGGTAGTTCCTGCCTGTCGCCCGGCGGGCAGGCCGTTCTCACCGCGAAGGCACCCAGTGACTCTCTCCCCGTTCTGTGCCGCTGACCGCCTGCTGACCGACTCCGCCGGACTGTTCGCCACCCTGACCGGCCTGGGCCTGCCGCACGGCTCGTATGTGATCTGCGGGTCCGCGGCCCTGTATGTGCGTGGCCTGCGGGAGCGCATCACCGATCTGGACGTGCTGGCCACCGGCCCGGCCTGGCAGATCGCCACCACCCTCGGCACCCCGCGCCCGGCCCCGTCCGGGCACGGCCTGAGCGTCCACCACCCGCACGCTGCGATCGAGTTCGTGGACCGGTGGACCCCCGGCTGGCCCACCGACCGCCTGATCGGCACCGCCGACGTCATCGACGGCCTGCCGTTCATGCGGCTGGGTGACGTGCTGGCCTGGAAAGAGGCCGCCCGCCGCCCCAGGGACTTGGCCGACATCGCCGCCGTTCACCGGCTGCGCCGGATGTGGACCGGCCGGTGAAACGCCTCGACGACAGCGGTAAGCCCGCCGGGCACCTGGTGCACGGCCTGGCGCTGCCCGCCCTGAAGAAGACCGAGGACGCCTGGCTGGAGTCCGACCGCCGGCGCGGCATGACCCGCTCCGCCCGCGACGGCTACGACCGCCGTCCGGCCCCGACCAACCGCCGCCCCTGAAGGAGGCAGCACGATGACCACCATGCCCGTCCCGGACCCGAGTCCGGAGGAGGTGACGCGCGGCATCGCCGCGCTCGAACGTCACCTGGCCAACCAGGCACCACCCGAGCCTCCGTCCGAGCCCGTGCCGGCACGTCCGGCCGAGCCGCCGAATGGTGAGACCAAGCGGGTGCGGCAGCTGCGTCAGCAGGTCGCCGAGGCGCACGCGCTGGCCGTTCTTCAGGACGACGACGCGCCGCTGACGCTGGACACCGACAAGGTCCGCAAGCGGCGCCGGGCCGCGCACGAGGCGGCCCGGCTGTATGAGCTGGCTCAGGCCCCGGCCATGCAGATCTACCAGACCGTACGGGTCCGGCGACTGCTGGTCATCGCCGCGATGCTGGCCCTGACCCTCGCTCTGGCGTGGTCGACGGCCGGGGTGCAGAAGTTCGCCGCCGACGGCGCCGCCGCCGGATCGCCCGCCTGGATCTTCGCGTGGCTGGTCGAGCCGTTCATGTCCATGGCCCTGCTCGTCGTGGTCGGCGCCCGCGCCTACCTGGGCACCCGCGGCACGATGCTGGACCACCCGACCGTGATCCGCATCGAGTGGCTGTTCCTGGGACTGACCGCGACCATGAACGCCTGGCCGTACCTGCCCGGGATCGCCGAGACCTTCAGCATGGCCGCCCTGGTGCTGCACCTGCTCGGGCCGATCGTGGCGGTGGCGATCGTGACCGTCCTGCCGATCATCCTGGCCGCGTTCGCCGGGATGAACCACACCCCGCCCACCGCCCCGCCCTCGACGGCGCCTCGTGTCGCTGACCAGCGATGGAGGACCCCTGGAGGAGGGATGGAGGACCCCCGTGGAGGAGGGGCGGAGGACCCCCCCGCCGAGACCGGCCGAGGCCGGACGGCCGATGAGCACCGCGCCGAGTTGCGGCGACTGATCGCCTCCGGGCAGCTGCCCGCCGTCCCGTCGGCGAAGACGATCCAGACCGCGCTGCGCTGCCGGGAGGACCTGTCGCGCACCCTGCGCGACGAACTCCGCAACCCCTGACCCCGACCACCAACCGATCAACCGAATCGCTCACCGAGGAGCAGCCATGAAGAACACCAAGCCCTGTGGTGCCGGGTTCGTCAGCGCGGACGGCGCCGAGTCCTACACCTGCGACCGCCCGAGCAGCCCACACGTCAAGCACCGCGACGGCGACACCATCTTCGTCCGCCTCCCCGGGGGCGCCCTGATCGGCAAGCCCGCCAAGCCCGGCAAGTAGCTCCGCCCGGGGCACGGCCCTCATCCGCCAAGACTCCGGCCGTGCCCCGGCCACCCGACCCGCATCTACGAGAACGAGGTGCCCTCATCATGACCGACAACATCACCCCGACCAACACCCACAACAACCACGCTCCCGCCGGTGCGGTCCACGAGACGGCGGGAACCCCTCGGTACGGCAAGAGCACGGTCGTGCGGTGGCTTCTGGCCACCGCCCTGACCTCCGACCGCGCCCACGACGAGCGGAACGGAGGGACGGCATGAACTCCCTGATATCGGCGATGTCCTTCCTGCTGCTGATCGTCCTGCTGGCCGGATCGGTAACCGAACCGGCCCAAGGCTCACGGACCCCGGCCCAGGTCAGCGCCCAGATCGCCACCGCATCGGCGCCACGCTGGGTCGGGTGGGCGGGAGCCGTACTGATCGCCGCGCCGCTGTATGCGCTGCTGGTGGCCACCCGGGGCGTGCTCTGGCTCGGTTTGGCCGCGCTGGCCTGGACGGCATGCAGGGCGGCCACCGCCCTGGCCATGGACGGCCGCGCCCTCCGCGTGGTCCGCACGGCAGGAGGCCGCGCATGACACTCCACCACACCCCTGACCCGCTGCCCGAAGACGGTGACTCCATGGGTGAGCTGGTGCGCTTCCCTCTCCGCGACGGCGGCGAGGCTGAGCCGTTGGAGGGCACGGTGGTGCCCCGCGCCCTGCCCGACACCTCCGACGGTCCGGCGCCGTTGGTGCGGTTGCTGGGGCAGGCCGTTGAGCACGCGGTGCGCCTGCGTGATGACGAGCGCGCCGTCCGCCTGACCCGGAGTGCGCTCGGTGTCACCGTCGCGATCGGCCAGGGCGGGCATTCCTGGCTGGTGCGGGCCTGGGACGCCCTCACCCTGGGCGCCTACCGCCGCCAGATCCGGGCCGCCGAAGCCATGGGCGACCGGGCCGCGCTGGCCGAGTGGATGGACCGCAAGCAGCAAGCCGCCGACCGGCGTCACACCCGCCTGGCCGCCCTGCCCGGCCTGGCGCTGGGGCTGGCCAAGGTCGGCGCCGGAGGCGTGGCCGCCACCGGGGTCGTGCTGCTGGGCACCTCGACCCTGGTGTGGGCCACCGGAGCGGGTGAGTTCCTCACCGTCCCCACCGCCGCAGGAACCCTCCTACGGTGGGTCTTCGACGCCGTGGCGTTCGGTATCTCCCCTGCCCTGACCGTCGCGCCGGTCGCTCTGGTGTGGGCGGCTTGGCGGGAAGGACGGCGGCGCGGCGCCCCGGTTTCGTGGCTGAACACCAACGCCGATGCCGACGTGGACGTGACGATCGACGAAACGACCATCGCCCGCGCCCTGGGCTCCTTGCGCATTCCGCAGATCAACGCCTATCTCAAGCAGGGCCTGCCGCTGCAGTTCCTGGTCACCGCCCGCAGGGACGGCCGCGGCACCTACGCCGAAGTCCGCCTCCCGCTCGGCGTCACCGCCGAGGAGATCTGCCTTCCCCAGAAGCGGGCCAAGCTCTCCGCCGGGCTCTACCGGGCGGTCAAGGAGACCTGGCCGGCCGTCGGTGGCGACGCTGGAATCCTGAAGCTGTGGGTTGCCGACAAGGGGGCGCTCGCCGAGGGCGCCGGGCCGTACCCGCTGCTTGAGGACGGGTTCACCGACGTGTTCCAGGGCCTGCCGTACGGCAAGACCCTGCGCGGCGATCCGATCGTCGTGCCGTTCATCGGCCGTAACACGCTCGTCGGCGGCTTGCCCGACCAGGGCAAGAGCTCTGCCGCCCGGGTCATCATGGGGGGTGCCTGTCTGGACCCCACAGCTGAGCTGCGGATCTGGGTGCCGGATGCGAACTACGACTTCGAGGTGTTCAAGCGGCGCTGCTCCCGCTACGTGATGGGCGCCGAGGACGAGAAGATCGAGCAGATCCTCTACGACCTGCGGGAGCTGCACGCCGAAGTCCAGAAGCGCGGTGAGTTGCTGGTCCAGCACCGGGAGCCGGAGGTCACACGGAAGCTGGCCAGCGCGGGCATCGGCATGCACCCGATCGCCGCGCTGCTGGAGGAGGCGCACGTCGCGTTCCAGCACAAGGAGTTCGGCGAGGAGATCGCCGAGCTGGCCATCAGCATCGTGAAGCTGGGCCGCAAACGCGGCATCCACCTCATCGTCTCCACTCAGGCACCGACGAAGGACTCGATGCCGCGCGACATCACCCGGAACTGCAGCAACGGCATCGCGTTCGCGGTCAGTGACCACGTGGCCAACGACGCGCTGCTCGGACAGGGCGCCTACCGGGGCGGGCACCGGGCGACCGAGCTGATTGTCGGCGTGGACAAGGGGACCGCGCTGGTCAAGGGGTTCTCCGGTCAGCGGTCGGAGATGGTGCAGGCGCACTTCCTGTCCGTGGCCGAGGGCAACGACCAGGTCACCCCGCTGATTGATCGGGTGCTGGCCGAGATCGAGCGGCTCGGCACCGGCATTCCCGGCAAGGGCCGTCCGGCCCCGCAGGTCGAGACCGCGCGGGACCTGCTGGAGGACCTGGCAGCGGTGCTGGGCAGCCAGACCATCAGGGCCGCGGATGTGCCCGCGCTGCTTCGGGAGCACGCGCCGCGATGGGTGCCCTACCGGACGTTGACCGGCAAGCAGCTGGTCGCGGACCTGGCCGACCTGGGGATCAAGGTGCCCTCGACCGGCAACCAGTGGAAGATCCCTCCGGAGTTGATCCAGCAGGCCCTGATCCAGCGCCAGGCGGACGACGAAGAGACGGAGTGAAGTTAGCTCCGCCCACCCCTCGAAAGGCGCTCTGAGAGCCTCCGGGAGCACCTCGCACGCCCCGATCTAACTGGCTAACTGACCTAACTTTCCGCAGGTCAGACCGCGAATTACCCCGCCGACGACGCCGAGTGAGAAACCTAACTCGATTTCGGCGACCTAACTGCCTCCTCCTCTTCTTCGGGACGCCATCGAGTCCCTTCCGCATGCCCACGACAGGAGAACTGTCATGCCCACGCCGAAGACCCGCCCTGCCCTTCCCGCCGCTCTGTCCGAGCCCTACATCGGCTGGCTCGACCACTACCGCCTCGGCTACCAACTCGCTCTCGTCAGACTCCGCGACGGCCGCCGCGTCGCCCTCCGGCTGGGCGGCGAGGCCCCGCTGGGGCACGTTCGGCACGCAGCCGAGGCCCTCGCCGAGATCACCGGTCTGCCTGTGGTCGGAGAGCTGTCCAAGCGGGGCTTCCTGCCCCTCGCCGATGTCCCTTCGGAGACCGGTGAGGGCGGGGTGGCCTCGTGCTGACCCTGATGGACTGGTTCTGCGGAGCCGGTGGCAGCAGCCAGGGCGCCCACGCGGTGCCCGGCGTCACCGTGACCCGGGCCGCGAATCACTGGGAGCGGGCCGTCGAATCCCACGCCGCGAACTTCCCCGGCGCCGACCACTACCGGGGCGACATCCGCGACGCCCCGGTTGAGAAGTGGCCTGTCTGCGACCTGTTCTGGGCCTCGCCCGAGTGCCCCCAGTGGAGCAACGCCCGCGGCAAGAAGCGCGACTTCACCCACTCCCAGCAGGGCGAGCTGTTCGGCCCGGGGCGCGACGAGGAGGCTGAGCGCTCCCGTGCCCTGATGGAGGAGGTTCCCATGTACCTCCGCGGCGTCCAAGGCCGTGGCGGGCTCGTCCTGGCCGGTGTCGTCGAGAACGTGGTCGACGTCCGCGCCTGGGATCAGTGGGACCGGTGGCTGGGTGAGATCCGGGCTCTTGGCTACTCGACCCGCGTCATCGCGATGAACTCCATGCACGCCGACCCCGTCGCCGCTCTGCGTGCCCCGCAGTCCCGCGACCGGCTGTACGTCGCCTACTGGCACACCTGCCTGCGCCGGGACCCGGACTGGGACAAGTGGCTGCGCCCTCAGGCGTGGTGCGCCTCCTGTGGGGAGTGGGTGCGCGCCGTTCAGGTGTTCAAGGCTCCCGGCGCCGACATGGGGCGCTACCGGCAGCAGTACCTCTACCGGTGCCCCCGTACCGCCTGCCGCAACGCCGTTGTGGAACCGGCGGCGCTGCCCGCCGCCGTCGCGATCGACTGGGCGCTGCCCGGCCAGCGGATCGGCGACCGGGCCAAGCCGCTCGCCCCCAAGACGCTCGCCCGCATCCAGGCCGGGATGGAGCGGTACGCCCGGCCGTGGGTCCTCGACAACAACCACCGGAATCGTGGCCGTGACGTGGCGGAGCCGATGCCGACGCTGACCACCGCCATGACCAAAGCGCTCGCCGTTCCACCGCTTCTGGTCCCGGTCGAAGGCCGCGACGGCAAGGAGCCGGCCCCGGTGGCCGCGCCGCTGCGAACCCAGACGGCCCGCAACGAAACCGGGTTGGCCTGGCTGCCGTTCATCGCCGAGCTTCGCGGCGGCAGCTCGGACGCCCGCCCCGTGTCGGACGCTCTGGCGACGGTGACCGCGTCGGGCAACCATCACGGCCTGGTGACCCCGGCCGCGATGGTGATGCGGAACTTCACCCCTCGCGGTGACGCCGGCCAGATGTGCACCAGCCCGGCAGAGCCGCTCCGCACCCTCACCGCGAACGGGAAGCAGTCCCTCATCACCTGGGATCACCTGCTCGTCCCCTACTACGGCAACGGCACCGCCCGCCCGGTCCGCGAGCCGATCGGCACCTTGTCCACCCGCGACCGGTACGCCGTCATCAAGGGCGTGGATGAGATCGCCGTCGAGGACGTCCTGTTCCGCATGCTGGAGCCGCACGAGATCGGCCGCGCCATGAGCTTCGCCGACGACTACACCGTCCTGGGCAACAAACGCGAACGGGTCCGCCAGTACGGCAACGCCGTCACCCCACCGGTCGCCGAGGTCATCGTCTCGGCCCTGGTCGAGGCCATCACCGGCACCGACCTGGAACGCACGCCGTGACCCTCGACTGGAGCAACCGCCCCGTCCTGAATCACCCCGTCGGGTGCGTGCTGTGCTGCCAGGAACGCATCACCACCGGCTCCAGCTCACCGGCCCGTCACCCGCCCAGCTGCCGCAACTGCGTGACCTACTCCGGCCCCCGCCCTGACCCGTGCTGGGCGTGCGGCACGACCGCGCACTTCCGCGACGACCTGGGCCGCCCCACGCACAAGGTCTGCCTGGAGCAGGCCCTCACCCGCCTGAACAACCAGACCGCCGCTTGATCGGTTCTGACGAGGAGAAGCCATGTCCACCCCGCCTGCCATCGCCTGCCCGGCCTTCACCACCACGACCTGCATCGTGGCCCGCTGCTGCGACTGCGACTACACCTTCGGCTACGACGACGACACCCACTTCCTCACCCTTGAGAGCGCCCGCCGCACCATGACGGCCGATGGCTGGAGCCGCGCCCACGACGCCGAACCCGTCGGCCGCGACATCTCGGCCGACGCCGAGCGGTGGCGCTGCCAGGGCTGCACCGCCGTCCGCGCCTGCGCCACCTCCGGCCACCAGCCCTACACCCCTCAGCCGTGGATTGACCCGCGCACCGGCGTCCGCTTCCATGCCGGGCAGATCTGCGAGCGCTGCAGCGCATCCCTGACCAAGCCCACCTGTCAGCGCCCGCCCGCCGACTACCCCACCGCCGCCCCCATGGCCCGGCACCTGTACTGGGACCACACCAGCCTGCCCGAGGGCGCCGACCTGACCACCGCCGTGGCCCTGCTGATCGACCAGGCCAATGCGGTCGGCTGGCGGGAGCGCTGGGACGCCTACCTGGCCGCCCACCCCGACGCCGTCCGCCACGACGGCGACCACACGCCCGACATCGCCGCCGGGATCGCCGCCGCCGACCAGCTCATCATCCTGGTTCAGCAGCTGCGCCAGCGGCTGGCCGACACCACGATCCCGCCCGCCACCGGCCTGCCCGGCTGTCTCCCGGTGAGCCACAGGGACCTCATGACGCAGACGGTCGACGCCGTCCTCGCCGCCCTCGACGACCGGGACCTGACCGCCGCCCGTGAGCACTTCCGCCAGGCCGTCCACAGCGACCCATCGGCGGTGACCGACCTTCTCAAGCGCCTGGCCGCCGCTGTCGCCATCCCCGCCGGGCTGGTCATGGTCGGGTCCGGCATCGACATCTGGGCCAACCCGCACCGGGCCGACTGGGCATGGAGGTGCGGCGACTGCCCGTGGACCGGCAGCAACTACCGCAGCCTGGCCATCGCCCGCACCGCAGCCGAGGAGCACGCCCAAGACCACCAGGCCGACGGAACGCCCATCCCGGTGGTCGTGGAGTACGGCAGCGCCTTGCACACCGAAAGGACCTCATCGTGACGTCACCGCAGCTGCGCTGTGCGCTGGCCGCCGCCGCCCGCGGCTGGCACGTCTTCCCCGTCTCCATCGGCGACAAGACCCCGCTGTCCGGCTTCCGGTGGAAGCGGCACGCCACCACCGACCCCGAGGTGATCGGCCGGATCTGGGCGCGACGGCCGTTCAACGTCGGAATCTCCTGCGGCCCCTCCGGGCTGGTCGTGATCGACCTCGACCTGCCCAAGCCCGGCGAGCAGGTACCCGACCAGTGGCAGCGGCCCGGGGTCGAGGGCGGCGCCGATGTGTTCGCCCTGTTGTGTGAGCAGGCCAGGCAGGCGGTGCCGTGGGAGACCTTCTCCGTCCGCACCAGGAAGGGCGGAACTCACCTGTATTTCACCGCCCCGCCCGGCCTCGCCCTGACCAACACCTCCGGTGAGGCGGGCAACGGCCTGGGCTGGCGGATCGACACCCGCGCAGAGGGCGGGTACGTCGTCGGCCCCGGCAGCTACGTGGACCTGCCGGATGGCGCCGGATGGTACGAACCCCTCCACACCGCCGACCCGGCCCCGCTGCCCGGCTGGCTGGCCGAACGGCTACGCCCCGCCCCGCTTCCGCCCCAGCGGCCCGTCGTGGTCGAACTGCGGTCCGGGCGCCGGGGGACCTATCTGGAGGCGGCCATCCGCTCCGCCCTGTCGGCGATCGCCGCCGCGAACGGGAACCTGAACACCACCCTGTGGGGTGCGTCCGTCGCGCTCGGCCAACTCGTCGCCGGGGGCGCCCTGGACGCCGCCACCACCGAGAACCTGCTCACACAAGCCGCCGTCACCGCTGGACACCCGGAGGCTCCGGCCCGGCGGACCGTCCGGTCGGGGTTCCGCACCGGCGCCCAGAGGCCCCGGAGGGTGCCCGCATGACCAACACCACCCCAACCACACCCACGCCCGAGCAGCCCGAGCAGGGCACGCCCCGGGTCCAGGTCGGCTCCGGCCCGGAAACCATCCGGGTGCTCAAACGGCGCCTGGCCGAGGGGCTGCTGCCCGACACCTACGTCTCCGGCGGCGCCCTGGTCCACATGGAGACCATCTCCGGCGGCCACGCCTCCCCGGCCACTGATGAGGATTCGCCGCTGCCGACCACGGCCAGCCCGATCACCCCCGCCACCCTCGCCGGACTGCTGGCCGAGCACGTCTACGTCTACCGGATGCGCTCCCGCAAGGACAGCAACGGCGGGAGCGAGCTGGTCGAGGAGGAGGTCACCCCACCCCGGGAGATCCTCTCCTCCGTCCTGGCGGGCAAGACCTGGCCGCACCTGCCACCCTTGCGCGGCGTGATCGGCGCCCCGATCCTGCGTCGCGACGGCACCCTCCTGCAGAAGCCCGGCTACGACCCGGCGACCGGCCTGTATCTGGCGTCCAAGGTCGCGTTGCCGCCGGTCCCGGACCGGCCCACCGCCCAGCAGGTACGTGAGGCCAGGGCGTTCCTGCTCAACCGGTTCCTGCGCGACTTCCCGTGGGCGTCTCCGGCTGACCGCGCCAACTACCTGGCGCTGTTGGCCACGCCGATCCTGCGGCACTTCACCCGGTCGTTGACGCCGTTCGCGATGATCGACGCGACCATGCCCGCCTCCGGCAAGTCCATCCTGACCGGCGGCCCCGGCATGCTTTATGGCCAGCGCATCATGCCCTGGGCCGACGCCGAGGAAGAACTCCGCAAGTCGATCACGGCGGTGCTGGCCGAGCAGGTCGGCGTGGTCATCTGGGACAACCTCCCCGAAGGCACCGTGATCGACTCCGCGACTCTGGCTCTGCTGGTGACCGCCGGGGTGTGGTCGGACCGGCAGTTGGGCGCCTCCCGCAACGTCGCGGTCGTCAACGACCGGTTGTGGATGGCCACCGGCAACAACCTCCAGGTCGGCGGCGACATGGCCTCTCGCACGGTGCGGGTGCACCTCGACCCGAACATGCCCCGCCCCGACCAGCGCGACCAGAGCACGTTCGGCATCCCGCACCTCGACCAGTGGATCACCGTGCCGGGCAACCAGATGACCGTCCTGTGGCACCTGCTCATCCTGGTCCTCGACTGGACCGGCCAGGGCGCGCCCCGATCCGCCGGAATGGCCATGCGGCAGTTCACCCCCTGGACCCAAGCCCTGGGCGGATTCCTCGCCCACCACGGCGTCGAGGGGTTCCTGGCCAACGCCAGCCAGGTCCGCGACATCGACGAGGACGAATCCCGGTGGGGAGCGTTCCTGGCCTGCTGGCACCGACTGCACGGTCAGCAGCCCATGGCCGCCGCCGAACTGCGCCACTCCGGGGAGCCGGACCGGGTCGGGTTCGAGGAGGTCGATCGGTGGGACGGGATGTTCATCACCACCCCCTCCGGACGGCTGCCCAACGCGATGTCCCTGGGGCGGCTGCTGACCGGGCAGGTCGGCCGGTGGCGGGGCGAGTACGTGATCCGCTCGGGCAAGCACGAGCGGGGCAACCGGAACGTCTTCTGGGTCGAGCGCCACTCGGCCTGAGGACCGGTGCAGAGAAAAGCGCTGAAACATCTCGGCAACTCGGCAACTCGGCAAAGACGGCTCTGACCTGCACTAATTCTTGCCGAGATAACCCGAGTCCCAAACGGCTATCTCGGCATCTCGGCACCCGTTGCCGAGATAGCCAGCGTTTGCCGAGATGCCATCACCCCGGCAACTCCTATGTCGGCAGGCATCGCCCCAGGTCACGGACACTTTTGCCGACTTGCCGACTTGCCGAGATGTTTCAGCCCTCCCCACAAGAACCGCGTGACAGGAGGACATGTCATGGCCACCTCGATAGCCCTCACCGGCATCCCCGCCTCGACTCCAGCACCTTCCTTGCTGCTCACGGTGGAGGAGGCGGCCAAGCAGCTCAGGATCGGCCGAACCCAGATGTACCAACTCGTGATGACGGGGACTGTGAGGTCCGTCCTCATCGGACGCCTTCGCCGGGTGCCGATCGAGTGCCTGCGCGAGTACGTGACCGACCTGATGGCCGCTGAGGCCAGTCAGAAGACCGTGGCCTGAGGAGGCTGAATGGGGCGTAAGCCGAATGGCGCGTCAAGCATCTACCTGGGTGAGGACGGCTACTGGCACGGGAGAGTGACCGTAGGCGTCAAGGACAACGGGCAGGCCGACCGCCGTCACGTGCAGGCCAAGACCGAAGCCGAGGTCACCAGGAAGGTTCGCGCACTGGAGCGTGCGCGCGACGACGGGAACGTTCGCAAGGCTGGCCAGCGGTGGACGGTGGCCAAGTGGCTCACACACTGGATCGAGAACATCGCGGTGCCACCGGCGATCCGTGAGAGTTCCCACGCGGGCTACCGGGTGGACGTGAACACGCACCTGATCCCCGGTATCGGTGCTCACCGGCTGGACAAGCTGACCCCTGAGCACCTGGAGAAGCTCTACGCCAAGATGCAGGCCGCCGGGAAGTCTGCGGGAACCGCTCACCACGTCCATCGCACGATCCGGACCGCGCTCAACGCGGCCGTACGGCGAGGGCATCTCACCCGGAATCCCGCGACGCTCGCCAAAGCGCCGACACTTGTCGAGGAGGAGGTGGAGCCGTACGAGATCGGCGAGGTGAGGAGGCTTCTAAAGGCCGCTGAGGCGCTGCCGCGCAACAGTGCCCGGTGGGCCGTGGCGCTCGCCCTGGGGCTGCGTCAGGGCGAGGCTCTGGGGTTGCAGTGGGCCGATGTGGATCTGGAGAGGGGCGCTCTGCGCGTACGGCGGGGCCGTCAGCGTCCGAAGTACGAGCACGGCTGTGAGGGGACCTGCGGACGGAAGGCGGGCTACTGCCCGGATCGTCGGCAGACCCGGCCGGACACGTCGGATACGAAGTCCCGGGCAGGGCGACGGACGATCGGGCTTCCCGGTCAGCTTGTCACCCTGCTTCGAAAGCATCGTGAGGAGCAGGCCACAGGTCGCGCGTTGGCAGGGCAGCTCTGGGAGGAAGGGGGATGGGTCTTCGCCACCGCGACAGGCGGACCCCTCAACCCGAACACCGACTACCACCAGTGGAAGGACCTGCTGAAGGCCGCTGGACTCAGGGACGCCCGGCTGCACGACGCGAGGCACACCGCCGCGACCGTCCTTCTGATCCTGGGAGTCCCTGAGCGGACGGTGATGGCGATCATGGGGTGGGCGAGCACCGGCATGGCTCGCCGGTACCAACATGTGACCGACACCATTCGGCACACCGTCGCCAAACAGGTGGACGGGTTGCTCTGGGACGCCGACGAGGGGGCGCCAGCAGAGGTCGAACGGGCGCTCTCAGAGGCCAATTGAGACAGAAACTGAGACTGGACAGCACGAAGGGCCCGGCTGGATGGGTCCGGGCCCTTCGTGTTTGTGCTGCTCAACCAAGCGCGGAGGATAGGAGATTCGAACTCCTGAGGGGTTGCCCCCAACACGCTTTCCAAGCGTGCGCCCTAGGCCAACTAGGCGAATCCTCCGTGGAGTAGCTTACCGAACTTTCAGGACTGCGTTGACCACATATTCGAGGCATCTTCGTTGGCGGCCGTTCACTACTCCGAGCACTCGCGACAGAGGCTAGACTGTGCCAGGACCCCTCGCGCGGCGTCATCCTGTGAACCTCCCCAGGGCCGGAAGGCAGCAAGGATAAGCAGGCTCTGGCGGGTGTGCGAGGGGTCTCTTCGTTTCAGACTCCCTCGCAGGTGGGATCGTCGCATGAGTCTTGCGCTGTACCGCAAGTACCGGCCCGGGACCTTCGCCGAGGTCAAGGGGCAGGAGCACGTCACCGAGCCGTTGCGGCAGGCGCTGCGGAGCGGCCGGATCAACCACGCCTATCTGTTCAGCGGGCCCAGGGGATGCGGCAAGACGTCGAGCGCCCGCATCCTGGCCCGTTCGCTGAACTGCGAGAAGGGGCCGACCCCCGACCCCTGCGGCGAGTGCGAGTCGTGTGTGGCCCTGGCGCCGACCGGGCCCGGCCACCTGGACGTCATCGAGATCGACGCCGCCTCGCACGGTGGTGTCGACGATGCCCGCGACCTGCGGGAACGGGCCTTCTTCGCCCCCGTCTCGGCGCGCTTCAAGATCTACATCATCGACGAGGCGCACATGGTGACCCGCGAGGGGTTCAACGCGCTGCTCAAGCTCGTCGAGGAGCCCCCGCCGCACCTGAAGTTCGTCTTCGCGACCACCGAGCCGGAGAAGGTCATCGGGACGATCAAGTCCCGCACCCACCACTATCCCTTCCGGCTGATTCCGCCCGCCGCGCTGCGCACGCTCATGGAGGAGATCCTCACCTCGGAGAACGTGCCGTTCGAACCCGCCGCGCTGCCGCTGGTGGTCAGGGCGGGCGCCGGGTCGGCCCGTGACTCGCTGTCGATCCTGGACCAGCTCTTCGCCGGGTCGGACGAGGCCGGCATCACCTACGCCCGCGCGGTCTCCCTGCTCGGTTACACCGACGGCGACCTGCTCGACGACATGGTCTCCGCTTTCGCCACCCGCGACGGGGCGAAGGTCTTCCAGGCCGTGAACCGGGTGGTCGAGGGCGGTCACGACCCCCGCAGGTTCGCGATGGACCTGCTTGAGCGCTTCCGCGACCTGGTGATCCTGGCGAACGTGCCCGAGGCCGCGACCAGCGGGCTGCTCGACCGTCCCGGTGACGAGCTGGAACGGCTCCAGCAGCAGGCGGCCTCGATGGGCCCGGCCGAGCTGACCCGCGCGGCGGAGATCTTCAACGAGGGCCTGACCGAGATGCGCGGCGCGGCCTCGCCCCGGCTGCTGCTTGAGCTGATGTGCGCCAGGACCCTGCTGCCCGGGGTGGCCAGGGACGAGGCGGCGCTGCTGACCCGGCTTGAGCGGCTTGAGCGGGGCGGGGTCACGGTGGTCCAGGCGGCGGCCCCTGCAGTGGCTCCGACGGTGGCCCCGGCAGTGATCCCGGCGGTGGCCCAGGCGCCTCCCGCTCAGGCTCCCATGGCCGCCCAGGCTCCGGCCCCCACGCAGACCCCCGTACAGCCCGCCGCGCCCGCGGCCGCCGTACCGGTTCGGGCCAAGGACGACGACTGGCCGGCTCCCACGCGGCCGGGAGGGCAGGCGCCCGCCCCCGCCGCGGACCAGCCCCAGGCCCAGGCTCCTGCGGTCCCGGGAGTGTCAGGGGGTGACGCGGGAGCGGTACAGCAGGCATGGCCGCAGGTGCTCGCGGCCCTCAAACGGCGCAGCATCGTCGTCTGGGCGAACGTCAACACCAACGCCCAGGTCGTCGGGGTCGAGGGCAAGGTCGTCACGCTGGGCTTCGCCCAGGTGGGCGCGATGCGTAACTTCACCGGCGGCGGCAAGGACGTGGTGGTCGCGGGGGCGCTGCAGGACGTGCTCGGCGGCACCTGGAAAGTGGAGGCCGTCGTCGGCGGTTCGCCCATGCCGTCCGGCGCCCGGCAGCAGACGCCGCCTCCTCCTCCGCCACGCGCCGAGCCCGTCCAGAGCCCCGCGCAGAGTCCCTCGCAGGGGCCCGTCACGAGGCCGACCGCGGAGCCCCAGGCGGTTTCGCCTCCCCGTGAGGCCCAGCGAGCCCCTCAGGCCCCGCAGACGCAGCCTCGCCAGAGCCCGCAGGCCACCGACGAGTCCTGGCCCGACGCACCGCTCCCCGAGGACCCGGGTTCGCCTCCGCCGCCGAGTCCCGGCCTGGCCGCCGCGCGTTCCGCCGCCAGGACGGCCGCCCATACGGCCGCCCAGACGGGGCCGAGGGGGGCGGGGACCAAGTCGGCGTGGCCGGAGGCCGTGCCCGGCAGGTCGTCCGGCTCCGACGACGCCGGTTCGTCCGACGACGCGCTGACCGGCATGGCCCTCCTCCAGCGTGAGCTGGGCGGCCAGATCATCGAGGAGATCGGCCACGCCTGACGGTCCTGCGGGATCAGGGCGAGTCCAGGGCCGACAGGCGGATCGCGGCGGTCACGGCGCGGTGGTCGCTCCGGGGAAGCACGGCGACGAGTCGTTCCAGGACGTGGGCGTCGCCCCTGGCTCCCTCGGTCTCCGCGTAGGTCCACAGGTCGTCGGGGGACCCCCGGGTCAGGAGGCGGGCGCGGACCCGGCCTTCGAGCTCCTCGCGTTCGTCGCGCACCGCGGGGGCGTCGGAGCGGGGCAGCAGCGGCCCGCCGTACGCGCCGGCGATCGCGGTGGTGTCCTCACCGGCGAGCAGGCGTCGCAGGGTGAGGAAGTCGGCCCGCACCACACAGGTCAGCCGGTACGGCCGGGCCGCGACCACGGGGCCGAGCTGCAGGCGCAGGCGGTGGATCTCGGCGCGGGCGGTCACCGGGTTTCCCGCGTCGCCGTACAGGTGGAGGGAGAGCTGTTCGGCCGTGACGCCCTTGGGGTTGAGGGCCAGCACCGTGAGGATCTCGGCGTGACGGGGGGACAGCGGCACGTGGGCGCCGTCGAGATCGGCCGCGGGATGCCGCGTCCCGAGGAAGGACAGGGTCAGCACGGGCGTGTCCGCCGTGCCGAGGACACGCAGCAGGAAGCCGTCGCGGACGGGGGTCAGCAGCGCGGTCTCGCCGTCGGGCAGCACGACCCGGTCGCCGGAGGCGGGCAGCCGTACGCGGTCACCCCATCGCAGGGAGCGGTCGGAGGCGACGACACGGCCCGTGGCGGTGACCAGGGCGCCGGGTTCGCCGCGCAGCGCCAGCAGGTGCTCGTCGTTGCGGGCGCGGAACAGGTCGTCGCGCTCGCGCATGCGCAGAGCCAGGTGGCTCTCCGCCAGTCTGGCCGTGGTCTCGACGAGGGCGACGGTCGCCGGATGCAGGGCGTTCATGGTGCCGCTGATGTCGACGCAGCCGATCACCTCGCCGCTGTCCGGGTCGTTGATCGGCGCCGCCGAGCACGACCAGGGGTGCAGTGCCCTGACCAGGTGCTCGGCGGAGAAGACGTGGACGGGGCCCCGGGTGGCGAGCGCGGTGCCCATGCCGTTCGTCCCGATCACCTCCTCGCCCCAGTGGAAGCCGTCGGCGAGCCCGACTTCGTCGGCCATGCCCATCACCCGGTGGTCTCCGTCGCGCCAGAGCACCCGGCCCTTCTCGTCGGTGACCATCAGGATGTGCGCGCTCGCCGAGGCGGCATCCAGGAGGGTTCCGGCGACGAGCGGCAGCAGGGCGCCGACGGGATGGTGGGAACGGACGTCCTCGACGTCCTCCCGTTCGAAGGCGGGCGGGGCCGCGCTCGCCTCGGGATCGACGCCCGCGTCCATGGATCTGCGCCACGAGGCGGAGATCAGGCCGCGTAACGCCCCGTCAGGAGGTTGGGCACCGTTCAGCACGGACTCGTGCAGACGGCGCAGTCGTAACGAGTGGACGTTCAAATCCGGGACGGCTTCCCGGCGGCTGCCGGACATATGGCTCCCCAGGAATCAGACCGATTGCCGAAGCATCGGTTGTCGGGACGGGTGCACGCAACCGGTTCGGCGAAAAGGGAGTGCGAAGGGTGATTGAACGATCGCAACGTGTGTGCAACCTGGAATCGGTTACCTTCGCAGCGCACGCCGTCGTGTGCGGCCGCTCCGGCGCGTGCGCCGTCGGGTCCCGGACGTCGTGGAGGGGGGCCGGGACCCGACAGGATCGTCGTGAACCGGCGGACCGGGTTTAGTCACCACATGGGGGGAACACGGGCATGGGCCAGTACAACACCCGCCTCTGACCCCGTAGGCTCGTGACGACTGACGTCACGGACGAGGAGCACAACGACGGTGAACCCAGGGGATGTCAACCTGCAGCAGCTGCTGGAGCAGGCACAGCTCATGCAGCAGCAGCTTGTGAGCGCTCAACAGGAGCTGAACGACGCCCAGGTCGAGGGCTCGGCGGGCGGCGGGCTGGTCGTCGCCACGGTCAACGGCGGCGGCGAGCTGCTCGAACTGAGGATCAGCGCCGAGGCCGTCGACCCCGGTGACCCCCAGGACACGGCCGACACCATCGCCGACCTGGTCATCGCGGCGATCAGGGACGCGGTCCGCGCCGCGGCCGACCTCCAGCAGGAGAAGCTCGGCCCGCTCGCACAGGGACTTGGGGGCGGCAGCGGCCTCGGTCAGCTGCCCGGGTTCTGAAGCCATGTACGAGGGGGTCGTCCAGAACCTGATCGACGAGCTGGGCATGCTGCCCGGAGTCGGCCCGAAGAGCGCCCAGCGGATCGCCTTCCATCTGCTGTCCGCCGAGCCCGCCGACGTGAAGCGGCTCGCCCACGCCCTGCTTGAGGTTAAGGACAAGGTCCGTTTCTGCCGGACCTGCGGGAACGTCGCCGCCGACGAGGAGTGCCGGATCTGCCGCGACGCCCGGCGCGATCCCCACGTGATCTGCGTGGTCGAGGAGTCCAAGGACGTCGTGGCGATCGAGAAGACCCGTGAGTTCCGCGGGCGTTACCACGTGCTCGGCGGCGCGATCAGCCCGATCGACGGGGTCGGCCCCGACGACCTGCGCATCCGCGAGCTGATGACGAGACTGGCCGACGGCCAGGTCACCGAGCTGATCCTCGCCACCGACCCCAACCTTGAGGGGGAGGCGACGGCGACCTATCTCGCCCGTCTGGTGAAGCCGATGGGGCTGAGAGTCACACGACTGGCCAGCGGGCTGCCCGTGGGCGGTGACCTCGAATACGCCGACGAGGTCACCCTGGGCCGCGCGTTCGAGGGAAGGAGGCTGCTGGATGTCTGACGCATGGGGTGCTCTGGCGGAACGGGTCGCCGGGCACGCGGAGAACTACATCGACGGTCTGACCAGGCTGGCGAACGGTGAGGGCGGCGACGCCATCCTGTCGTTGCTGCTGGTCGAGGTCGCGCAGGTCAGCTCGGCGGGCGCGCAGCTCGGAGCCAGCCAGGACGTGATCCTGTCCGGCAACTGGGAGCCGCACCTGAGCGAGGACCCGGACGTCGACGCGGTCCGTACGGCCCTGGCCGAGCGGCTCGGCCCGGTCGACGACTACGCCGAGGTCTTCGACCCGTACAAGGACACCGCGGTCACGCCGTACCGGCTGTCGGACGACCTGACGGCGGTGGCCGCCGACCTTCTTCACGGGCTCAGGCACTACCAGGCGGGGCGTCCCCTTGAGGCGCTGTGGTGGTGGCAGTACTCCTACTTCAACACCTGGGGCAACCACGCCGGGGCCGCGCTGCGCGCCCTGCAGGCACTCGTCGCCCATACTCGGCTGGACGTGGCCGAAGAGCGCACAACCGTGTGATTGTCCACATAGTGGGCCAAACCAGAAGTGCGCTACCCGGGCGACAGTAGACTGAGAGCTCCACAGCCCTAGATTGCTTCGGAGACATCTCGTGGCGCTCGTTGTTCAGAAGTACGGTGGTTCGTCCGTCGCCGACGCGTCCTGCATCAAGCGGGTCGCCCAGCGGATCGTCGCGACGAAAAAAGCCGGCAACGACGTCGTGGTGATCGTCTCGGCGATGGGCGACACCACCGACGAGCTGCTCGACCTCGCCCAGCAGGTCTCGCCGCTGCCGCCGGTGCGCGAACTCGACATGCTCCTCACCTCGGGTGAGCGCATCTCGATGGCGCTGCTGGCGATGGCGATCGCGAACCTGGGCCAGGAGGCCCGCTCGTTCACCGGCTCCCAGGCCGGGGTGATCACCGACTCCTCGCACGGCCGCGCCCGCATCATCGACGTGACGCCGGGCCGCATCAGCGAGGCGATCGGCGCCGGTCAGGTGGCGATCGTGGCCGGGTTCCAGGGGGTCTCCCAGGACACCAAGGACATCACCACCCTCGGCAGGGGCGGTTCCGACACGACGGCCGTGGCGCTCGCCGCCGCCCTCGAAGCCGACGTGTGCGAGATCTACACCGACGTGGACGGGGTCTTCACCGCGGACCCGCGCATCGTCCCGGTCGCCCGCAAGATCCCCAAGGTCTCCTACGAGGAGATGATGGAGATGGCGGCCTGCGGCGCGAAGATCCTGCACCTGCGCTGCGTCGAGTACGCCCGCCGCTTCAACCTGCCGATTCACGTAAGAAGCTCGTTCAGCACCAAGGAAGGCACGTGGGTCATCTCCGACCCCGACAGTGAAGGAACACAGATGGAGCAGCCGATCATCTCCGGCGTCGCGCACGACCGGAGCGAGGCCAAGATCACCGTTGTCGGGGTGCCCGACAAGGTCGGCGAGGCTGCCACGATCTTCAAAACGCTGGCCGACGCCGAAGTCAACATCGACATGATCGTGCAGAACGTGTCGGCGGCGGCGACCGGTCGGACGGACATCTCCTTCACGCTGCCCGCGAGCGACGGCTCGACGGCGCTGACCGCACTGAAGAAGATCCAGCAGAACATCGGCTTCGAGTCGCTGCTGTTCGACGACCAGATCGGCAAGGTGTCGCTGATCGGCGCGGGCATGCGCTCGCACCCCGGCGTCACCGCGACGTTCTTCGCCGCCCTCGCCGACGCGGGGGTGAACATCGAGATGATCTCCACCTCGGAGATCCGCATCTCGGTGATCGTCGGGCAGGACGAGGTGGACTCGGCGGTCAGCGCCGCCCACCGCGCGTTCAATCTCGACGCCGACCAGGTTGAAGCTGTGATCTACGGAGGTACCGGCCGATGAGCCGCAAGCCCACCCTCGCTCTGATCGGCGCGACCGGTGCCGTCGGCACCGTCATGCGCGACATCATCTCCAACCGGGAGGACATCTACGGCGAGATCAAGCTCGTCGCGTCCGCCCGGTCCGCAGGCAAGGTCCTGCGGGTCCGCGGTGAGGACCTGGTCGTCCAGGAGCTGACCGCCGAGGTCTTCGACGGCGTCGACATCGCGATCTTCGACGTGCCCGACGAGGTCTCCGCCGTGTGGGTGCCGATCGCCGCCGAGCGCGGCGCGGTCGCCATCGACAAGTCCGGCACCTTCCGGATGAACCCCGAGGTGCCGCTGGTGGTGCCCGAGGTCAACCCGCAGGCGGCGCGCAACCGCCCGCTGGGCATCATCTCGACCCCCAACTGCACCACGCTGTCGATGATGGCCGCGATGGGCGCCCTGCACACCGAGTACGGCCTGCGCGAGCTGGTCGTCTCCTCCTACCAGGCGGTCTCCGGCGCGGGTGTCGCCGGTTCGGGACGTCTCTACGACGAGGTCGAGGCGCTCGCCGGCGACCGGACGGTCGGCCAGAGCGCCGGTGACGTGCGCAAGGCCCTGCAGAACAAGCTCGGTGACGGCGAGTCTCCCTTCCCCGCGCCGATCGCGTTCAACGTCGTGCCGTGGGCGGGTTCGCTCAAGGACGGCGGCTGGGCCTCGGAGGAGATCAAGCTCCGCAACGAGTCCAGGAAGATCCTCGGCATCGACGACCTGAAGGTCTCCGCGACCTGCGTCCGTGTCCCGGTGATCACGACCCACTCGCTGGCCGTGCACGCGACCTTCGAGCGGGAGATCACCGTCGCCGACGCGCACCGCATCCTGGAGGCGGCGCCGACGGTGGTCGTCATGGACGACCCGGCCAACGGAGTCTTCCCGACCCCGGCCGACGTCGTCGGCACCGACCCCACCTACGTGGGCCGGGTTCGCCAGGCGCTCGACTTCCCCAACACCCTCGACCTGTTCGTCTGCGGCGACAACCTCCGTAAGGGAGCCGCCCTGAACGCGGCGGAGATCGCCGAGCTGGTCGTGGCCGAGCTCTTCTAGCACGTCGTCGTCACCGGGCGGGTCGTCTCATGGACGGCCCGCCCGGTGCGGTTTTCCGGGCATCCGGTTTCCCGGGTGACAGCGGCGTTCCCGGGCGTCAGCGGAAGAGGATGTCCCAGTGGTCGGACTCCCTGGCGTAGACGGTCTGTGAGTCCCCGTAGAGCGGGGCGCCGTCACCCCTGACCCGCTGGTAGGGATACTTGCTCTTGATGTAGCGGCTGACGCACCGGTTGGGCTTGATGTCCAGCTTGTAGCCCTCGTAGTGGCTGTACAGGCCGGGGGCGTGGCCGACCTCGGTGCCTCCGGTGATCACGATGGGGCACCCGCTCTCGCGCTTCAGGCCGATCACCCTGTTCACCGTGTCCGTCCTGACGGCCTCAAGTGAGGTGCACCGCCCGTTGTCTCGGCTGGCGCACCGGCCTGAGGACTTCCGGCCGAGACCGGCCCGCTTCAGCAACTGGGCGGCCTGTGTGTGGGCGAGCCGTACCGAGGGCAGGCGGTGGGCCGTCTGGGCGCTGGTCCGCGCCTGGCTCTTTCTGACCGGGGCCTTGGCCTCGGGCTGCCGGGCCTCACTCAGCCCTTCCCGTTCCCACAGTCCCGTGCCGAGGTCGGCGGGCTCGCGCAGGGCTACGGCCTTCAGGTACAGGTCACGGGTGTAGCGCCTGGCGGCCTCCAGGGCGTTGATGTCGTAGCGGCCGGTGCTCGGCACCCGTGCGGACGCGTCGGACGAGTCCGCGATCATGACGGCGACCGGCGAACTGGCGGCCCCGGTCTCGGCGTTTCCGTCCGAGGCCAGGGCGATGAACGATATCTGCAGAGCCAGAAGTGCTCCCGCCGTAAGCCGGGCCGCTCTCCGTCTACAGGGACGTTTCCCCATTTTCTATCCCTTGTCGCGGAAGCCCTTCCACAAGAAGGATCAATCCCACGCCGAACCGGTGGTGACCCCCGAACATCGCGAAATTTGCCCCGTGCTGGCGATCACCGTGCCCCCCGCTGAACAGGCCTTACGCCAACAAACGCGACAAAGTAGCCGGTTTCCGCAGGGTGTGCCGTACGGCCTCGGGGAGAGAAGATCGCCGAAACGGACGGGGAAAGTGTGCCCGCCGTACCGGGTCATCCGGGATCGCCGATTTCGTGAGTGAACTGTGGCGGAACCGTAGGCATCTGTGTAATGAAAAGATTACCCTAAGTAGTTACATTCATGGTTGATCCGAGGGAGTCCCATGGGCTGGATAAGCGTGCTGGTGGTAGTCGCCGTCGCGATCACGCTGATCGCGCTTCTCGTCCTCAGGAGGAGGGGGCACGAGGGAGAGGACAACGGCTCGGCGTCGATCGACTTCGCGGCCAACCTCGCCCTCGCCATCTACCTGCTGGTCCTGGCCTACGCCGTCGTGCTGTGCCGGGACGCCATCTCCACCTCGCAGACCGACGTCCAGGCGGAGACGGAGGCCCTCAGCGAGCTGTACTGGTCGGTCGCGCCCATCCCCGAGGCGGGGCCCATCCGGGCCCAGATCAGGGACTACTCCGCCAAGAGCGTCTCCCTCGACTGGCCGCTCATGGCCCACGGTGAGATGTCCCCGGTCCCCACGAAGCTGCTTGAGAACATGCGTGCCGAGGTGCTCAGACTCAAGCCGGCCGACGACGTGGGCAAGACCCTCCAGCAGGACGCCCTCAGCCACATCTCCGACGTCTTCCACTCCCGCGCCGTACGGGCCGACGACGCCAACACCGGTCTTGAGAGCATCTTCGTGATCTCCATGCTCATCTCCGGGCTGCTGGTCGTCGTGCTTCCCTGGACGGTCGGGAACCGGCCGACGGGCGCCTCGGTCGTCGGTGACCTGGTCAGGGTGACCGTGGTCGTCGTCGGGGTCGGCTTCATCATGCTGACCGGTCGCCCGTTCAACGGCCTGGGCTCGGTCGGGCCCGACGACTTCGTTGCCGTGCAGCAGCAGTACGACCAGATCGACGCCCAGTTCCCCGCGAAGCTGCCCGAGGGCTGAACGGGGCACACGTAGGAGGCCCGGTTGGCGACCGATCGCCAACCGGGCCTCACGCGTTTATCTGCGCGGCCTGCGCTTGAGCAGGGCGACCGCGGTGACCGAGATGACGCCGGTGAAGAGCACCAGGATGACCAGCCTGCGGTCGGTTCCCTGACGCCGTTCGGCGAAGCGGTCCTGGATGCGCTGCCGTCGCATCCCGAGGACCGAACTCTCCGGGCTCGGCGACACCGTGGGAGACGCTGTGGGAGGCGGCGTCGGCGGAGTCGGGGTGGGTGTCGGCGGTGCCGGGACGACGGCGACGGGCGAGACCTGGACGGGTCTCGGCGGTGGCGGTGGCGCGGGTGGCTCCGGAGTGGTGGGCGGCGTCGGAGCGGGTGGCTCCGGGGTCGTGGGCGGGGGTGTCGGGGTGGGGGCAGGCGGCTCAGGCGTCTGGGGAGGCGTCGGAGCCGGGGTCTGCGTGGGCGGGGGTGTCGGGGTGGGCGTGGGGGTCGGCGTGGGCGGAGGAGCCGGGGGCGGGGACGTCGGGGTGAGGGTCCGTGCGGGCGGCGGAGTCGGCGTGGGGGCCGGGGGCTCGACCGTCGGGGTGGGGTGGGGAGCGTGACAGGACTCCCCACCGAGCAGCAGCGAGACGATGGGCAGGCAGATGACGGGTCTCACGGCCTTGGTGAGCGGCTCGCAGTGCGGGACCAGGCCGAGCAGCGACCCCAGCAGGCCGTGCCCGCAGGACGGCGGCCCGACCCTGACCCCGGACCCGGCCTCCTCGTCGGCGGCCTCGCCCTGGCCCGTGCCTTGGGTTCCGTCCTGGGCTTCGTCCTGAGCCCCGTCTTGGGTCTCGTCTTGGGTCCCGTCCTGGGCCTCGCTCTGGGCTCCACCTTGGGTTTTGGCCGGGGCCTCTTGGGCTTTGGCCGGGGCCTCCGGGGAGGTCTTGGGCGGAGCCTCGGCCGGAGTGTCGGCAGAGGCGTCACTCCCGCCCGCGGGGCCGGGCCTGTCGGGAAGGTCGGCTTCGGGCTTCACCCGGGCCTGCGTCGTGACCGACGTGGCCGGGGGCCCGGTCCGGGATGCCTGATGAGTCTGGGGCGTCCCCTCGGTTTGAGGCGGGGAGGCCTCGGGGGTGGTGTCCTGGCCCGCGTCGTACGGCGGGGCGCACTCGGGCGTCCCGTTCCGGGTGGCCGTCAGACATTGGCCGGGAGAGTCCTGGACACCGGCGAACGCCGCGACGGCTCCCCCCGTCACCGGGGCGGCCACACAGGTCGCCAGCACCGCCGTACCCAGAAGTGCGTGTCGTCGTTTTCCGCGCCGGTTTTTCGTCACATAAACGTTCTAACATTTAACAGAGTGTCACGGTAGGGTAATGAAACCCTTGCGAAGATCCACCCACGGAACCACGTTTCCCACCTGGATCGGGAAGGATGTGGCCACGGCCTCGAAAGGCCCCGAGAGCCTTTCGAAGGGGTGCGTTCGGCAAGGAGTGAGGCGTTGGACGAACTGTTCGACCTCGACGCGGTCGGCCAGGCGGAGGCGGTGCGCGCCGGTGACGTCTCGCCGAGAGAGCTCGCCGAGGCGGCGATCGCGAGGATCGAGGCGCACGACGGGGAGATCAACGCGGTCGTCCACCGCAGGTTCGAGCGGGCGCTCGCGGAGGCCGACAGGCTCACCGGGGACGCCCCCTTCCTGGGGGTGCCGACCCTGCTGAAGGACCTGGGCTGGAGCATGGCGGGTGAGCCGTACCGGGCGGGCTCCCGGGTGCTCGACGGCGTCGAGGTGGCACGGGACGGCTACGCGCCGGCCAAGCTGCGCGCGGCGGGGTTCGTGGTCCTCGGCCGGACGAACACCCCCGAGTTCGGCACCGCGATCACCACGGAGCCCAGGGCCTTCGGGCCGACGCGTAACCCCCATGACGTCCGCTACAGCCCCGGCGGGTCGAGCGGCGGGTCGGCCGCGGCGGTCGCCTCGGGCATGGTCCCGGTGGCCGCGGGCAGCGACGGCGGCGGGTCGATCCGCATCCCGGCGAGCCTGTGCGGGCTGGTCGGCCTCAAGCCGAGCCGGGGGCGGGTGAGCTACGGGCCGGCCGTCGGCGAGGCCTGGGCGGGCTTCTCCACGCCGGGCATGCTCTGCCGTACGGTCAGGGACAGCGCGGCGACCCTCGACGTGATCGCCGGGGCGATGCCGGGCGACCCGTACGGCGCGCCCGCCTGGCCCCGGAGCCTGGCTCAGGAGGTCGGGGCCGACCCCGGACGGCTGCGGATCGGCTTCCTCACCGAGCACCCGGGGCGCCCCGGCGAGACCGACCCCGACCTGACGGCCGCCGTGTTCGGCGCGGCCCGGCTCCTTGAGTCGCTCGGTCACGGCGTCGAGTCCGGCGGCCCCGAGGCGCTCACGGAGAAGGACTTCGCGCTGCACTTCGGCACGGTCGTCGCGGCCCACCTGGCCGCCGACCTTGAGGACTTCGGGCGCTGGCGCGGCAGGCCCGTCGATCTCGACGAGCTTGAGGAGCGCAACCGCATCCTCGGGGCGACCGGGCGAAGGCTCAGCGCGGTCGACTACGTGGCCTCACGCGACTGGATCGACGGGTTCCGCCGCAGGATGGCCACCTGGTGGGAGTCCTTCGACCTGCTGCTCACCCCGTCCCTGGGGGCGGCGCCGTTCCCCATCGGCTGGCTCGCCTCCGACGACGTCAGCATGGCGCGGGGCCGGATGAACCAGGCCGTGGCGTTCAGCTCGCCGGTCAACGCCACCGGCCAGCCCGCGATCTCCCTGCCGCTTCACCGGACCTCGGGGGGGATGCCGGTCGGCGTCCAGCTGGTCGCGGCGGCGGGCCGGGAGGACCTGCTGATCCGGGTCGCCTCCCAGATCGAGGCCGCGGCCCCCTTCGAGCACACCGCGATCAGGCACGCGACCTCCCGCTGACCGCGTCGATCTCCGAGGCGAGGAAGGCGACGGTCAGCTCCGCCCTGAGTGTGGGCCATCCGTCGTCCTGGACCGGGCCGGGCCGGGCGTAGCGCCGCCGTTCGATGTCGTCGACGATCCGTGTGGGGGCGCCCATCTCCCTCAGTACGGCCAGCGCCCGGTGTTTGGTGACGAGCCTCCCCTCCCTGAGGGTCACCGTGGCCCGGGCCAGGGTGAGCATGGCCGCGTCCACCCAGATGTCACGGAGCCACAGGTCGGGGCGGTCGAGCAGCGGGCGCCAGAACTCCCGCAGGTCCCAGGCCACGAACCCGGCGAGCTCCTCGTCGGTCACCGGCGGCAGGAGGGTCGCGGGGGGCGGGCCGTACAGGACCAGGCCGAACTCGTGGAGCTCGCGCCTGGTCACCGGGGTGATCGGCCGGTGGGTGACCTCCTCGTGCGCCCAGGCGAGGTGGGGCCGTGCGGGGTCGTCCAGTTCGGTCGTGACGACGTAGCCGCAGTGCAGCTTCGCCGCGAGCGGTACGGCGGCGCCGAGGCGTTCGTGCATCAGGGTGAGGCCGGACTTCTCCTCGGGGGAGCAGGGGCGGCTGAGGACCGCCACGAGATCGAGGTCGCTGCGGCCCGGCTGGTAGTCGCCCGCGGCCAGGGAGCCGTGCGCCCAGACCGCGAGCAGCGGGACCATGGGGACGAGGCCGGTGACGAAGCGGTCGACGAGGGCGGCGGTGGGGGCGTGTTCGGTCACGGTCATCCCTTTCCCCGGCCGCCCGTGCGTCAGCCCTGGCTTCGGTTCTGGCTGAGGAAGACTTCGAGCTGGATGCCGTCGGGGTCCCGGAAGGCGAGCAGGGCGAAGCCCACCTCGGGGATGTCCTGGACGCCGGAGTGGGTGACCCCGGCCTCGGTGAGGCGGGTGGCCCAGGCGTCGAGCTCCTGCCGGGTGTCCACGGTGAACGCCAGGTGGTCGAGGCCGGTCCTGCGCTCGTTGAACTCCGCGTCGCCGTCCTCGTGCTTGTGCCTGGTCAGCCCGATGATGACCCCGCTGGGGTGCCGCATGAGCTGCCGTTCGAAGCCCGCGTTGTTCCAGGGGAACAGGGGTGCGAAGTCCAGGACGTCGCCGTACCACCGCACGGAGGCGTCGAGGTCGCGCACGTTCAGCGCGATGTGGTGAACCCCGGAGAAAGTCGTCATCTGTCTCACCTTTCACGTGATGGACATAACCCTAGATTCCTCGGGAACCGTCCACGAAGAGTACGCGTTATATCTTGAGGCGACGGGGTAGAAGGCCGTCGACGAGCGTGCCCCCCGAGGAGGGTTCCCATGGCGAAGGCAGCGCGTGCGGCACAGGCATGGCGGGTCTACAAGCAGGTGTCCCAGCCGGGTTCACCGGGACTCATCACCAGACTGCGCACCGTTCCGAGGATGGTCGGCGCGGTGACGCGGGGCCGGTACCCCGGCATGAGCAAGAGCAGGCTGGCCATGCTCGGCCTGGGCGTGGTCTACATCCTCTCGCCGATCGACGTCATCCCCGACTTCCTGGCGCTCGTCGGGGTGGCCGACGACTTCGGTGTCCTGCTGTGGCTCACGGCCTCGCTGCTCGGCGAGAGCGGACGCTATCTCGACTGGGAGCGCAGGAACATCCAGGCGAGCGTCTTCCCTCCCGAGCACGGACGCTAGAGCTGTTCCATCCTGAGCCAGGCCCGTGACGGCAGCGGGTGGCCGAACAGGCGGGCGGCGTTGCCGTAGGCGACCCTGGCGATGTCGGCCGGGGGCAGGTTGCCAAGGTTCGTCGCCACGGTCTGCTGGGTGTCGGGCCAGGTGGAGTCGGAGTGCGGGTAGCCGCTCTCCAGCAGCACGTGTTCGAGGCCGACCGCGAAGCGCACCCCGGACAGGGCGTGGTCGTTGAGCGTGCCGAAGAAGAAGTTGCGCCGCAGGACCTCGCTGGGCTTGAGCCCGCCCTCCCAGGCGGCCTCCCCGGCGACCGGGTGGTCGAGCGCGTAGTCGGCGCGCTCGGCGAGCATCGGCAGCCAGCCGACCCCGCCCTCCACGATGAGGATCCGCAGCGCCGGGAAGCGCAGCGGGATGCCCGACCAGAGCCAGTCGGCGCAGGCGAACATGGCGCTCGCGGGCATCAGCGTGGTGATCGCCTCGATCGGTGTGTCGGTCGAGGGGACGGGGGTCCAGGAGGCGGAGCCGGTGTGCAGGCACACGACGGTGCCGGTCTCCTCGCAGGCCTGGAAGAACGGGTCCCAGTGGTCGGTGTGGATGGACGGCAGCCGCAGCCGGGTGGGGAACTCGGGGAAGAGCACGGCCTTGAACCCCCTGGCCGCGTTGTCCCTGATCTCCTTGGCCGCGACCTCGGGGTCGGTCAGCCAGGGCAGTTGCAGGGCGATGATCCGCTCGGGGTAGGTGCCGGCCCAGACGTCCACGTGCCAGTCGTTCCATGCCCGCGTGATCGCGAGGCCGAGCTCCTGGTCGCGGGTCTTGGCGAAGACCATCCCCGACTGCCCGGCGAGCATGCCGGGAAAGCACAGCGCCGCCCAGACACCCGCGCGGTCCATGTCCTCGACCCGCGCGTGGATGTCGTGGCAGCCGGGCCGCATGTGCTCGAAACGCACCGGGTCGAGCGTCCACTGCTCACGGGGCAGCCCCGCGCCCACGTCGAGACCCGCACACGGGTAGGTCGCGCCGCCGTACCGCCAGACCTGGTGCCCGGAGTCGGTCTCGACCACCTTGGGGGCGAGATCGGCGTATTTCTCGGGGAGCCGGTCGAGGAACATGTCGGGTGGCTCGATGAGGTGGTCGTCAGCGGAAATGATCACATAGTCCCGCCGCCGTGGCTCGGGGTCGGGCAGCAGCGGCGTAGTCACGCGGTAAACCGTACGTCGCTGACGTCACACTGAACAACCTGCGAGATATCCGCTTGGTATCTGTGTCTCATCCCATCTACCCCTGTGTGTCCGGTAACCGGCGGAAGGCCCACAGGAGGGTGTCCGGAGGGGTGCGTCCTGGTTTCTCGCGTTCGTGTGTGTCGCGATGGGAATGCGGTCGTGTGCCCTTGTAGGGAGCCCCTAATCTATCCGGCGGCGGACATCTCGCGATGGGGGCGGACATGCAGATCCCGAAGGGCATCCCGTACGGCGCGCGGATCGCCCTGTTGTTCGTCCTGGCGCTGTCCACGATCGTGGTCCACCTGAACCAGGACCCTCGGTTGCGCGAGGCCGAGGAACTCATCTCCGACCTGCGGGCCGGTACGGTGACCAAGGTCGTCTACGACCGGGACTGGCCCGCATACGGCACGCTGACCTGGTCGAACGGTCCTCTTTCGTGGAACGAGGCCTACTTCGACCCGCCGGACGACGTGTGGGACCCGGTGACCACGAGGCTGGTGCCGAGCGAGCTCCGGCGGGTCCAGACGGCCTTCCTGGCCCGGGTCGGGGAGGCGGCGGGCCCGTCGGTCGAGATCGGGCAGGCCCGGGGACCCCAGCGGTTCGGGCTGGCCGGGATGTTCATGGGCTCGCCCGCCTACGCCCGCTGGTGGGAGCCGTTCGCCCCGGTCGCGGTCGCCGCCGAGGTGATCGCCTGGCTGCTGATGCTCACCCGGCGGGACAACCGCTACGCCGGTCGCTGGGCGTGGACGTGGATGTTCCTGGTCGGGGGGTCGTGGCTCTACGTGCTGCTTGAGCCGTACCCGCTGTGGCGTGGGTCGTCCGAGGTGCCGTCCGAGCGGGTCAGGCTCAACGGGACGCAGGGGTTCGCCCTCGCCGTGGCCGTCTTCTTCGGCATAGGGATGATCAGCGCCTGGACGTCATGAGGTAGTAAAGAAGCATGACCTCTGAAGTGGGGGACTTATCGCCCCGATGGCGTGAGGCGCGCTGGGGGTGGTGGCTCGCCGGGACGGTCGTCAGGGTCGTGTTGCTGTTGGTCCTGTTGTTCGGCGCCCTGCTCGTGGTGGCGGCCGCGGCGCCGACGGGGAGGACGCTTTCCGACTTCCGTGCGGCCCTGAAGGCGGACAGGGTCACGGTCGTCGTCTACCGGGCGTCCCGGCAGGGGACGGTATCCACGGACCAGCCGCCCGCAGCGGTGCAGCCGCCCTCGGTGGAGCAGCCACCCCCGGAGGCGGAGGCCCCTGACTCGTCGGACTCGCCGGAGGTGGTGTACGCGCTGAGGTGGGCCGAGGGGCCCCTGGTCTGGCACCGGATCGACCAGGGACCGGTGTCGGACGGCAAGGGCGCCTACACCTTCGACCGGTTCGGCGCCGACATCGGCGACTCCGAGGTCAGGCTGGTCCAGGAGAGCGTTCGACAACCCTCCTGGTGGTACGCCACCTGGCCCTTCGAGATCCCCCCGACGCTGGGGATGTGGTGGGTCGGGGCCGCCTGGGTGGCGACCCTCATGATCATGCTCGGCTCGACCCCCAGGCTGGGCAACAGGTGGGCGTGGTTCTGGCTGTTCGGCGTCGGCCAGATCGGCGCGTTCGCCTTCCTCCTGCTCGAACCCCGGCCGCTGTGGCACCGGTACGGGCGGCCCCCACCCGAGCGGGGACGGATGCGGGGCGGTACCGGCTGCCTGGTGTCGATCGTGACGTCCGTGGTCGCCGCGGCCGTCGGCGGCCTTCTGAACCTGCTGTTCCCCTGACGACCGTTCTAGGCGTCGACCGTCTCCTTCTCGCCCTTGGCCGCCTCGGCTCGCAGGTCCGCGGCCTCCCGGCGGATCAACAGGATCCAGCCGCCGATCGCGATGCCGATGAACAGCCACCACTGCACGCCGTACGCCAGGTTGAGGCCGCCGCCTCCGCCGACGTCCGGCGCGGGCACCGGGGCGGGCGCGGCCTGGGCCTGCGGCTGCTGGCCGGTCAGCTCGACGTACCCGTCGAGCAGCTTGTACGGCAGGCCTCGCCCGACCGACTCGGTGTTGATCAGCAGGACCTGGCCGGGGGGAAGGCCGGGCCGGTTCCTGATGCCGGTCGTCTCCTCGGTCTCGCTGGGCTGCAGCCGCCCGGTGACGGTCACCTCGCCGGTGCTCGGCGGCGGGACCTCGGGAGGCGCGTCCGCCGTCGCGCCCGCCTTGACCCAGCCCCGGTTGACCAGGACGCCGACGCCGTCGGCCGTCCGCAGCGGGGTGAGCACGTAGAAGCCGACCCTGGTGTCCTGGACGCGTCTGCGGACCAGCAACTGGGCGCCCGCGTCGAACGTGCCGGTGACCGTCACGGGACGGTACCTGTCGTGTGCCCGCATCGGGGCGCCGGGAGGCACGAGGCCTTCGAGGGGGACGGGGGCCGCGGACATGTTGGCGGTGGTCTGGTGGCTGCTGCTCGACCGTTCCTCGTAACGTCCGAACTGCCATCGGCCAAGGAACACGAAGGCGGGGATGACCAGCAGAACCACCACGTGGAGCGCCAGCCATCGGGGAGTCAGAAGGAACCGGTACACGCTCCCAAGGGTAGGCACCGTACGCACCGCTCTCTCCTTCGGCCGGTGCCGGATGTCCGGGAAAGGCTGTCGGACACTCCGGACATCGCGTACGGTCGGATGGATCCGCCCCCCTCGGACCGTTCCATCTCCCCCTCCGGAGCCCGCGCACGATGACCTTGGTCCTGTCGCCCCCCGCGGCTCCGGTCGCACTGCCCCGCCTCGGGGCGCTGCTGCGGCACGCCGCCCCGAGGGTGCTGGAGGGCATGATCCTGCCGGTCGCCGTCTTCTACGCGGGCCTGATGTTCTTCGGTCTGTACGGCGCGCTCGCGGTCGCGGTGGCGTGGGTCTACGGCGGCATCGTCTGGCGGCTGGTCAGGCGTGAGCCGGTGCCGGGGACCGTGCTGCTGGCGGCGGGGACGATCACGGTCAGGGCGGTGCTGGCCGCGGCCACCGGCAGCCCGGTGCTGTTCTTCCTGCAGCCCTGTCTGGGGGTGCTCTGCGCGAGCCTGGGCTTCCTGCTCACCGCCCCGACACGCAGGCCGCTCGTCCAGCGGGTGGCGACCGACCTGGTCCCGCTGCCCGAGCACCTGCTCGAACATCCCCGGATGCGCCGCTTCTTCGTGTGGCAGTCGCTGCTGTGGGGCGGCGCGCAGCTCCTCAACGCCTCACTCAGCGTGTGGCTGCTGCTCACCCAGACGCTGGAGACCTATCTCGTGGTGCGGACCTCGCTGGTGGCCGTGCTGCTCGGCGGGGCGGGGCTGGTCTCCGTGCTCGGCCTCAGGCGTTGCCTGCGGGCACTGGACCACGGGTACGGCACGCTCCAGGACCGGGCGACGCCGTGATGTCCCTCGGGCCGGAGATCTCGTGCCCGTCCGCGCAGCGGAAGTGCTGTTCGATCGCGGCACCGCAGTCACGGTGGGTGAGCAGCATCGGGGGCCCCTCGGGGTCGGCGAGATAGCGGTCGCCCCACTGCATCAGGGCGACCAGAGCCGGGTAGAGGTCACGGCCCATCTGGGTCAGCCGATATTCGTCGCGTCTGCGCTGACCGGGCTCGCGGTAGGGGACCTTGCGCAGCAGCCCCTCCTCGACCAGGCGCGTCAGCCGGGCGCTGAGGATCTGTTTCGGGGCCCCGGTGAAGGCCTGCATCTCGGCGAACCTGCGCACCCCGAGAAAGGCCTCCCTGAGCACCAGGAGCGTCCACTTCTCGCCCACGATCGTCAGCGCCCGCTCGATGGAGCAGTTGTCGGGGCGCGGGAGCGCGTCGCTCATGACCGCATCGTAGGTCGTCACGGCGTCACCTCCAACGCAGCTAAGTCTACTTGACATACTCAGCTGCCGGGCGGAAGTCTAGGTTCATGTTGCGAACTCAGGGGGTGCTCGCAGGAACCGTCGTCGAGATCAGGTCCGCCGGGCCGGGCGACGGGGAGCGGATTCGCCACTTCCTCGCGGAACTGTCGCCAAGGACGCGGCACCTGCGCTTCCTCACCGCCGTGGACGAGGACATGGCGGGCAGGCTCCTGGCGGAGACCGGCCGGGGGGACGTGCTGCTCGCCGTCGCGGGGGAGAAGGTCGTCGGGCATGCCGTGGGAGCCAGGGCCGGCGCCGAGGTGGAGATCGCGGTGGTCGTCGCCGACGCCTGGCAGGGAAGGGGCATCGGCTCCCGCCTGGTCCGCAGGCTGCTGCGCCGCGCCTCGGTCAACGGAGCCAGGACCGTGAACATGGACGTCCTCGGCGACAACCACCGGGTTCTGGCGATGATCCGGGGCCTGTGGCCGGGGGCCGTCACCCGGACCTCCCAGGGGAGTGTGGAGGTGAACGCGCCGGTCGAACCGGCCCTCGGAGGGGGCGTCGCGCCGGGTGGTGGCGGCGAACGGAGCGTTATCATCGGCGGGGAGTCCGGTGGCCGGACACCATTTGCGGAACAAGGTTCTGTTGGCGCACCATTGACACCGTGAAAAGTGCCAAGAACGGACGCGACGGCCGCACCAGGATCATCGAGGGCGCACTGCGCCGGTTCAGCCAGGACGGCGTCTCGGCCACCACGCTCGCCAGCCTCCGCGAGGAGAGCGGCGTCAGCGTCGGCAGTTTCTACCACCACTTCGCGAGCAAGGAACACGTCTTCGGGGTGCTCTACGCCGACACCCTCAGGATGTACCAGGAGGTCTTCCTCACCGAGCTGCGGCGTCACGAGGGGGCCAAGGAGGGCATCGAGGCCATCGTCGCCCTGCACATGAGGTGGTACGACGACAACAGGGAGCGGGCGCACCTGCTGCTCAGCGAGCGCCCGCCGAAGCGCGACGAGCCGGGCGGCACCGAGGTCTCCGAGCTGCGCAGGGCCTTCTTCCGCAAGGTCGCCGACTGGTGGCGGCCCCACATGAAGAACGGCCTGCTCCAGCCCGTCCCCCCCACCATGTGCTACGTGCTCTGGCTCGGCCCCGCGACCGAGATGTGCCGCCTGTGGTTCGCGGGCGCTCACCAGCCGACGCCCGAGGAGATCGCGGGCCTGTGCGAGGCCGCCTGGCACAGCCTGCGCCAGCGTCCCGCCCCCGCCTGACCGTACGGCTTCGCCCACCTGGCCCCCGTCGCCGCACCCGTCACCCGCCGCCCACGGCCCCGCGCCGCCCGGCGCCGTCGTCCGTGAGAGCCCCGGTTTTCGGGCGTCTGAGAGCTCCGGCCCGGAGTCCGGGGGTTCGTCCGGGCCGGAGCGGTCTCAGCGTGCTCCCGCGAGCTGCCGTAGCCGGGTTGGCACCCGCCAGACCTTCTCGTCCAGCGAGATGTCCAGCCGCAGGTCCTGGCGTCGTCGCCGCAGACCGGGCACGCGGACCCGGTCGCTGACGTCGAACCCGCCGTGTCCGCCGTTCGCGGAGTATCCGAAGCCCAGCTCGCCCGGCAGGACCCGTAACTCGTCCCGGTTGCCGCACCTCGGGCAGGTCCACGCGACCATGTCCCGGCCACGGTTGTAGTCGTGGCAGGCGCGGAAGTACTCGTCGGGCCGGAAACGGGACTCACAGGCGAAACAGGGGATCAACATCTCGGAAACCTCAGGACGGGTGGAGCGACTCCTCATTGGTACCGTCTCCCACTTGTGCCGTGCTTGCAGAACGCTTACGGCGGTCTGCAACGATCGGGTCACCCCCGGCTGGGAGGGCTGCGGGAGGATGGTCGGGTGAGAGATCTTCCCGCCCGTCTCAGAGAGCTGCTGCTCGAAACCGGCTACACCGTCGACGGCGTCCGCGACCGCCTCGGCACGGTCGCCGCGACCGCGCTCTCCCGTGAGGAGACGACACCCGCGCTGCGCGTCACCCGCGACGGCGACCCGCTCGGCACGCTGATCCGGCTGTGGTGGCTCGGAGTGCCGGTCGAGGCGCCGGAATGGCTCCCGGTCGAGGCGCTCGCCGAGGGCGGGCTGGTGACCGTACAGGACGGTCTGGTCAGCGCGGCGGTGCACCTGCAGCCGTGGGAGACGGGTGGCTACGTCGTCTCCGACCGCAAGGTCAGGCCGGGCGATCCCGCGTTGCGCGAGGACCACGTCGTCGGTGCGGGAGGGGCGTCGGCGAACCTGGCCCAGCTCGTCTCGCGCCGCCCGGCCGGGCGCGTCCTCGACCTCGGCACCGGGTGCGGTGTGCAGGTGCTGCACCTGGCCGGCCGGGCGGAGGAGGTCGTGGCGACCGACGTCAATCCCCGCGCGCTCAGGATGGCCCGGCTGAGCTGGGCGCTGTCCGGGATCGAGGGCGTCGAGGCCAGGCAGGGGTCGCTGTTCGAGCCCGTCGAGGGGGAGCGGTTCGACCTGGTCGTCTCGAACCCGCCGTTCGTGATCTCCCCTCGGGGCCGGTTCACCTACCGGGAGTCGGGCTTCGAGGCCGACGGTTTCTGCCGCGACCTCGTACGGCTCGCCCCCCGCTTCCTCTCCCCGGGCGGCACCTGCCAGTTGCTGGCCAACTGGCTGCACGTCGACGGAGAGGACTGGCGTGACCGGGTCGGCGGATGGCTCGCGGGGACCGGCTGCGACGGCTGGGTGGTGCAGCGGGACGTGCAGGACCCGGCCGAGTACGCGGAACTGTGGCTGAGGGACGCCGCCGAGCAGGGCACCCCCCGTTACCGGGAGCTCTACGACGACTGGCTCGACTGGTTCGAGACCATGAAGGTCACCGGGATCGGCTTCGGCTGGATCACGCTGCACGACTCCGGCAGCCTCGACCCGGTGGTCAGGGTCGAGGAACTGGGGCAGCGGGTCGAGTTGCCGGTCGGCGGCTACGTGGACGAGGTGCTGGCCTCGGTCGGCCTGGCCCACCGTCTCACCGACGAGGAACTGCTCGGTGCCCGGCTCGCACTGGCCGAGGGCGTGGCCGAGGAGCGTACGGGGCCGCCCGGCGCCGAGGACCCGTCGCGGATCGTGCTCAGGCAGACGCGGGGGCTGCGCCGCGCCACCCAGGTGGGAACGGTCGAGGCGGCCCTGGCGGGGGTCTGTGACGGTGATTATCCACTGGCCCCGCTGCTGGCGGCCATCGCGGAACTCACCGGCCAGGACGCCGATGACCTGCTGGTTCGTGCTCCCGAAGCGCTCCGCCCGTTGATCGCCGAGGGATTTTTCCACATATCGACCCCCTGATTATCCACAGGCTGTGCATATCCCTGGATGTCCCCACCGATCGGTTGTTGATCCGATGTTGACCGCCGGAAGGGATGCTCTGGACGTGGGCACGGCGTGGACCCGGGGGGTAAGGGACCACGCCGAGTCCGGCCGGTCGTCACAGTGAGGCGGCCGGTCGTCGAAGACGCACCGGATGACCGGGCCCCCTAACGCGTCTTCGACGGCCAGACGGCCGGCCGGGCGCCCCGCATCCGATCTCAGGTTCCAGAGCGACGGGAATTCCAGTGATCAACCACTTTTGGATGACACGGCTCGACGACGATCTGTACGACCTGTATGACGTGTCGTGGTCAGTTACCGACGGGGTCACGGTCGAGCAGAGCGCGGATGTCCGCGGCCTCGGGGGCGCCGAGCCTGTCGAAGATGTCGTGCGCCCGCTGAAGGCAGTCACGGCTGCGCCGGATGTCACCCTGCCCCGCGAGCGCTCTGCCTAGCACCCACAGCGACAGCGCCTCGCCGTACGGGTGGCCGATCTCGACGCTGACCGCCAGTGCCTGCTCCGCGTGCCGGGTCGCGTCCCCGAAGCGGTTGGCCGTGATGAACGTCTCGGCGAGCCGTGAGCAGACGCGCTGCTCCCACACCCGCTGTCCGCTGGTGCGGAAGAAGGCCAGGCACTCGGCGTGGTGGTGCACCGCCTCGTTGAGCCGTCCCACCCGGGACAGCACCATCCCCAGGTGGTAGCGCGCCCGCGCGGTGCCCGGACTTGAGCCGATCTCGGTGAAGATGGTCAGCCCCTGCTCCGCGGCGGCGATCGCCTCCTCGGCCTGGCCGAGGAAGAGGTGGTCCCTGGCCGAGTAGCTGAGCGTCAGGGCCTCACCTCCCGGCGCGCCCATCTCCCTGAAGACCTCGCGGGCCGCGTCGAACAGGGCGAGCGCCTCCTGGTGACGGCGCTGACGGCCCGCGACGACGGCCAGCGCGTTGAGCACCTCGCCGCTGACGATGCGGTCGCCCTCGACCGCAAGGCCGAGCGAGGCCTCGAACTCCTTGCGGGCCTCGACCAGCCGATTCGCGCCGAACAGCACCCTGCCCAGCACGTAGCGGCAGCGCAGCTCGCTGGAGGGCGCGCCGAACCGCTGGGCGGCGGCCAGGGTCTCCCTGGCCCGCCGCTCGAACTCACGGGCGTGGCTGCCGGACTCAAGCAACGGCTCCATGGCCAGCAGCAGGTCGGCCGCCGGCAGCAACGCCTGGGCCGTCGTCTGGGCCGTCGTCTGGGCCGCCGCCTGAGCGGTCGTCTGGGCGATGGCCGCGAACAGCGACTCCGCCTCGATCGACAGCCACGCCACGGCCTCGTCGGCGGAGGCGAACGTGTGGCCGGGGCCGGTCACCGAGAGCTGTTCGGCGAGCGTGCTGCCGTCGTAGGCCAGCCGGTGCGCCGACTGCGCCGACGCCAGATAGAAGTCGAGCAGCCGCCGCAGCGCGGGCCCGCCCGCCTCGGCGTCCGCACCGCGCTCCGCCGTACGGCGGGCGAAGAGCCGCAGCAGGTCGTGGAAGCGGTAACGCCCCGGCGCGGGCGCCTCAAGCAGGCTCGCGTCCACCAGGGACTCAAGGATGTCCTCGGTCTCCGTCGGGTTCAGCGCGAGGACGGCGGAGGCGGCCCCGACGGAGATGTCGGGACCGCCGGGCAACGACAGCAGCCGGAAGGCCCGTGCCTGGGGTGGGGCGAGCTGGCCGTACCCGAGGGCGAAGGTCGCCTCGACGGCGAGGTTGCCCACCCGCAACTCGTCGAGGCGGCGGCGCTCGTCGGCCAGCCTGGGCACCAGCGAGGCGACCGTCCACGACGGCCTGGCCGCCAGCCGCGCCGCGACGATCCGTACGGCCAGCGGCAGGAAACCACAGGCGGCGACCACCTCCATGGCGGCCGTGCGCTCCGCGGCCACCCGGTCGGCGCCCGCGACCGTGGCGAACAGCGACAACGCCTCGTCGGACTCCATCACGTCCAGATCGACCAGCCTGGCGGCGGGCAGGTCGGCGAGCTTGGGGCGACTGGTCACGATCGCCGCGCAGCCCGTCGTGCCGGGCAACAGGGGACCGACCTGGGCGGCGTCACGGGCGTTGTCGAGCAGCACGAGCATCCGCCGCTCGGCCAGCAGCGAGCGGTACAGCGCCGCCCGCTCGGCCAGACCGTCGGGAATGACGTCGGGGGGCAGGCCGAGCCCGCGCAGGAACGCCGCGAGCACCGACTCGGCCGCGGCCGGCTCGTCGCCGTAACCGCGCAGGTCGGCGTAGAGCTGACCGTCGGGGAACAGGTCCTGCATGGTGTGCGCCAGGTGCACCGCCAGGGCCGTCTTGCCGACGCCGCCGATGCCGGAGATGGCGGCGACCGGCACACCGTCGGAACCCGCCTGCGACAGCAGGGTGCGCAGCCTGGCGACGACGTGACGGCGGCCGGTGAAGTCACTGACGGCCGCGGGCAGCTGCGCGGGACGGGGCAGCTCGGGGACCTCGACCTCGGTCGGCTCGGGCGGGGCCGTACGCTCCTCGGGCACGGAGACGGCGGCACGCGCGGGCACGAGAGCCGGGTCGCCGGAGAGGATGCGCCGGTGCAGGGTGGTCAGCTCGGGCCCCGGCTCGATGCCGAGCTCGTCGATCAGCGCGGTCCGGGTCTCGGCGAAGACGGCCAGGGCGTCGGCCTGCCTGCCGCACCGGTAGTAGGCCAGCATCAGCTGGGCGCGCAGCCGTTCCCGCAGCGGGTGGTCGGCGGTCAGCGCGACCAGCTCGGAGACCACGTCGGCGTGCCTGCCGAGCTCAAGGTCCAGGTCCATGAGCGTCTCCACGACGCTCATCCTGCGTTCGACGAGCCTGCCGCGCTGGTGTTCGGCGTAGGGGCCGACGGCCCCGGCCAGCGGTTCCCCGGTGCACAGCTCCAGACTGGCGCGCAGACTCTCCGCCGCCCCCCTGCCGTCTCCCGTACGGCGGGCGGTCTCGGCCTCGTGGACACCCCGCTCGAACTGCGTCAGGTCGAGGGTGACGTCGTTCAGCCGCAGAGCGTATCCACGGCCGACCGAGGTGAGAAGCTCCGGGCGGGTCCGGGGGGATCTGCCCGGTTCCAGGACGGCCCGCAGCCGCGAGACGTAGGTGCGCAGCGCGCCGAGAGCCCTGGGCGGCGCGTCCTCGCCCCAGACCGCGTCGATCATCTCCGTGGGAGTGACCGCCCTGCCCTCACGCAGCAGCAACATCGTCAGGATGGAGCGTTGCAGCGGCGTGCCGAGGTCGAGTTCGACGCCGTCACGCCAGGCCTGGACGGGGCCGAGCAAGGCGAAGCGCAACCCCTCTTCGCTGCTGTGAGCAGCCATTTCCTGGATCTCCGCCCTCAAGAAAAAGCCTTACCACCGAAATGATAGGTCCTGCAATGCTGTCACCACAGGAAACCGCCCACTCGTTAACCCTGGTGTTGATTCATCGTCAATCGGGCGTTGAACCGCTTCCCGGATGCTGTGACATGCCGGGCATGGCCCCATACGGGGGCGGTCATGCCCGGTGTTTCACCAGGTTGCAGGCGTTGATTCAATCGTCTGCAGGCGTCGATAAAGGCGCTGTAAGCGCGGTGCAGGGACCTCGTCCTATCAATGGGTCATGACTTCCACCAAGGAACGGGAAGTCCGGCCCTCTGGGAGAGGAACCATGAACCGCACCATCCGCAGCCTGCTCGGCGTCGCCGCGGCGACCGCCGTCCTCGCGGTCGGCGTCCCGGCGCTGACCTCCTCGGCCTCGGCCGCGACGACCGGCACCGCGACCGCCGGTGCCCTCGACGTCGACTTCTGGGGCTCCTACTACTCCAAGTACCGCAACGGCTCCCGGGCCAAGGCCAACGGCCAGGTGTGGGACGACGGCTCCGAGGTCCACGTCCAGGGGCGCCTCTACGACAAGAACAGTCCGTGGCGGCTGTGCGGCTACGTCCAGGTCAAGTTCGAGAACGCCGACGGCGACGAGTCCTACGACTGGGCCAGGCAGTGCGTCTCGTCCGGCTACCGGTCCTTCCACTTCTCCGAGGAGGACGTCGACAACGTCCAGGTCCGGGTCTGCTACTGGGAACGGCCCGGGGCCCAGCGCGTTTCCTGCGGCCGGTGGAACTACATCTACGAGGCCGATGACGACGAGTGACGCCTGACGGACGATGAGGTCATCGGGGCGGCCTTGGAAAAGGCCGGGAAGACGAACATCGGGCCCGCCCGGAACTCCGGGCGGGCCTTTTGTTCCATGGTTCATCGGAAGTGATGGGGCTCCGTCACGCCGCCTCGAACAGGCCGAGTCGCGTGTGGAGCCGTTCTCGTACGGCAGGCCACTCGCCGCTCAGGATCGAGTAGTACGCGGTATCTCGGACCGTGTCGTCGGCGCCTCGGGTTTCCGCCCGCCGCACACCGTCGAGGTGTGCGCCGAGGGCCTCGATGGCGGCCCGGGATCGTGCGTTGCGTACGTCGGCTTTGAGCGTGATGCGGTGGACCTGCCAGGTCTCGAAGGCGAGCGAGAGCATCAGGTACTTGCTCTCCCGGTTGACACCCGTGCCCTGGGCCGAGGCGGCCAGCCAGGTGTAACCGATGTCCGCCACGGACGGGACCTCGCCCACCGCTCCACGCGCACCCGGCGGCCAGGGCATGGGGCCCTGCCAGTACTCCAGGTGCATGAGGCGGGTGGCACCGACTATGCGGTCGGTGTGTAGCCACCGGACGGCGAAGGGCAACGTGCGGCCCTCCGCCTGCTCAGCCAGAGCGGCCTCCACGTAGGAGACCATCTCTTCCCGGCCTTGGGGAACGCGAGTGAAGGCGTAAGTAGAACGGTCCTCACTCGCCGCGGTGACGAGGTCGTCGACCACCGCGAGGCTGAGCGGTTCCAGGCGCACGGAGCGCCCGGACAGGGTGACAAAAGCGGGCATGAGCACATGATGGGGGCTGACAGGCATGCCTGGTGCCAAATGACACAAGACATCTTGGTTAAGCCCCTGGTGCCCCCTGCTCGGAGGGGTGAAATCGCAGGTCAGAGCATGCGGATGCTATCCCGGATGTGCCTGCTCACGGGGTAAAGTTTCCTTAAAGTGATCTCCTGAAAGATCAGCCCGTCACGGGGCTGGGAACGGCGCCGGAAACACGGCGTCCACCGGGTGCCGGCCGGGCCCCCGCCAGGCCGGTCAGGGCCTCGCTCAGGTGGTCGAGCGCGGCCGAGATCCAGGGCAGTTCCAGCGGGTCGGCGGCGTGCAACGCGGCCAGTCGCCGCTCGGTCGTCTCGCCGTACAGCAGGCTCGTCGCCACCCGCACCCGCAGGGCCCTGACGTCGTCGCCGAAGACGTGTCCGGCGAGCACCCCGACCCCGTGCCGGTCGAGCAGCGCCGCGGCCAGTTCGGCGGAGGTTGTGAAGTCATGTCCGGCGAAGTCGGGATAGAGGTAGAAACCGCCGAGCGGCGCCTCGGTCCGCACTCCCGCCCGGACGAGCCTGTCGTGCACCGCCCGCGCGACCGTGCCGTGCAGCCGCCTGCTCAGGTCGATCCGCTCGACGATCTCGGCGGGCTCGGTGTAGGCGTAGGCCGCGGCCCGCTGGACGGGCGCCGCCGGACTCGACCAGATCTCACTGGCCACCGCGAGCAGCCGGTCACGCAGCTCGGCGGAGGGAAGCCTGGCCACGCCGATCCGCCAGCCGCCCAGGGCCAGGCTCTTGCTGAGCCCACTGGTGATCACCGTGCGCTCGGGGGCGACGTCGGCGGGACTGACGAAGCCGGTCGCCGGATCGTGCAGGAGATCGCGGTAGATCTCGTCGGAGATGACGATCAGACCGAGATCACGGGCGATCCTCGCCAGCCGGGTGACCGTGGCCGGGGAGGCCAGCGTGCCGGTCGGGTTGTCCGGCAGCGTGAGCAGGATGGAACGGACGTCACGCCCCCGCGCCCGCGCGTGCAGTACGGCGGAGGCGACCCGGTCGGGATCGGGCACCCCGCCCTCGCCAGGAGGGGCGGGAACCGGCAGTGGACGGGCCCCGACCAGGTCGGCCTGGGCGGCGTAGCTCACCCAGCTCGGCATCGGCAGCACGACGTCACCGCCGATCGCCAGCAGCAGGCCGTACAGCAGGGGCTTGCTCCCGGGGCCGCAGACCACCAGGTCGGGGTCCGTCGGCAGGCCACGCCTGTCCCAGTAGCCCGCCGCTGCCTCGCGCAGCGGCGTGATCCCCGCGACCGGGCCGTACCCGTTGTGCTCGGAGGCGGCGGCCAGCCGTTCGCGTAGCGCCGGATGAACGGGCAGACCCGCCTCACCGAAGGCCAGGTGGAGCACCCGCTCACCGGCGCGCCGTCTTCGTTCGATGTCCTCGTTCGCCGCCAGCGTGGCGGAAAGCGTCACGTTCATCAGTGTCCCTTTCCGATCAATGCGGAACGTTCCCAAGCGTGATGGGATGCAGGCATCGGAACAAGCACTGGTTGGTGTGGGTGGGCGTAAGGAAGTCCGATGCTTGATTTTCGTCGGCTTGTGGTGATCTGTGAGTTCGCCAGGAGAGGGAGCATCGCCGCGACGGCGGCCTCCCTCGGCTACAGCCCGTCCGCGGTCTCCCAGCAGCTCGCGACCCTCGAACGGGAGGCCGGAGCCGTGCTGCTCGACCGTTCCGCGCGCAGCGCCGAGCTCACCGACGCCGGACGCCGCCTGGTCGAGCACGCCCAGCGCATCCTGGCGATGGTCGAGAACGCGGAGTCGGACCTGTCCGCCCACCAGGGAACCCCGTCGGGGCGCGTCACCGTGACCGCCTTCCCCACCGCCGCCGTCGCCTTCGCGCCCGCCCTCGCCAGGACGCTGCGCAGGCACACCGCGCTGACCCTGCGGATGGGTCAGGGACGCTCAGGACGGGGGATGCGCGAGGTCAGGTCGGGCGAGGTGGACATCGCGCTGGTCGACGACTGGTACGGCAGGGTGCGCGAGACGGACACGCTGCGGGTCTTCCCGCTGCTGCACGACCCACTGGTGCTCGTGGTGCCGCGCAGGCACCGGCTCGCCTCCCTCGACGAGCCCGTCGACCTGCGCGAACTACGTGACGAGCCGTGGATGGCCACCCCGGACGGCGAACCCTCCCGGCTGGCCGTCGACCGCATGCTGGCCGACTTCGGCGGGGCCCAGCCGGTGCCGTGGGAGTTCGAGGGGCTGGGGACGATCCTCGGCCTGGTCGCCAAGGGCATCGGCATCGCGGCCGTCCCGGCCCTGGCCCTGGCCGCCGGGGTCAGGGGGATCGTCGTGCGGGAGTTCCCCGGCGATCCGGTCAGCCGCGTCGTCCATGCCGTCGCCCGCGCGTCGAGCGTCAACCGGCCCGCCGTCTCCGTCACCCTGCGGGCCGTACACGTGGCCGCCCGGATGCTGGTCGACGACCTGGCCGCCGTCCGGCTGGCCGAACGGTAACGTCTTCAGCCATGCCTCCCACATACGCGCTCGAACGGCTGCTGTCCGGCAACGGGTCGAAGACCGTCGCCGGGATCGACGAGGTCGGCCGGGGCGCCTGGGCCGGACCCGTCGCGGTCTGCGCGGTGGTCACCGACCTGTCCGAGCCGCCCGCCGGACTGACCGACTCCAAGATGCTCACCCCGGCCCGCCGTACCGCCATGTTCGACGAGATCGTCACCTGGGCCGTCGGCGTCGGTTACGGCGAGGCCACCCACGCCGAGATCGACGAACTCGGCATGACCGAGGCACTGCGCAGGGCGGCGGGCCGGGCCCTGGCCGAACTGCCCGTCCGGCCCGACGTGGTCATCCTCGACGGCAAACACGACTATCTCGGGGCACCCTGGCCGGTCCGGTGCGAGATCAAGGGAGACCTGTCCTGCGTCTCGGTCGCCGCGGCCTCGGTGGTGGCCAAGGTCCGCCGCGACGCCTACATGGCCTCTCTGGCCGGTGTCGAGGAGTACGGCTTCGCCGACAACGCGGGCTACCCCTCGCCGATCCACCAACAGGCCCTGGAACGCCTCGGCCCCACCGAACACCACCGCCTGTCCTGGTCCTACCTGGACGACCTCCCTCGCTGGCGCCACCTCAAGAGGCACCGGAACCCGCTGGCGGGGGAAGGTCAGCTCGGGCTTTTCGGATAGGCCGTGCCCATCTCCGTCTCCGTGCCCTGACGACCGGGACCTGGTCCGCGCGCTCATCAGGTGATCCGAGCGAGGGTCGGTCACGTCAGAAGGTCGCGCCGGCGGTCGGCGGCCTCGATCACGTCGAGGCTGACCTGTTCCAGGAACGCCGCCGCTTTGGTCAGTCGTTCCCGCACGGGACTGTCGAGCTCGTAGGCCTGAGCCGCCACCTTGGCGGCCCGCACCGTCTGGAGCGTCTGGCGGCTACCGGTCACGACCGAGTTGTACCAGGCGTCGGCGTCGACCACGTAGACGTCGCGTCGTCGCCGGGGGTCGCGCTCGCGCCGGAGGAATCCCAGTTGGATCAGGAAATTGACGGCGACGGAGACGGTGGCCGGGCTGATCTTCAGCCTGTTGGCCAGTTCAGCCGCGGTGCGTCTGCCGTCCTGGGACAGCAGAAGGTCGATGTGTACGCGGGCGCTCGTCCTGGGCAGTCCGGTTTTGACCGACAGCTCGACGAGTTCGTCCTCCATCGCGCCGCTCAGTGATCCGGCCGGGCGTGGGGGCGCCGGTGTGCCGCGCCGGGCCCGCCGGGTCGTCGCCTGGTGGGCCTGCTGGGGCCGATAGCCGCCGGGGCCGCCGTTGCGGCCGATCTCGCGGGTGATCGTCGAGGTCGGCCGGTTGAGCCTCCTGGCGATCTCACCATAGGAGAGCCCGTCGGCGAGGCCAGCTGCGATGCGCTCGCGGTCCTGCTGGGTCAATCGTCCTCCTGGCATGGCGCCAGTATTGCCTTCGGCGGCATTCATTGCAACGCCCCCTTGCATTCGGGTGCAGTGTCATTGCGTCAATTTATCGCCGTTTACCTGGGATTATGCGCCGCATCAGGTTGACCGAATTTCGAATGCAACATAGCTTTTGATCCGCACGAAACACGTACTATCGTGAATTTGAGGAATGGTCATGAACAAAACCCCTCGCCCGGCCGAAAACGCGACCCGAACACCGTGCATCCGCCGACGTGCGGCGGCCGCAACACTGACGGCCACAGCACTGGCGGCCGCCCTCCTGACCGGGACCGTCGCACCCGCGGCAGCCGCCGCACGCAGCCAGGCCGCACACGGCGCCGGCACCGGGCAAGACCGCCCGCGGCTGCAAAAGGCCCTCCAGGACCTTGCCGACCTAGGCCTGGCCGGAGTACAGCTGCGCGTACACGACGAACAAGGCGATTGGGCCGACAGCGCCGGCGTACGCAAGCTCGGCCAGACCGCCAGACCTCCCACAAACGGACGCTTTTGGGCAGGCAGCGTCAACAAGACCCTCACCGCGACCCTGGTGCTGCAACTGGTGGCCGAGAGCAAGATCGAACTCGATGATCCGGTGGCCGACCACCTGCCCGAACTAGGACTCGACCAGCGGATCACCGTACGGATGATGCTGCGCCACACCACCGGACTGTTCAACTACACCGGCGACTTCGACGCCAACGGGCAATGGGAGCCAGGCATCCCCGGCCACGGCGAGGAGTGGCTGGCCAACCGCTTCCGCAGCTACCGGCCCGAGGAACTGCTCCGCCTGGCACTGTCCAAGAAGCCCCGATTCGAACCGGGAACAGACCAAAGGTATGCCAACACCAACTACACGCTGGCCCTGCTGCTGATCGAGAAGGTCACCGGCCACTCCTACGCCGAGGAGATGCGGCGCCGCATCTTAAGGCCCCTCGGTATGCGAAACACCGTGATACCGGGCGACCGCACACAGCTCCCCGGACCGTACGCCCACGGCTACTTCCGCTACCAGGAAGGCGGTCAGTGGAAGGTGGTCGACGTCTCCCGCCAGAACCCCTCCCTGCTGGCCGGCGCCGGAGCCCTCATCTCGACCACCCAAGATCTCCAGACGTTCATCTCCGCGCTGATGGGCGGCAAGCTCCTGCCGGCCCCGCTGCTGGCCGAGATGCGCAAGCCGTACGGCGATCTCGGCTACGGCCTCGGACTGTGGGTACAGGACCTGGGCCCCGGCTGTGGCGGCATCGTCTACCAGCACAACGGCAGCCCTCCGGCGGGCTACGGCGCGCTGATGTACAGCTCACCTGACGGCAGGAAGACCCTGACCGCCTCACTCACCACCGGGGACGCCGCGGTCGATCCGGCGGCGCTGTACCCGAGGGTGGTGGAAAGGCTCCTCAAGGAGGTGTTCTGCGGCGGGAAGACCGCACGCTGACGGGCCGCCCGGCTGGTGGGGTCGAACCGCCGATGTTTCCGCGGGGGCGCGCCATCGGGCCCTGCTCGGCTGAGGCGGGTCGTCCGGTCCACGTCCAGGGCGGGTGAGTTCCATGTGACAGAAGAGGGCCACTTCGTAATCCTTCGACTCGCTCATATCAACATGAAGGGGGCGAAGTGGCCGTCAATGGCATTGTTCCCACCGGTCGCGCGGCATTGTGGCACTCGCTGGTTTCGTGGAGGTCGCGCGCCAGGGCCTGCCGGGAAAACGCCGGCACCGCGCGGGGATGAGTCGATCTTCGGCGGCCTGCCTTCACGGGAGCCGAGGTTCTTGCGGTTGCCGTCCTCTCCGGAGTAGCTCAGGTGATCCGGCGTCTGCGCAGGTAGGCGCGGTTCGCGCGGAAACCGTAAGCCTTGTCGCCCCAGACCTTGTCGGGCCGGGTACGCGGAGGGAAGGGGGATATGCCCTTTTCTGTCGGGGGGCGGTGGCGCATGGTGGGCAGCATGCGGGTTGGGATCTTCCTCATCGCGGCCGGATTCCCCGGCAGGGAGCCGGGACAGGTGTTGCGGGACACGGTCGAGGCGGTGGTCGCCGCCGAGGAGGCAGGCTTCGACGACGCGTGGATCGCCGAGCACCACTTCATGTCGTACGGCGTGTGCCCCTCGGCGGTGACCTTGGCGGGGGTCGCGCTCGGCCGTACGGACCGGATCGGGGTGGGGACGGCGGTGAGCGTACTGTCGACGCGGCACCCCGTTGAGCTGGCCGAACAGGCGGCGATCCTGGACCAGGTCTCCGGCGGGCGGTTCACGCTCGGGGTCGGGCGGGGCGGTCCCTGGATGGAGCTTGAGGTGTTCGGGACGGGGCTGCCCAGGTTCGAGCGGGGGTTTCCCGAGTCGCTCGACCTGCTGTGCGCGGCCCTCGGGCAGGACACGGTCCGTGCGGACGGGGAGTTCTTCCGGTTCCGGGAGGTACCGATGGTCCCGGCCGCCAGACTCAGGCCGGTCGTGGCGTGCACCTCGCCGGGGACGGTCGCACTGGCCGCCGGGCGGGGGCTGCCGATGCTGTTGGGGATGCACCTCGACGACGAGGGGAAGGCCGGGCTGCTGCGGGAGTACGGCGAGGCCTACGGCGCTGGGGGCGGCGCCCGGGGTGGCGGCTGTGACGACGGGAATCCAGGGCATCGTGGTGTCCGTGGAGGCGGGGACCTGGGGCGTGGTGAGGCCCATGGCGATGGGGATCAAGGGTGTGGTGAGGCCTGGGACGGTGAGGGCCCTGGACATGTGGCGGCGGTGGTCGGGCATGTGGCGGACTCGACGCGGGAGGCCGTCGCGGAGTTGAGGGCGGCGATGCCGGGCTGGCTCGGGCCGGGGCTCGCGGGGTACGTGCCCGTTGACGGGCGCCCCACGCCGCGCCGTGACATCGCGGACTACGTGGACTTTCTCTGCCGGACGCACCCGGTCGGCTCGGCCGACCTCTGCGTCGAGCGGATCGAACGGACCGTCAACAAGACGGGGCTCGGCCACCTGATCCTCATGGTCGAGGGGGCGGGCTCACGGGAGCGAACCCTCGAAACGATCAGACGGCTGGGGGCTGAGGTGCTGCCCCGCGTCAGGAATGGGAAAGCGCCCTCGTCAGGCCGGGGTGCGGCTTGACGAGGGCGGGAGGGGTCAGCAGTCGACGAGTTCGGGGCTCTGGTTGAGGATCTGGGACCTGGCGGTGATGAACTCGGCGTGGGCCTTGACGGCCGCCGGGTCGAAGACCGCGACCCGGTGGCAGTTCTGGAAGGCCAGTTTCACCCCGAAGTGACGCTCAAGCGCGCCGCGCATGGAGTCGCTGGCGAGGCAGCGCAGGAGCTGGCCGCGGGCGGCCTCGTCCGGCGGCGGGACGGTGTTGTCGGTGAACTCGGCGCCGGTGCGCTCACGCTCCCCCACCAGGTCACTGATGAGCGTCCATGCATATGGCAGGGAGTCACGGACACAGGCGACGAACGTCGCGTCGTCCACCTCTCCTGCCTTCGCCTGGTCGAGAAGCTCGTTCGGAACGGTCAGCGACATGCTGCCTTCTCCTCTCAGAAGGGAACTTACAGACACTAGGCCGGGCCCGATCGACCTCCAGCTAGCGCTGGAGGGACACTCGTGTGGGCCCGAAGACGAATTCGGGGTCGATCTGCGCCGCGAGATCCTCC